>NZ_JAQIJT010000001.1:0-300000 GCF_036946125.1 Sphingomonas adhaesiva
GACCTGTTCAACCTCTTCGTGTTCTTCGAGGTCCTGCTGATCGCGTCCTACGGCCTGATGCTGCATGGCCAGGGTGCGCTGCGGCTGAAGGCGGGCGTCGCCTATGTGGTCGTCAACATCGTCGGATCGGCGCTGTTCCTGGTCGCGCTCGGCCTGCTCTACGGCCTTACCGCCACGCTCAACATGGCGGATCTGGCGGTGCGGGTCGCCACCCTCGGGGAGGAGGATCAGGGGCTGCTGCGTATCGCGGGCCTGTTGCTGACGGCGGTATTCGCGCTGAAGGCCGCGGCGGTGCCGCTCCACCTGTGGTTGCCGCGCACCTACGCCGCGACGATGCCGGTGGTCGCCGCACTGTTCGCGATCATGACCAAGGTCGGCGTCTATGCGCTGATCCGCACCGTCCCGCTGATCTTCGGCGCGACCGCGGGTGCGGCGGCGTGGGTGCCCGCGCCCTGGCTCCTCCCATCGGCGATCCTGGGTGCCGTCGTCGGGTTCGTCGGCGTGCTCGTGGCGCGGGGAATGCGGGAGCAAGCGGCGTTCGCGATACTGGCATCGACCGGCACGCTGCTGATGCCCGTGTCGATGTGGCGGGAGGCGGCGCTGGCCGCCGCGCTCTATTACATGGTGCAGGCGATCGTCGCGGGTGCGGCGCTGTTCCTGGTCGCGGACGCGACGATGCGGCGGCGCGGCCAGTATGCGGACGCCCTGGTACCCAGCCCGCGGTTCGCCGGACAGGATGCCGCGGGCCTCTCGTACCTCGTCGCGGCGATCGGCACCGTGGGATTGCCGCCGCTCGCCGGCTTCGTCGGCAAGCTGTCGATCCTGGACGCGAGCTTCGCCGGCCCCGGATGGCCCGCGATCTGGTCGACCATCCTCGGCACGACCCTGATAGGCGTCGTCGGCTTCTCGCGCAGCGGATCCTCCCTGTTCTGGAAGACGGCGGCGCCGGATGCCGAAGCCGTGGCCGTGGTGCCCCGGTCGCGCGCCGACTTCATCGCGCCGGCGCTGCTGCTGCTGCTGCTGGGGGCGCTGAGCGTCTGCGCAGGCTGGGCGGAGGCGCAGACCCGTGCCACCGCCGCACAGGTCATGGCGCCGGAACGCTACGTGGCCGCGGTCCTGGGGACGGCGCGATGAGGCGGCTGCTGCCCCATCCCGCGCTGTCGGCGATGCTGCTGACCGTCTGGCTGCTGATGGTGAACGATGTCACGGTCGGCGGGGATCGTGCTGGGGGCGGTCTTCGCGCTGGTCCTGCCGAAGTTCACCCAGCCCTTTTGGCCGGACCGCCCGCGGATACGCTTCCGGCGAGCCCTTCTCGGCTATCTGGCGATCGTCCTCCTCGACATCGTCGTCGCCAATTTCCACGTCGCGCGGCTGATCCTGTTCCGCCGCAACCGCGATCTGCGCTCGCGCTGGCTCACGGTACCGATCCGGCTGACCACGCCGGAGGCCATCACGATGCTGGCCGGCACGATCAGCCTGACGCCCGGTACGGTATCGTCGGATGTATCGGCGGACGGCCGCTTCCTGTTGGTCCACGCGCTGGACGTCGCCGACGGGGCGGCGGAGATCGCGCGTATCCAGATGCGCTACGAAGCACGCCTGCAACGGATTTTCGCATGATCGGCATCGCTCTCCACCTGGCGGCGGGCTGCATCGCGGTCGCGCTGGTGCTGAACCTCTGGCGGCTTCTGCGCGGACCCGCGCTGGGCGACCGCATCCTTGCGCTGGACACGATGGTCATCAACGCGATCGCCCTCATCGTCCTGATCGGCATGATCGGCGGCACCGATTCCTATTTCGAGGCTGCGTTGCTGCTGGCGATGGTCGGTTTCGTGAGCACCATCGCTTACTGCAAGTTCATCCTGCGCGGGGACATCGTGGAATGAGCGTGCTGGCCGACCTCGTCATCGTCGCGCTGCTGATGCTGGGCGGCGGGTTCGCCCTGATCGGCAGCTGGGGCCTCGTCCGCTTGCCATCGACGATGGAGCGACTGCACGGGCCCACGAAGGCGACGACCCTGGGCCTGGGCGCGCTGCTGCTCGCCTCCGTCGTCCATTTCCAGGCGCGGCTCGGCATCTGGACCGCGCACGAGCTGCTGATCTCGCTGTTCCTGTTCATCACCGCGCCGATCTCCGCCAACATGATCGCCAAGGTCCACCTGCACCGCACGCGCGCCGGTGCCGACGGCGAGCACGACGGTATCGCCGGTCGGCCGCCGTGTCCCGGCGGAGACGCGGACTGGGCGACGTTCGAAGCGCCGAAGCGGGGTACGCCCGCGTCGACGGCGAGCGACTGAGCGGCCGTGACGATCAAGGGCCACCGTCCAAACTACCACCTCTATCGCCGATGTCTTGGGACGCGCTGCTCCAAAACGATACCGAGTGTGACACTGGAGACTATCCATCCAAGGGAAACTTACATTAGTAATGCAGGATGGAGCTGGATGATTTATATGAAGTTGCCATCCGACCCGAGCGGGAGTTCGAGGGCAAGTGGGGCATCCGCCTGCTGGAAAGCGGGGAGTGGATCCCCGTTACTTTCCGCACCGAGGATGACGCCCGCGAGGCGGTCGCCGCAGCAGGCAGAACGGACTGATGCGGGGCGGAGAAAGGTTTTCGGTGATCAATAATCCGTATTCCGAGGGTGTGGCCGCCCGGGCGTCGCAGCGCATGCGCGTGGAAGATTGTCCCTACACCACGGAATTGATGCAGCAGGAGCGCGCGGATTGGCTGCGCGGCTTCGGCTCCATCGATCATCCGGGGGCGTCGTCGGCTTTCCCGCGCCGACCCGAGCAATAGGCCGCGCGCGGCGAATCGCCCGGCATCGGCTTGCGTCAGCCACCCGCCGGCCGACGGGGCCACGTGGCATGTCACCAGGAGAATGTCGCGGTCGATCGGCGACGGCCGATCGCAAGGGCGTCGGCCACCAGACGGCTCGGCTCGTCGTCCAGATCCGATCGCCCGTCGTCGATCAGGCCGGCGAAACGCCGGTAGAGACGCGGATATTCCTCGTTCGGGTATGAACGGCGCTCGCCATCGAGGAGCAGGACGCGGCCCCCGTCGTCCAGCCGCAACACGCCGTCGTCACACTCCACTACGATCGTCCAGCACGGCGCGTCACGCTCGAGGAAATCGAGCGACATGTGCCCGTCGGCATCGCCGCAGGCCAGCCCGACCTCCGCGGCGATCGGGCTTTGCCGGTCGTTCGGGATCGCCAGGTCGGCCTGCGTCACGAGCAATCGGCCGGGCAGGATGGCGGTGGCGATCGACAAGGCGTTGATCGCGGGGTCGAACACGCCGAAGCCGCCGGCGTCGAGGATCCAGTCCTGCCCGGGATGCCAGCGGCGGATATCCTCCTTCCAGTCGATCCGGATCCCCGACACCCGGCGCGATGCGAGCCATGCGCGGGCCGGCTCCACCGCGCCCGCGGCGCGCGAATGCCATGCCGCGAAGAGCGTGCGACCGGCCGCGGCGGCCGCCTCCCGCAACAACGCCACCTCCCCCAGCGTCGCCGCAGGCGGCTTTTCCAGCAGCACGTGCAGCCCCGCCCCGAGCGCCTTGGCGGCCAGCGCGGCGCGCCCCTGCGGCGGGGTGCAGATGGCGACGGCGTCGAGCGTCGGACCGGCGCGCAGCAGATCGTCCAGCGTCGCGAACGCCGGCACGCCGTCGATCCCGCCGCACGGGTCCGCGGTCGCCGCCAGCGTGAATGCCGGGTCGTTTTCGATCGCCGGGACGTGGCGATCGCGCGCGATCTTCCCGACCCCCACCAACGCCACCTTCATCCCGTATCGCTCCAATTATCGTACAAATGTCTTCCTAGCTGCGTGCCGATCGGCTATCAACCGCCGACATCGCCGCCGCATGGCCATTTGACGAGAGACCGGATGAGCAACGACGACCTGCCGCCAGAGGCCCGGCATCGCACGGGGTTGCGCTCGCGCGCCTGGTTCGACGATCCCTCCAACCCCGACATGACCGCGCTCTATATCGAGCGCTACCTGAACTACGGGCTGAGCCTGGAGGAGCTGCAGTCGGATCGCCCGATCATCGGCATCGCGCAGACCGGCAGCGACCTGGCGCCGTGCAACCGGCATCACCTGATCCTGGCGGATCGCGTGAAGCAGGGTATCCGCGACCGCGGCGGCATCCCGATCGAATTTCCGATCCACCCGATCCAGGAAACCGGCAAGCGCCCCACCGCCGGGCTGGACCGCAACCTGGCCTATCTCAGCCTGGTCGAGGTACTTCACGGCTATCCGATCGACGGCGTCGTGCTGACGATCGGGTGCGACAAGACGACGCCCGCCTGCCTGATGGCCGCCGCGACGGTGAACATCCCCGCGATCGCCCTGTCCGTCGGGCCGATGCTGAACGGCCATTACCAGGGCCAGCGCACCGGGTCGGGGACGATCGTGTGGAAGGCGCGCGAGCTCCTGGCCGCAGGCGAGATCGACTATAAGGGCTTCATCGAACTGGTCGCGTCCAGCGCGCCGTCGACCGGCTTCTGCAACACGATGGGCACCGCGACGACGATGAATTCGCTCGCGGAGGCGCTGGGCATGTCGCTGCCCGCCTCCGCCGCGATCCCCGCGCCGCACCGCGACCGGCAGCAATGCGCATGGGAGACGGGGCGTACGATCGTCGAGATGGTACGCGCCGACCGCCGTCCGTCCGACATCCTGACCCGCCCGGCCTTCCTCAATGCGATCCGCGTCAATTCGGCGATCGGCGGCTCCACCAACGCGCCGATCCACCTCAACGCGATCGCGCGTCACATGGGGGTCGAGCTGTCGCTGGCCGATTGGGAGGAACAGGGGGCGGGCATCCCGCTGCTGGTCAACATGCAGCCGGCGGGCCAGTATCTCGGTGAGGATTTCTACCGCGCCGGCGGCGTTCCGGCGGTGATGGCACAGCTGCTCGCGGCCGGGCTGATCGATGGCAGCGCGCTGACCGCCAACGGCGCGACGGTTGCAGAGAACGTGGCGGGCGCGACCATCGCGGACGAGGATGTGATCTACCCCTTCGATCGCCCGCTGAAGCCGGCCGCCGGGCTGACCGTCCTGTCGGGCAACGTGTTCGACGCCGCGGTCATGAAGCTGTCGGTCATCTCCGACCAGTTCCGCGGCATGTACCTGAGCGATCCCGAGGATCCCGATGCCTTCACGGGCACCGCCGTCGTGTTCGACGGACCGGAGGATTATCACGCCCGGATCGACGACCCCGCCAGCGGGATCGACGAACGCTCGATCCTGGTGATGCGCGGCGCGGGTCCGGTCGGCTATCCGGGCGGCGCTGAGGTGGTCAACATGCGGCCGCCCGCCGCGCTGATCCGCACCGGGGTCCATGCGCTCCCCTGCCTGGGCGACGGGCGGCAATCGGGTACCAGCGGCAGCCCGTCGATCCTGAATGCCGCCCCCGAAGCGGCGGTCGGCGGCGGTCTCGCGCTGCTGCGCTCGGGCGACCGGATGCGGATCGACCTGAAGGCGAACCGCGTCGACATGCTGGTCGACGAAGAGGAACTGGCGCGCCGCCGGGCGGAGCTGGAGCGCGTGGCGATCCCCGCCTCGCAGACGCCGTGGCAGGAGATCCACCGCGACACCGTCGGCCAGTTCGACACCGGCGCGGTCATCGAGAGCGCGGTCAAGTATCAACGGATCGCCGAGCGCGGCCTGCCGCGCGACAGTCACTGAGATGGTCGCCGCGGTAGCGGGCAGCGGACGGGCGACACTGGGCGAGGGGCCGCTGTGGTCCGGCCGCGAACGGGCCGTCTACTGGGTCGACATACTGGGGCGGTGCGTGCGGCGGCTGGCGCTGGCGGACGGCACGGTGACGGCATGGGACATGCCCGCGCCGACCGGCTGGATCATCGAGCGGCAGGATCGCGCCGGCTTCATCGCCGGCACGGCCACCGGCTTCGTCGAACTGCTGCTGCCCCCGGGTGCCGCGCCGGTCGTGACCCCCATCCACGACCCCGAGCCCGACCTGCCCGCCAACCGCATGAACGATGCGAAGGCGGACGCCGCCGGTCGCATCTGGGCCGGGACGATGCCGTTTTCGTGCCAGGGGGAGACGGGCGCCTTCTATCGGCTCGACCCGGACTTCAGCTGCCGCCAGGTGGATGCACCCTATACGATCGCCAACGGCCCCGCGATCGCGCCGGACGGCCGGACGATCTTCCACACCGATACCGCGCGGCGCACCATCTTCCGGTTCGATGTTCACGACGACGGCACGCTCGGCCGACGGGCGCCGCATATCGTGTTCGACGAGGCATGGGGCAGCCCCGACGGCATGACGCTGGACGCCGACGGCTGCCTGTGGGTGGCGCATTGGGGAACCGGGCAGGTCAGCCGCTTCGATCCGCCGGGCGCACGGATGCGGTCGATCGCGCTGCCCGCGTCGCAGATCACCAGCATGACCTTTGCCGGCGACGGGCTCGACCGGATGTTCGTCACCTCCGCCGCGGACGGATGCGATGACGAGCCGCTGGCCGGCGCGCTGTTCGAGGTCGATCCGGGATGCCGCGGGCTGCCGACCCAGCGGTTCGGCGGGTAGCGGACGCCTGCCACCCCGGCCACGCCTGTCGATCGGGCCTAGTCGCGCTGGTCGCCGATCAGGTCGAGCACGTCGCCGATGATGCGCCGCATCGCCCGGCGGCTGGCATCGGCGTCGCGGGTCGCGATCGCATCCGCAACGGCGGCGTGATCGGCGATGTTGGCCGAGCGCCCCTTGATGCGGTTGGTGAAGCGGATCGACGTGTGGAGCGCCGTCGCCACCACGGTGCGGAACTGGGCGTAGAACGGGTTGCCCGACGCCTGGAGGATCGCGACGTGGAAGGCGATGTCGGCCTCCAGCGGATCGCCGGTGCCCGATTCGGCCGCCGCCATCCGCGCCAGCTCGGCGCGGATCGCCGCCATGTCCGCAGCGGAATGGAACTGCGCCGCCAGCGCCGCCGCCTCCGGCTCGATCGCGATTCGCAGCTGGTTGAACTGGCGCAGCAGGTCGACCGAGAATTTGCGCTCCAGCAGCCAGCGCAGCACGTCGGTGTCGAACAGGTTCCACTGCGACGCCGGGCTGACGACCGTCCCCTGCCGCGGCCGGGCGGTCACCAAACCCTTCGCGGTCAGCATCTTGACCGCTTCCCGCGTCACCGAACGGCTGACCCCGTACGCCTTGGCGATCTCCGCCTCGGTCGGGAACGGGCGCGTTTCGTAGCGGCCGATGACGATCGCCTTGCCCAGCGTGTCGAGCATCCCGTGCGTCAGGTTGCGGCCGAGATCGTGCTGCAAGGCGCGATCGGATGTGGTGTGCCCCCTCTCCATAATGCTTCTTCTGCGCCAAGCTATGCGCCATGTGAAGTCGTCGGACTGGACTTGCACAATTTATCGTATAATTCAGCAGCAGCTTGGGGAGGAACGGCGCGATGACGCTCTCGACGATCGATCTGGCGGTGGTGATCGCCTATGCAGTGGGCATCTTCGCGCTGGCGCAGTGGGTGAGCCGCGACAAGGCGGGCGAGACGAAGGACTCCTCGGACTATTTCCTGGCGTCCAAGTCGCTGCCGTGGTGGGCGATCGGGGCGTCGCTGATCGCGGCGAACATCTCCGCCGAGCAGATCGTCGGCATGGCGGGGTCGGGCTATGCGATCGGGCTCGCCATCTCCTCCTACGAATGGATGGCCGCGCTCACCCTGCTGATCGTCGGCAAGTGGTTCCTGCCGATCTTCCTGAGGAACGGCATCTACACGATGCCGCAATTCCTGGAGCAGCGCTACGGCCCGAACCTGCGCACGCTGATGGCGGTGTTCTGGCTCGGGCTGTACGTCTTCGTGAACCTGACCTCGATCATCTGGCTGGGCTCGATCGCGGTCAATCAGGTGGCGGGCGTCGACCAGGACGCGGCGCTGATCGCGCTGGGGCTGTTCGCGCTCCTCTATCAGCTGCGCGGCGGGTTGAAGGCGGTGGCGCTGACCGACATCGTCCAGGTGACGCTGCTGGTCTTCGGCGGGCTGTGCGTCTCGGCGATCACGCTGTCGCGGATCGGGGGCGCGGGCGGCATCATCGGCGGGTTCGCGCGGTTGCAGCAGGTCGCGCCCGAACATTTCGAGATGATCCTGTCGCCCGACAATCCCTTCTACAAGGACCTGCCCGGCATTTCGGTGCTGATCGGGGGCATGTGGATCGCGAACCTGAGCTATTGGGGGTTCAACCAATATATCATCCAGCGCGCGCTGGCGGCCAAGGACCTGCCCGAGGCGCAGAAGGGCATCGTGCTGGCGGCGTTCCTGAAGATGCTGATGCCGTTCGTGATCGTCGTGCCCGGCATCGCCGCCGTCGTGCTGGCGCCCGACCTGGCCAAGCCCGACCAGGCGTATCCGACGATGCTGCGGCTGTTGCCGCCGGGGCTGCTGGGCCTCGTCTTCGCCGCGCTGGTGGCGGCGATCGTCGCCTCCACCGCGTCCAAGATCAACTCGATCGCGACGATCTTCACGCTCGATCTCTATGCCAAGCGCAAGGGCGCCGCGACCGCCGCAGAGGACGGCGCGGCGAAGGACCCGGCGACCGAGCGGCGGCTGGTGATGGTCGGGCGCATCGCCGCGGCGGTGGCGATCGTGCTGGCGATGGTCACCGCGCGCCCGCTGCTGGGCAAGTCGGACCAGGCGTTCCAGTACATCCAGGAATATACCGGCTTCTTCACGCCGGGCATCACCGTCATCTTCCTGATGGGGCTGTTCTGGCGCCGCGCGACGGAGGCCGGCGCGCTGACCGCGGCGGTCGCCTCCTTCGTGCTGTCGCTGGTGCTGAAATCGGCGCTGCCGGCGCTGCCGTTCATGAACCGGATGGTCGTGGTCTTCGTCGCCGCCGCCGCACTCGCCGCGATCGTCTCGCTGCTGCGCCCGCAGGCGCGCGAGGCGAACCGCGTCGTCACCGGCGACGTCAGCTACGCCACCACCACCGCGTTCAACGTCGCCGCCCTGGGCGTCCTGGCGATCCTCGTCGCCCTCTATGCGACATGGTGGTGAGATGAGGTTCCTCGCCGTCGACTGGGGCACCACCAACCGCCGCGTGTTCGCGATCGACGACGGCCGCGTCGTCACCACCGAGCGCGACGATCGCGGCGCATCGGTCGTGGAGGACTTCCCCGCCGAGATCGCCGCGATCCGGGCGCGGCACGGGGACCATCCGCTGCTGCTCGCGGGCATGGTGGGATCGAATATCGGGTGGCGCGCCATGCCCTACGTCCCCGCGCCCGCCGGACTGGCGGAGGTCGCCGCCGCGGTCGCGCAAGTGGCGCCGGGGGTCCGGATCGTGCCGGGCGTCTCGTACCGCGACGCGCGGCGCGGCGACGTGATGCGCGGCGAGGAGGTGCAGTTGCTGGGCGCGGTCGCCGCCGGACAGGTGCCGGCGGACGCGCTGCTGTGCCAGCCGGGCACGCATTGCAAATGGGCGACGATGGCGCAGGGGCGGATCGCCGCCTTCGTCACCGCGATGACGGGCGAGCTGTTCTCGCTGCTGCGCACGCACGGGCTGCTGGCGCGCCAGCTGACCGGCCCGGTGAGCGACGGCGCTGCGTTCCGCGACGGCGTGGCGGAGGGGGCGCGCGCCGACCTGGCCGCCAGCCTCTTCGGCATTCGCGCCGCCGCGCTGCTGGGGATGCGCGACGATGCGGCGGCGGCCGCATATGCCAGCGGGCTCCTGATCGGCGCCGATGTGGCGCAGCGACTGGCGCAGGCGCGCCACGACCTCGTCCACGTCCTCGCCGATCCGGCGCTGGGCGGGCTGTACGCCGCCGCGATCGAGACGCTGGGGCGCCGCGCCGCGATCGTCGACAGCAACGCCGCCTTCGTCGCCGGAATCACCCGCATACAGGAGCTTGCCGCATGACCCACCTCGCCGCCTTCGACACCGCCTTCGCGCATTGCCCGTTGATCGCGATCCTGCGCGGGGTGCGCGTGGACGAGGTGGTCGCGATCGGCGAGGCGCTGGTCGCGGCGGGGTTCACGATCATCGAGGTGCCGCTGAACTCGCCCGACCCGCTCGCCAGCATCGCCGCGCTGGCGCGCGCGCTGAAGGGGCGCGCGGTCGTCGGCGCGGGCACCGTGCTGCGCGTCGAGGATGTGGCGGCGGTGCAGGCGGCGGGCGGTACGGTCATCATCGCGCCCAACGCCAACCCCGCGGTGATCGCGGCGGCGGCGGCGCGCGGGCTGGTCGCGCTGCCGGGGGTGGCGACCCCGACCGAGGCGTTCGCGGCGCTCGACGCGGGCGCGGCTGCGCTGAAGCTGTTCCCGGCGGAGGCCGCGTCGCCCGCGGTGCTGAAGGCGATGCGCGCGGTGCTGCCCAAGGCGGTGCGGGTGCTGCCGGTGGGCGGCGTGACCCCGGAGGGGATGGCGCCGTGGCGCGCGGCGGGCGCGGCGGGGTTCGGGCTGGGCTCCGCGCTGTACGCGGCGGGGATGACGGCGGACGAGGTGGGCGCGCGGGCGGCGCGATTCGTCGCCGCGCTGTGAGCGGAAGTTGACAAAGTTGACGCCACGTCGGCGCCGGAAGCGGGTTCGTGCGGGGGTGTCGCGGGCGGCGTGAGCTGGGCGGGGGTCGACGGGCGCAACACGATCCGGCGGGCATGCCTGATGACGGGGCGTGTAGGACAGCGGTTTTCCGGAACGTCATCCCGGGCCTGACCCAGGACCTCTGCGAACGTCGTGGATCGCTTGACGATGTCGCCGTTCCCCGGCGCAGGCCGGGGTCCAGCTGGCGTGGCTTTTCCGTCTGTTACCGCCGTCCCCCAGCTGGGCCCCGGCCTTCGCCGGGGAACAAGGAACCGAGTTTCGCAGAGGCCTCGATCAAGTCCGGGACGACGCGGGATGCGGCCGCCTTGCGCCCGCGCCGTCGTCCCCGCGGAGGCGGGTGGACGGCGCTACTTCGCCGTCGCGCCCCGGCGGTAGTCGTGCGTCAGGAAATCGAACGCC
Source organism: Sphingomonas adhaesiva (assembly GCF_036946125.1). Taxonomy (NCBI): domain Bacteria; kingdom Pseudomonadati; phylum Pseudomonadota; class Alphaproteobacteria; order Sphingomonadales; family Sphingomonadaceae; genus Sphingomonas; species Sphingomonas adhaesiva. The sequence goes on from NZ_JAQIJT010000001.1 coordinate 10,963, forward strand.
GGCAGCGCCTCGTGCCGCCGGTAGTCGAACCAGGCGGCGTTTTCCCAGTTGGAGCCCTTGCCCCACCGCGTCCCGCAGCGGGTCGACACCCAGTTGGGCTCCCAATAGACCACGCCGACGCCGCCCGCATCGACCACCGTCTGCGTCAGGTCGATGAGATACCGGCGCTGCCCCGCCGGCGTCGCGGGATAGCCCGCCACCAGCGTATCCTCGCCCAGCAGGTTGGGCGAGGTATCGGCATTGGCCATGGTGAAGGGATAGGCCGTCTCCACCACGATCACGTCCGCCTTGTAGCGCGCCTTCACGCGCGCCAGCGTCGCGCCCATCTCGGGCATCGATTGGGTCGACCACTTCTTGTAATAGCTGATGCCGATCACGTCATAGTCGAGCACCCCGGCCGCGGTCGCATCGTCGAACCAGCGCTCGACATTCTCGGGCTGCGCGATGTGGAGCATCACGCGCGGCGCGATCCGGCCCGCCTTCCCCGCATCGCGCACCGCCTTGATCCCGGCGTTGAATAGCGTCGCGTTGCGGGTCCAGTCGATCGCCTTCTTCGGCCCCGCCATCAGTTCCGGGTTGGTTTCGTTGCCGACCTGGACCATCTCCGGCATCAGCCCCTGTGCGTCGAGCCTGCCCAGCACGTCGCGGGTGTAGGCGTAGAGCGCCTTCGCCTGCGCGGGCGTATCGAGCGCCGCCCAGGCGGCGGGCACGATCTGCTTGTCGCCGTCGGCCCAGTCGTCCGAATAATGGAAGTCGAGCAGCACCTGCATGCCCGCCGCCTTCGCCCGGCGGATCGTCTTCGAGACGTCGGCCAGGTCGCTGTACTTCGTCCATTTCGCATCGTTCCAGATGCGCACGCGGACGATGTTGCCGCCCTTCTTCGCGAGCAGCGCGTACGGATCGACCGGCTTTCCGCCGCTGCGATAGACCGCGCCGCAATCCTCCATCTCGTTGACGTAGGACAGGTCCGCGCCGAGGTAGAGCGGCGGCACCGGAGCGCGTGGTCCCGCGAGCGCCGGGGTGGCGGCCAGCAGCGCGGCGGCGGTGAGGAGCGCGCGGCGCATCAGAAGCTGAACCCCACGCCCGCCAGGAAGCGGCGGCCGAACTTCTCGTACCGGCCCTGCAGGCGGCGGTCGCCGTAATAGGTCTCGAACGGCTCGTCGGTCAGGTTGTTGGCCTGGAACAGCAGGCGCACGCCCTTCAGCGCGCCGGCGCCGAATTCGTAGCTGGTCTGGAAATCGAGCACGCTTTCGGGCGCGGTGAACAGGATGCGGTCGGTATCGCCCAGCTCGGTCGCGTAATTGGAGCGGTAGCGGAAGGCGACGCGCGCCTCGAACCCCGCCTTGCTGTAATAGAGCGTGGCGTTGGCGACATGCTTCGACAGGCCGGGCAGCTGGATCGCGCCGATGGCATTGTCGTTCTCGGTCACCGAGATGTTGCTGTCGGTATAGCTGTAGTTGAGGTACGTGCCGAAGCCGTCGAACGGCGCGGGCAGGAAGGTGAACGCCTTCTGGAACAGCACCTCGACGCCCTTGATCGTGCCGCCCGAGCCGTTGATCGGCCGGCGGAAGGTGCCCTCCACCGGGTTGCCGTTGGCATCGTTGACGAAGATCGGCGTGACCTGCTGCGCGATATAGGTGCTGAGGTCCTTGTAGAAGCCCGAGATGGTCAGCGCGCTGTCGCGGTCGAAATACCATTCGACGGTGGCGTCGAGCTGCTTGGCGCGGAACGGCTCCAGCAGCGGGTTGCCGCCGAACGCGGACGGCGCGCCGAAGGTGAAGACGCCGAACCCGGCGCTCAGATCGTCGAGCGGCGGGCGCGCGAGCGCCTGGCTGGCGCCCAGGCGGATCTGGAGCTTGTCGGTCGGCTTGAACGTGAGATTGAGGTTGGGGAGCCAGTCGGTGAATTCGTTCGTCACGCGCACGGGCACCGCGGTCTGCGAGGTCGGGTCCTGATCGATGCGGATCGAGCGCGAGTCGGTTTCGGTGCGGATGACGCGCAGCCCGACGTTGCCGTTGAAGGGCAGGCCGAAGAGGTTGCCCTCCAGGTCGACCTGCGCATAGCCGGCGTAGGTCTTCTCCCCCACCTGCCAGCTGGAGCGCTGGTCGAAGAAGGATTGCGTCGGCGCGATCGGACCGAACAGCGTCGTGACCGCCTTCAGGATGTCGATCGACTGGACGGCGGGCAGCCCGGCATAGGCGCCGGAGAAATTGTAGGTGCCGTTCAGCAGCGACGCGGGGGTCGCGGTGCGCTGCGCCGGATCGATGAAGCCGAACTGCGTGCGCTGGGTATAATCCTTCGATCGGTCGGTGTAGCGCGCGCCGAAGCGCAGGGCCGCGAGCGGGCCGCGGCCGATCTGGCGCGTGGCATCCAGGCTGGCGGTCCACAATTCGTCGTTGATGAGCGGCGCGCCGCCGCCGTTCTCCGGGATCTGGAAATCGGCGATGCGGAAGGCGGACGGATCGGCGAGGTTCGCGTTGATCGTCATCGCCGGCACGCTGTCGTTGCCCGAGCGGAAGGTGGTGGTGGGCGCGAAGCCGAACGGCTCGGTGCGCAGCGTCAGGAACTGCTGGTCGCGGTGCGTGGTGGAATAGCCGACGTCGGCGGCGATCTCCCACCCCTCCGGTCGCCACTTGGCGTTCAGGCCGCCGGCGTAGAGATCGTCCTCGAAGAAGAACAGCTCGTTCACGCCGCGCACGACCTGGCCGAAGCTTTCGTTGCCGGGGAAGACGGTGGTGGTGATGCCGGTCACATAGTCCTGCGTGCCGCCGCCCGCCTGCGGGATCGTCACCGCGCTGACGCCGCTCTGGGTGTTGCCGAACGGCAGGTTCTCGACGCGGAAGCCGCGCTGCGTCTCGTCGAACTTCACCTTGCTGTAGAAGAAGTCGCCGTTCAGCTCGAAGGCGCGGCTGGGCTTCCACTGGAGCGCGGCGAGCGCGCCGTGGCGGATGTCGTCGCCGCCGCGCGCCAGCCCCTCGAACCCGAAGGGAATGTTGTCGTTGCCCTGCCCGTTGCCGTTCAGGTCGGCAAAGCTGTTGGTGTAGCGGAAGATGTTGGTGCGCACCGTCGCGACCGACTGGCGCCGCCCGGAATAGCCGACCGCGATGCCCAGCGTGTCGTCGAGCAGCTGCGTCACCACCGAGGCGCTCGCGATACAGCCCCAGGGGCTGGTGTCCTGCACCTTTTCGGCCAGGTCGCTGTAGATCGCGCGCGCGTTCAGCACGACCTTCGTCTCGGAGAAGTCGAGCGGGCGCAGCGTGCGCAGGTCGACCTGGCCGGCGATGGCACCCTCCACCTGCGCGGCGGTCGGCGACTTGAAGACATAGGCGCCGTTGATGAGCTCGGCGGGATATTGCTCGTACCGGACGTTGCGGCTCGCCTCCGCGGAGACGATCTCGCGCCCGTTGAGCAAGGTGTTGACCAGGTTCGGCCCCATGCCCCGGATCGAGATGGCGGTGCCGTTGCCGCGGTCGCGGTTGGTGGCGAGGCCGGGAAGACGCGCGAGCGATTCGGCGATGCTCGCCTCCGGCAGCTTGCCGATGTCCTCCGCCGCCAGCACCTCCTGCACGCGGTCAGCGGCGCGCTTCGCGTTGATCGCGGTGCGCAGCGACTGGCGATAGCCGGTGACGACGATCTCGTCGCCGTCCGCGGCCGGAGTCGCGGCGTCGGTCGTGCCGCCCTGGCTGCTCTGCGGTGCGGCGTCCGACGCCGGTGCTGCCGTCTGCGCCTGCGCCTGCGCCTGCGCCTGCGCCTGCGCGGCCAGCGTGCCGATGCTCGCCGCGGCGAGCAGGAATGCCTTCGAAATCACGGTCGTCCTCCCCTGTCGGCCCCTCTTGCGAGCGCCCGACGTTTTTGTATGATAAATCAGCCAGCCGTGGCAAGTGCTATCGTGCGATCAACGTGACCCCGCCCGGGACGAGGCCGTCGGCGGCGGCGTTGACACGTACCGTACCGGCACGCGCGCCGACACGGACGATCGCCTGGCACAGCGCGTGGAAGGCGCTGCGCTCGCTGGCCCGGTCCGGCTCCAGACAGGTGGGATCGCCGTTGCCGACGCCGATCACCGCCGCATCGCCCGCGACGGTGAAGCGGACGCGGTGGCCGGCGTCGGGCACGGTGCGCCCGGCGCGATCGACGATCTCCGCGCGCAGGATCGCGACATCGTCGCCGCTCGCGTCGAGCAGGCGACGGTCGGCGGTCAGGACGATGCGGTGCGCCGCGCCCGCGGTGTCGCGCACGTCGCGCGCCGTGCGCCGTCCGCCGTCGAACCCGCGCGCCTCCAGCCGGCCGGGGGCATAGGGCACCATCCAGGCGAGGTGACCGTTCCGCGGCATCGCCTTTCGCCCCAGCGAGCGCCCGTTCAGGAGCAGCTCGACCTCGGCGCAATTGCCATGGACCCAGACCTCGACCGGCTGCCCCTCGCGGCCCGGCCACGTCCAGTGCGGCAGCAGATGGACGATCGGGTCGGATCGCCACCAGGCGCGATAGTAGAAGTAATTGTCCTTCGCGAAGCCGCAGGTATCCACCACGCCGAAGTAGCTGGAGATGCTGGGGAACTGCGCATAGGGCGTCGGTTCGCCGCGATAGTCGAACCCGGTCCAGACGAAGCCGCCCGCGATATAGGGCCGCGTCGCCGCGATCTTCCACCAGCCTTCCGCGGTGGAAGCCCACCACGGATGCTCGGTATCGTATGCGCGCACGACGTGGCGCGCGGGGTCGTTGGCATAGGCGCCGCGGGTCGACACCGTGCTGCCGGTTTCCGAGCCGTAGACCGGGACCAGAGGGTTGGCGGCGTGGAACGCCTCGATCCGGTCGGTGCGATAGTTGAAGCCGACGATGTCGACCGTCTTCCCCACGCCCACGTCCCAGCGGTTGTCGAGCGCGAAGGTTGTCGGGCGCGTCGGATCGAGCGTGCGGACGCGCGCCTGCATCGCGGCGGTGATGCGCGCGCCGCGGGCCGTGCCCTGATGCGGCTCCTCGTTCCCCAGCGACCACGCGATGACGCACGGATGGTTGCGGTCGCGACGCAGGATGCGGTCGAGCTCGTCCATCGCCTCGGGATCGCTGCTGTTGCGGCGCGCCTCGACGATCATCATCATCCCCATCTCGTCGGCGAGGTCGAGCAGGGCGGTCGCCGGCGGATTGTGGGCGCTGCGCCAGGCGTTGGCGCCCATCCCCTGCATCTGCGCGATGCGCCAGCGGTGCAGCGCATCGGGAATGCCGGTGCCGACGCCGGCGTGATCCTGATGGTTGCAGACGCCCAGCAGCTTCGTCGGGCGGCCGTTGAGCAGGAAGCCGCGATCGGCATCGAACCGCAGATAGCGTACCCCGAAGCGCGTGACGTAGCGGTCGACCGTGGCCCCGCCCACGACGACGTCGCTTTCCAGCCGGTACAGCGCGGGATCGTCGGGCGACCACAGCCGCGGCGCGCGCAGCAGCGCCGCCGCCTCAATCGTCGTCGTCGCGCCGGGCGCGATCGTCGCGGTGCGATCGGGCAGCGCGGCGGCGACGCTGCCGTCCGGCGCGAGGATGCGCTGGCGCAGCAGCGCCTCCGCGGGCCGGGCACCGGCATTGCGCACCTCGATCGCGGCGGATACCTGCGCGCCGTCGGTCGCGGGCACGGTGCGCACGACGCTGCCCCAGTACGCGACATGGACCGGCGCGGCGCGGATCAGGTCGACGTGGCGATAGAGGCCGGCGCCTTCGTAGAACCACCCCTCCCCCAGCGAGGCGTCGACGCGGACCGCGACGACGTTCGGCCCGCCGTCATAGTCGAGGAAATCACCGATCGCCGCGGCGAAGGGCGCGTAGCCGCTGGCGTTGGTCGCCACGACATAGCCGTTCACGAAGACGGTGCAGTCGCGGAAGACGCCGTCGAACTCCAGCCAGATCGCGGAATCGCGGTCCCCGGGGACGATGGGGAGCGTGGTGCGATACCAGCCGATGCTGTTTTGCGGGAAATCGCGCCCGATCGCCTTGAAGCCGTGCGCGGCGACCGCATCCTCGGTTTCCTTCGATGCCGGGACCGCCGGCGGCGCGAAGGGCAGCTCCACCGCCCAGTCGTGCGGCACGCGCACGTTGCGCCACCCGGAATCGTCGAACGCCGGCATCGCCGCGGCCGCGGTCGCGGTACCGGCCTTCGCGAAGGTGCGCTGGTCGCGGCCATAGCCGAAATCGGCGGCCTGGTCCGATGCATGGCCGAGATGGAACCGCCACGTCGCGAGGCGGTCACGCGACCGGGGCGGCGGGACGGGACGCCCCGGCTGCGCGCGGGCGGGCGCGGCCTCGATCCAGCCGGCGAGCGATGCCATCGCGCCGGCCGCCATCACCTCACGTCGCTGCATCGCGCCCTCCCGCCGAATTATCATATCATTCTTATATGCCCATGCCCGGCGCGGGCGTCCAGCGCCGGTCGCAGCGCGCCCGACGCCTGTCACCCGAAAGCCACACCCGCGCGCAGAACGGCCGATGTTGCAGCGCTGCAATGAGCGCGATACGTCCTGTCGGCACCTGACGGTGCATGCAGACCGCCGCCCTCCTGAACCCGATCGAGACCGTGGATCCCGAGCCCCGCCTCCTCATCGTCGATGACGATCCCGGCATCCGCGAGCTGACCGCGGGGTTCCTCGCGGGCCATGGCTATGTCGTGGACGTGGCGGAGGACGCGGTCGCGATGCGCGCGGCGCTGGCGCGGAACCGCTATGCGCTGATCGTCCTCGACGTGATGATGCCGGGCGAGGACGGGCTGTCGGTACTCCGCAGCCTGGACCGCACCACGGCGCCCCCGGTCATCATCCTGTCGGTCATCGGGGAGGACGTCGACCGCATCGTCGGGCTGGAGATGGGCGCCGACGACTATCTGGGAAAGCCCGCCAATCCGCGCGAGCTGCTGGCGCGCATCCGCTCCGTCCTGCGGCGCAACCGGGAACGCCCCGCGCCGGTCGAGATGCTGTCCGCGGCGCGCCAGTACCTGCGCTTCGCCGGCTGGCGGCTCGATCCGCTCGCGCGCCAGCTCTACGATCCCGAGGACGTCATCATCCACCTGTCCGACGGCGAGTTCCGCCTGCTGCTGGCGCTGGTCGAGCATCCCCGCCGCGTGCTGACGCGCGACTTCCTGCTCGATCATTCGCGCGGCCCCAACAGCGAGAATTTCGATCGCGCGATCGACGTCCAGATCAGCCGGCTGCGTCGCAAGCTCCAGCGGCCCGACCGGCGTGGCGGCGACGACCTCGTCCGCACCGTGCGCAACGAAGGCTATATGTTCACGGCCGATGTCGAGCGGCGCTGAGCCGCGGGCCGGGACGCGCGGCGCGTCGATCGCGCGGCCGATCTTCCTGCTCGTCATCGCCTCCGTCCTGGTGGCGACGGCGATCTCCTTCGTCGTCACCTTCTCGGGGCCGCCGCCGTTCGACCGCCCGCACAGCGTGCGCGCCATCGCGATGACGCTGACCGGCGCGTTCCCGCCGGCGTTCGAGCGCGCCGGTCCGCCGCCGGACGCGCGCAGGGGACCGTTCGGCAGCCCGGGTTTCGGACCGCTGCGGCGCTATGGCGCAGCGACCGCCCCCACCGCCCGCCCCGGCGAAACGCCCGACGCCGCCGCGCGCCGGCGCCTCGCCGCGGAGCTGCGCACCAGCCCGTCGCGCGTCCTGGCCTTCACGGGCACGGCCAGCGAGGCGGAGCGCGACGCCTTCGTCGGCAGCTTCACCTTCGCCTGGTACGACGGCGGCCGCTGGTGGGTGGTGCAGAGCCGGGTGCAGCCGTTCCTGACGCGGTGGCATGTCCGCACCCTGCTGGCGATGCTGGCGGCGATCCTGCTGCTGTCGCTGCCGTCGTGGCTGATCGTGCGCGCGCTGACGCGGCCGCTGCGGCTGCTGGCGCGCGCCGCCGATCGCGCCGGGACCGGCGCGGCCTTGCCGCCGCTCCCGGGCGGCAGCCGCGAGGTGCGCGACCTCGCCCGCGCGGTGACGACGATGCACGCCCGGCTGGCGCATCACGCCGAGGCGCGAACCGCGATGCTGGCGGGGATCGCGCACGATCTCGGCACGCCGCTGTCGCGTCTGGCCTTCCGCGTCGAACAGCTGCCCGAGGACGCCCGCGCCCGCGCCGCCGCGGACATCGGCGAGATGCGCGCGATGATCGCGGCAACTCTGGCCTTCACCCGGGACGAGGCGATGCAGACGCAGGCCGACCGGCTCGACCTCGGCAGCCTGCTCGACAGCCTGGTCCAGGACATGGTGGATGCCGGACAGCCGGTCACGCTGGAGGCGGGACCGCGCGCGGTGGTGCGCGGCGATACCGCGGCGCTGCGCCGGCTCTTCGGCAACCTCATCGAGAATGCGGTGCGATACGGCGAGAGTGCGACCGTCGGGTGGCAGCTGGAGGACGGCAGCGTCCACGTCCGGGTGACGGACGTCGGCGGCGGGATCGACCCGGCCGAGGCCGAGCGCCTGTTCCAGCCGTTCGTCCGCGGCGACCCCTCACGCAACCGTGCGACCGGCGGAACGGGCCTGGGCCTCGCGATCGTGCGCTCGATCGCGACGCGCCACGGCGGCGCGGCGACGCTGGAGAACGGTCGCCAGGGCGCGGTCGCGCGCGTCGTCCTGCCGCTCGCGGGCTGACACACGCCGCAACATCGCCGCGACATCCTGATATCGGCAGGCAATGTCGACCCGCCAGAGGCATGCCCAACATCTCTGGGAGCCTCCACCATGTCCGGCCATCGACACGACCACGCCCACAGCCTTGCCGACGACCTGACCGTCATGACGGCGATGATGGAACGACGCCGCGCGCTCAAGTGGTTCGCCGGGGCGGGAACCGCCGCGCTGGTGGCCGGATGCGGCGGCAGCGAGGCGTCGACCGGCACGTCGAGCGCCGCCACCGCGACGACGACGACGACGACGACCGCGACGCCCACCCCTACGCCCACGCCGACGGCCACGACCACCGGCACGAGCGCCACCGCCTGCGTCGCCGACCCGGCCGAAACCGCCGGCCCCTATCCGGGCGACGGCACCAACAGCGCATCGGGATCGACGTCCAACATCCTGACCGTGGACGGCGTGGTGCGCCGCGACATCCGCGCGAGCTTCATCTCCTCCACGACGGTCGCGACCGGCGTGCAGCTCACGATCACGCTGACGCTGGTGAACGTGAACAGCAGCTGCGCACCGCTGGCGGGCTATGCCATCTATCTGTGGCATTGCGACCGGCAGGGCCGATACTCGCTCTACACCGCGGCGGCGGAGAGCTATCTGCGCGGTGTGCAGGTCAGCGATGCCAACGGGCAGGTCACCTTCACCACCATCTTTCCCGGCTGCTACGACGGTCGCTGGCCGCATATGCACTTCGAGGTGTTCTCCAGCCTCTCGAACGCGCTGAGCGGGCGCTATTCGATCCTGACCTCGCAGCTCGCCCTGCCCGCCGCGGTCTCCTCGGCGGTCTACGCCGACACCACCACCTACCCATCGAGCGCCAATGCGCTGGCGCGCGTCTCGCTGTCGAGCGACGGGGTCTTCGGCGACAACACCTCGGCCCAGGTCGCGCAGCAGACGCCGACGTTCAGCGGCAGCGTCGCGGCGGGCTATACCGCGGCGGCCATCATCGGCATCGCCCGCTGACGCCGCCGCCTGTCCCGCCACGAACGAGAACGACCGTGCCCGTCGACCCGATCGACATGACGGACGCGCTCCAGACGGTGCATCGGCTGGATCGCGAGCTCCGCCGCGTCCGTCGCTTCGCCACCATGCTGCACGACCGGCGGTCGATCGTCGATCTGACCGCGTACGAACGCGAGCTCGAAGCGCAGCTGGCGCGAACCGCGTCCGGCACCGACGTGCTGCACCGCGCGCTTCGGCCCGTCGTCGACGGTCGCGCCGCCGGGCGGCAGCCTCCCCACAGCGCCGCAGCGATCGGACGATCCGCCGCCTGACGGACGTGACACGCGCCCTGAACACGCTCTAGGGGCGGCGCCATGGCGAAATCACAGAGCAGCAGCGGCACCGTCCTGGTCGATGGCACCACCTATCACTGGCAGCTGGAGCGCGAGCCGCATCAGTCCGATGACGAGGGGTGGAAGGGCATGACGGTCTCCCTCATCGAGGACGATGCCCAGCGCGCGGCATGGGTGGAATTCCCGCCGCCCAAGCGGCTGCTGAAGGGCCTGCCGCGCGGCCGTCTGCCGCTCGACGATGCGACCATGACGCGCTGCGTGCGCGCCGCGCTGGCGGCCGGATGGGAACCGATGTCGCGCGGAAAGCCGGTGGTGTTCATGGTCGATTCCGACGGCAATTGAGCGGGACCGACGTGGCAGGATACGAGGCGCCGTGAACTATCGCCATTCATTCCACGCCGGCAACAGCGCCGACGTGGTCAAGCACAGCCTGCTGATCCGCCTGGTGCAGGCGTTGCAGCAGAAACCGGGCGCGCTGACCCTGATCGATACCCATGCCGGCTGCGGGCGTTACGATCTGGACGGCGACGATGCGCACCGCACCGGCGAGGCGATGCTGGGCGTGTGGCGCGTGTTCGACGACACCGACCCGCTGCTGGACGACTATCGCGCCGCGATCCGGGCCGTGAACGCCGGTCCCGCGCCGCGCATCTATCCCGGCTCCCCGCGGATCCTGTCGCAGCTTCTGCGCCCGCAGGATGCGCTGATCCTGAACGAGAAGCATCCCGAGGATGTCCGCACCCTGCGCGGCGTGATGCGCGACACCCCGGCCGCGGTGCATCAGCGCGACGCGTACGAATTGTGGCTGGCGATGGTGCCGCCGCGCACCGCGCGCGGCGTGGTGGTGGTCGACCCGCCCTATGAACAGACCGACGAGCGCGAACGGATCACCGCCACCCTCGCCGCCGCCCACCGCAAATGGGCGCACGGCGTGACGGTCGTCTGGTACCCGCTGAAGGACCGCGCCACGCATGCGCGGTGGAAGGAGCGACTGGGCCGGCTCGGCATCCCCAAGCTGCTGACGATCGAGCATTGGCTGTACGACGACGATCAGCCCGGCCAGTACAACGGTGCCGGGCTCTTCGTCGTCAATCCGACCTATGCCTTCACCCAGGCGCTGCCGCCGCTGCTGGCATCGCTGCGCGCGGTGCTCGCGCCCGAGGGGCATCGCGGCGAGCTGCTGGCGAACTGGCTGGGCGGCTGACCCGCAAGACGGGGGCGGGCAACGATCGTCGTCGCGGCGCCTCGTGCGGCTGGCGGTAGCGGCGGCGAAGCGCGTATGGAGGGGCATGACCACCGATCGACGCATATCCCGCCTCGTCATCCTGGGCGGCGGCACCGCGGGCTGGATGACCGCCGCCGCGCTGTCGCGCAGCCTGGGGCGAACGGTCGCGATCACGCTGCTGGAATCCGACGAGATCGGGACCGTGGGCGTCGGCGAGGCGACGATTCCGACCATCCACTGGTTCAACGAGCTGATCGGGCTGGATGAAGGCGAATTCCTGCGCGAGACGAAGGCGACGTTCAAGCTGGGGATCGAGTTCGTCGACTGGACGCACCCGGGTCATCGCTACTTCCACCCCTTCGGCCAATATGGCGCGCCGCTGCCCGGCGTCGCCTTCCACCATCGCTGGCTGAAGGCGCAGGCGGAGGGCAGCGACGTGCCGCTGTCCGCGCTGTCGCTCGCCGCGCAGCTGGCGGCGCAGGGGCGCTTCGCGAAGCCGGTGGGTGACGCGCGCTCGATCCTGTCGACGCTCGGCTACGCCTATCACTTCGACGCCGGGCTGTATGCGCGCTACCTGCGCCGCATCGCTGAGGCGAACGGCGTGGTCCGGGTCGAGGGGCGGCTGCGCGACGTCGAGCGGGACGGGGCGAGCGGCCACGTCGTCGCGCTGACGACGGAGCGCGGCGAGCGGCTGGACGGCGACCTGTTCGTCGACTGCTCGGGCTTCCGCGCGCTGCTGATCGACGGCGCGATGGGCGAGCGGCTGGAGGACTGGTCGCGCTGGCTGCCGTGCGACCGCGCCGTCGCGGTGCCGTGCGCGCGCGTCGCGGCGACGACGCCCTATACCCGCTCGACCGCGCGCGCCGCGGGCTGGCAGTGGCGCATCCCGCTCCAGCACCGCACCGGCAACGGCTATGTCTATTCCAGCGCGCATCTGAGCGAGGACGAGGCGACCGCGACGCTGCTCGCCCATCTGGACGGCGAGCCGCTCGCGGCGCCGCGCACCTTGCGCTTCACCGCCGGCACCCGGCGGCAGCCGTGGCGCGGCAACGTGGTCGCGATCGGGCTGTCGTCCGGGTTCCTCGAACCGCTGGAATCGACCAGCATCCACCTGATCCAGAGCGGCATCACGAAGCTGCTGACGCTCTTCCCCGACCGCGACATCGACCCCGCGCTGGCGGATCGGTTCAACCAGCTGTTCGGGCGCGACATGGACGGGATCAAGGATTTCCTGATCCTCCATTACCACGCCACCAGCGGACGCGACGATCCGCTGTGGCGGCATTGCCGCACGATGCCGCTGCCCGACACGCTGCTGGCGCGCGAGGAACAATATCGCCGCTCCGGCCGGCTGATCCTCGACGGCGACGAGCTGTTCCGCGAGGCGAGCTGGCTTGCGGTCCTCAACGGTCAGGGCATCACCGCGCGCGGCCACAACCCGCTCGCCGATGTGCTGGATGCCGATACCAACCGCGCGCAGGTGACGCAGATCGCACAGGTCATCGCGCGCGCCGCGCCGACGCTGCCGTTGCACGACGACGCGCTGGCGTCGCTGATCGGGGCGCCGATGATCGGCGCGGCGTGACGCCGCCCGACATCGTCGCGCGGCGCATCGGTGCGGAGGCGCAGCCGATCGCGATCGTCGACGGCTTCCACCCCGATCCGGCGGCGCTGCGTGCCGCGGCGCTGGTCGCGCGGTTCGAACCCGGGCGGCATCATTACCCGGGGCTACGCGCCGCGCTGCCGCCCGGTTACTTCGCCGCGGTGCGCCCCGCGCTGACCGCAGTGCTGGCCGGCGTGTTCGACCAGCGCGGCGGGGTGTCGCTGCTCGACGCCAGCTTCTCGATCGTCACCACGCCCCCGGCGCGATTGAGCGTGACGCAGCGGCTGCCGCATGTCGACGCCACCGATCCGCGCCGCATCGCGCTGGTCCATTATCTGGGCGCAGGCGACGGCACCGCCTTCTTCCGCCACCGCGCGACCGGGTTCGAAACCGTCGATCGGGGACGCGCCGCCGGCTATCTGGACATGCTCAACGCCGAATTGCGCCGCGACGGTGCGCCCCCCGCCGCCTATGTCGCCGATTCGACGCCGCTGTTCGAGCGCACCGCCCTCGTCGAGGCGCGCCCCAACCGCGCGGTCATCTATCGCAGCGCCCTCCTCCACAGCGGCGCGATCCAGCCCGACGCGGTGTTGAGCCCCGATCCGGCGGACGGGCGGCTGACGATCACGGCCTTCCTGTCGCTGACGTGACGCCCCGCCCCGCCGTCACTTCGGCGGCTGCACCGCGAGATACACCGTGCTCCACAATTGCGCGGCATTCGATTCGTCGACGTCCTGCTTGCCCGCGCCGAACGCGACCACCCGGTAGCGCCCGCCCTCATAGGCCCAGGACCACAGTTCGGAGCTCTGCGTCGCGCGCGTCGCCTGGATCGCGCGCCACAGCGTCGCCTGCGCGCGCGTCAGCACCGCGCGCGTCGACGCCGGCAGGTCGCGCCGCGCCAGCTGCCGCTCCAGCCCGGCGGCGAACAGCGCCTGCTGCCACGACCACACCACCGCGCCGTGATAGGCAGCGGGGGTGAAGCGGCCCTGCGCGGTCGCATCCGCCTGCGCCGCATTGGCGACCAGCATGCCGATGTCGGTCATCAGCCCCGCCGGGAACGGCCGCATCGCCGCGGTGACATAGGTTTCCAGCTCCGCGGGCGACGGATCGGCGAACATCAGCGCGAACCCCTCGTCCGAATTGACGATCGGCACCGCCTTCCCCCGCTCGTCGAGCGACAGCGCATGGAAGGTGAGCGGCGCGTTCCCGAGCGACGCGAGCGCCGGTTCCGCGGGGATGTTCAGCGCGCGCGCATAGTCGCGCACCCCGCGCGCTCGCCTGCGCGGCGGGGATGTCGACGCGGAACAACGCCGGCGCGCGCTCCCGCCACACCGCCGCCGTCGCCGCCGCCTGCGTCAGCGCGGCGCGGTCCTGCGGCGTCAGATAGGCGTCGAGCAGCCCCGCGCGCAGCATCCGCGCCGCCGCGTCGAGCGCCGCCGGCACGAACACGGCATTGACGTCATAGGCATAGCGCCCGCGCCCCAGCCCCTCCTCGCTGTCGCGCCACTGGCCGGTCAGGCGACCGGGCTTCAGCGCGATCAGCCGCTCGACCGCGGGCCCCTGCGCGAACGGCCGCGCGGTCGAGAGGACGTAGCGCAGGTTGCGCACCAGCGCCCTGCCGGCGGGCTCGACCGTGCCGGGCACGCCCTCGCTGCGCATCGGGCGCGCCAGGAAACGGCGCGCCGCGGCGCGGTCGGCATGGTCGAGCAGATAGGCGGCGGCGACCGGCGCCAGCATATAGTCGTCGTCGACCATCGCATAATCGAGCACCGCGGCATCGCCGCTGCCGCCGTGCTGACGCCGGTCGACCACCGCGAACTCGCCGATGCCCTCCTCGTGCGCGACGTCGCCGCGCGCGTCGAGCCGCGCGAGCACCGATCCCAGCCCCGCCTCGACCGCGCCCGGCTGCAACACCGGCATCAGCAGCCGCACCGACATCAGCGTGTCGCGCCCGAAATAGGTCTGGAACCGCCACGACCCCGCCAGGAACTTCTCGCGGTAGCTGAGGAAATGCAGCGCCTCGCGCGCCACGGGGTCGTTCGCGGCGCGCATATTCAACAGATCGCGCGTCGCCAGCCCGGTCAGCGGCGTCTCGCCCGTCGCCGCGGTGATGCGCAGCCGGATACGTCCGTCGCGGCCGGCGCGGATGGTGGTGCCCGCGACGCTGCCGTCCAGCACCTCCATCCTCAGGAAATAGCCCGGCGCACCGTCCAGCCGGCGGCGATAGGCGGTGATGGCGTTGCCCGCGGCGGTCGCCGTCGCCTCCACCTCGGCCGGGATGCGCCCGACCGACTGGTAATCGCGCAGGAAGCGGATCGAGGACAGCACCGTCTTCGCCAGCGTCAGCCGCGGCGTGTCGATGCTCGCCTCGGTCACGATGCCGTGGAGCGTGCGCGCGCCCTCCGGCTCGCGCATCGTGACGGCGCGCGGCGCCTGCTCCAGCCGCCACGTCGCGGGGCGGTCGAGGCGCGCGAACCACTGCCCGGCGCCGCTATTGCCCGCCGGGAACGCGACCAGGATGCGCGGATCGTTGCCGTTGCGCAGCAGCAGGTGCGCCGCGACCGCGCCGTCGCGCACGAAGGCGTTGATATTCTGCCCCTCGGTCACCTGGTACGCGAGCTCCGGCGCGCGCGCGGGCGCACCCCGCTGCGCTATCGCCACCCCGGTCGCCGCCACCAGCGCCACGCCCAGCATCATCCGCGCCACGTGCCTCATCCCCGCCGTCTCCCTCAACGCAGTCCGTTCAACGAACGGGGGCGCCGCCACCGTTCCCGGTCGCGACGCCCCCCGCCCTCATCCTAGTCGATCCGCTCAGAAGCGGAAGGTCACCGATCCGCCATAGGTCGGGCCGACGATACCGCGGGCATAGAAGAAGCCGTCGGTGATTGCCTGCGTCTGCCCCTGGCGCGGATTGCCCTCGGTCAGGCCGACGACGTTGAAGATGTTCTCCGCGTTGAAGCTGACCTGCAATTGCGGCGTCAGGTTCAGGTTCACGCCCGCGCTGGTCACGCCGTAGCTGGGCAGCGCCACGCCGTTGCCGGCATCGGCGAAGATCCGGCCGATGCGCTTGTAGCGGCCGAAGATCTCGCCCAGCCCGTTCGGCAGCTGGATCGCCGGGGTGACGGTCCACAGCTGCGCCGGGGTACGCTCCGGACGATTGCCCTCGAACCCGGCCTGGTTGGCGCCGTCGATCTGCAGGTTGACGAGCTTGGGATCCTGGAACACGCCCTGGAAATCGACCGAGAAGAACGGCACCGGCCGCACCAGCACGTCGATCTCGATACCCTTGGTCCGCAGGTCGGCGTTGATGTTCTGCTGCTGCGTCGGGTTCAGCGGGTTGGCGAAATTGTAGCTCTGATTGTCGAAGTTGGTCCGGAACGCCGTGACCGAGCCGCTGATGATGCGCGCATACTGATAGCGCACGCCCGCTTCGTACAGCTTGATCGTGGTGATCGGGTCGATGTTGTTGGTCTGGAAGCCATCGGCGTAGCGGGCATAGACCGACAGGCTGGGGGTGATGAGGTAGTTGGCACCGACCGTCCACGCGATCCGGTCCTGCTTCAGCCGTCCGTCCGCGCCCGTGCGCTGCGCGTTGGCGGGTGCGTACACGCCGTTGAAGGTCGAGCCCACGTCGCGGATCACGCCGCCCTGCGATGCGGGCACGGGCTGGTTCACCGCCGCACCCTGACCATCGAACGCGGTGGCGGTGTCCTGCTCCCAGCGGATGCCGCCGTCGATGCGCAGGTCGCCGAACGCGATCTCGTCGTTGGCGTAGAGCGAGATCGTCTCGTCCTTGCGCTGGCGGATGCCGACGCCCCAGTCGCCGTAGGACACCAGGCCGCTGTCGGTCAGCGAACCGATGACCCCGTTCGCGCCGTTGAGCGCGACGATGTCGTAGATGTCGCTGTTGTTGCGCACGTCGTTGACGACGCTGGCGGTGGCCGACTGGTTCTGGTCGCGCTTCACGTTGTAGTACATCGCGCCCACGGTCAGCGAGTTCTTGATCGAACCCGATTCGAACTCCCAGCGGCCGCCCGCGTTGATGCCCAGGTCCTGCCCGTCGACGCGGTCGTGGTTCAGCGTGGTGCGCTGGAGGAAGCCGTTGCCGTTCAGCCCGTTCAGCACGTCGGTCTGGTTCGAGCCGATGACCTGGCCGGTGCGGATGTTGCGGATGCCGAAGCGCACCGCGGTCGGGAAGGCGGCCCGGCCCAGCGTCAGCACGTTGTTGATCGGCGAGGCATCGCCCGGGGTCAGGTAGGTGACCGCGCTGGCGAGGCCCGCGTTGCCGGTGCCCGAGCCGGGGAACAGGCCGTTGAAGTCGTAGAAATAGTCGATGTAGCGACCGTGCGCGAACAGCGAGACCGATTCCGACAGCGGCAGGTCGAGGTCGAGACGGACCTGATTGTAGAACGAGCGGATGCCGTCACGGTAGCGGAACGGGCGATAGCCGTCCGGCGACACGAAGGTCGACACCGGCACGTTGATCGAGCTGAACGCGTCGCCGCCGATATTGTCGCGCTGGATGTCGAAGCCGGTGATGCTGGTCGGCCTGCCGTTCTCGAAGCGATAGGGCGCCGACGCGTAATAGGCCGTCTCCATGTCGCCGCGGCGACCCGACAGCGTGATCGATCCGCCCGACGGGAAGCGATACTCCAGCGACCCCTTGATCCGGTAGCCGGCATAGTCGAACGGGTTGCGGCGCACGCCGGGGCTGCTCTGCACGTAGCCGCCGAAGTTGAACGCCAGATTCTCGGCAAGCGGTGCCGAATAATAGAAATCGGCGCGCTTCAGGCCGTAGTTCATGCCGGTCAGGCGCACCGCGCCCTCGAACTCCCGGAAGTTCGGGCGCTTGGAGATGAAGTTGATCGTCGCGCCCGCGCCGTTGACGGTCAGCACGCCCGACGAGCCGCCCTTGACCGCTTCCAGCCGGTCGATCGTCAGATCCTGCTGGAAGAAGAAGTCGGCACCGCCGCCGCCGTAGAGGATCGGCATGCCGTCCTCCTCGAGCTGGACGAAGCGCTGCCCGCCGCCCTGGAGGCCGCGGACCGAATAGTTGTTAGACGCCTCACCCGCGGTCGCCTCGACGAAGATGCCGGGGACCAGCTCGAGCATGTCCGCGGTCGAGCGCGGCGCGCGGCGGTCGATATCCTCGCGCGTGGCGTAGGTGATGTCGGCGGAGGAGGTGATGAGCGGACGGTCGCGCGAGGTCTGGCCGGTGACGACGATGACGTCCTGCGACTCGTCGGTCTGCGCCGACGGCGCGCTCTGCCCGGCCTGTGCGTCGCTGGAGACGGTCTGCGCGGTGGCCATCGTCGGCAGCAGCGCCGCCCCGGTCAGCAGCAGCGCGCGCGCGCTGAAGCGGTGGACGATCGACATGGTTCTCTCCCTGTAACCCCACGTCCCCTTCCGGGACGGTATGGCGCGCCGCTAGACCAGCGACGATGGTTATCGCAATATGCTATTCGGAGGATGCGTGCAGATGGGTAGTCAGGTGTGACCGACGCGCAACATGCGTTACGGCGACGCGACGTTCTGCGCGCGGCCGCCATGGTCGCCGCGGGTGTGGCATTTGCGCCGCCGGCCGACGCCGCCGCGCGGATCGAGACGCTGATCGCCGCGATGACGCTGGAGGAAAAGGCGGGGCAGCTCAGCTGCTTCAACGACGAGATCCGCCCCGTCGGCGCGGTGTTCAACCCGGTCGTCGCGGCGCGCGGTGCGGCGGCGATGCTCGACGACATCCGCGCCGGGCGCGTCGGCATGCTCTTCAACGGCTATGGCGTGGCCGGCGCGCGCCGCGCGCAGGAGGCGGCGCTGGAAAGCCGGCTGCGCATCCCGCTGGTCTTCGCCGCGGACGTGATCCACGGCTGTCGCACGATATTTCCGATTCCGCTCGCGGAGGCGGCCGCGTTCGACCCGGCGCTGTCGGAGCGCGCGGCGCGCGCGGTGGCGCGCGAAACGGCGGCGGGGGGCATCCACTGGACCTTCGCGCCGATGGTCGATGTCGCGCGCGATCAGCGCTGGGGCCGCGTGGCGGAGGGGGCGGGCGAGGACGTGCTGCTGGGGTCCCGCCTCGCCGCCGCGCGGGTGCGCGGGTTTCAGGGCGGCGACCTGCGCCGTGCCGATGCGGTGCTCGCGACGCCGAAGCATTTCGTCGGTTACGGCGCGGTGCGCGGCGGCATGGAATATGCCGCGGTCGACATGAGCGACGCGGAACTGCGCGAGACGCACCTGCCGCCCTTCGCCGCGGCGTTCGCGGCGGGCGCCGGGGCGACCATCGCATCGTTCACCGATTTCAACGGCATCCCCGTGACCGCCAATCGCCACCTGCTGACCGACGTGCTGCGCGGCGAGCTGGCGTTCGCGGGCGTGTGCGTGTCCGATTACGACGCCGATCGCGAGCTGATCGCGCACGGCGTCGCGGCGGACGAGCCGGACGCCGCGCGGCGCGCGATCCTGGCCGGCATCGACATGTCGATGCAGAGCGGGCTGTACGTCCGCCACCTGCCCGCACTGGTACGCGCCGGGCACGTCGCGGTGGAGGCGGTCGACCAGGCGGTGCGGCGCGTCCTGGCGCTGAAGGAAGCGCTGGGGCTGTTCGACGATCCGTTCCGGTCGCTCGACGCCGGGGTCGAGACGCGCGCCACCGCCACGCCCGCGATCAAGGCGCTCGCCCGCGAGGTCGCGACGCGGTCGATCGTGCTGCTGCGCAACGACGGCGAGCTGCTGCCGCTGCCGCGCGCGGGGCGCAGGATCGCGCTGATCGGCCCGTTCGGCGCCGACACCGCCAACCTGAATGGCCCGTGGTCCTTCGCGGGCGATCCGCGGGCGGGCGTCGATCTCGCGACCGGGCTGCGCGCGGCGATGGCGGACGCCGGGGGTGACGCCGGCGCGCTGACGGTCGAGGCGGGTTGCGCGGTCGATGCCGACCTGCCCGGCGGCGTGGAGCGCGCGGTCGCCGCCGCGCACCGTGCCGACGTCGTCCTGCTCGCGATCGGCGAGGGGGGCGACATGTCGGGCGAGGGCAACAGCCGCGTCTCGATCACCGTGCCCGCGGCGCAACAGCGGCTCGCCGAGGCGGTCGCCGCGACGGGCAAGCCGGTCGTGGTCCTGCTGCGCCACGGCCGCGCGCTGGCGCTGGAGGGTGCGGTGCGCGACGCGCCCGCGCTGCTCGCCACCTGGTTCCTGGGCGAGCAGACCGGCCATGCCGTCGCGGACGTGCTGTTCGGGCGGGTCGAGCCGACCGGGCGCCTGCCGGTCAGCTTTCCCTTTGCCACGGGTCAGCAGCCGTGGTCGTACGATCGCCGCGCCACCGGCCGCCCCGCGCCCGCCGATTCGCCGATGGCACCGGGGCGCAGCCACTGGCGCGACGCACCGGACGCGGCGCTCTATCCGTTCGGATCGGGGCTCGGCTACACGCGCTTCCGGCTCACCGACCTGAACGTGCCCGCGCGGATCGCCATCGGCGCGGCGGTTCCGGTCGCGGTGCGCGTCACCAACGTCGGCGCGCGCCGCGGCACGACGCTGGTGCGCGCCGACATCCACGACCGCGTCGCCAGCCGGACGCAGCCGGTGCGCCGGATGAAGGCGTTCCGGCATGTCACGCTCGATCCCGGAGCGAGCAGCATCGTGACGCTGCCGATCATGGCGCGCGACCTGACCATCATCACCGCGCGGGGCGACCGGGCCGTCGAACCGGGCATGTTCGACGTCATCGTCGCGCTCGGCGATCAGGCTCCGCTGGTGGCCAGCTTCGAGGCCGTCGCGAGGGGAAGCGCCGGCACCGGCTGATCCCCTTCGATACGGAAAACGAGACGCGCGCCGGGCCGCCCGTCGCGGGCCATCTGCGCCATCATGTCGCGTCGGGAGAACGACGGGCCGCCCGCCGTGCTACGGGGGCGGCGATGACAGCGCGGCGAATCTCATCTGGCCCCGGAAGGCGACGCCCCCGGCGGGATACCGCGGCCGAGCGATGGCTGCTGCTGATCTTCGTCGTGGCCGCCGTCGCCATCGTCGCGAGCCTTTTGGAGAAGGAGCCCGCCACGCCGGGCCGCCAGCGGCCGCCAGCGATGACGATGGCGCAGGCCCGCGCCTCCAACGCCGGGGTGCCGATCGCCGCCGGCGCGCGCGTCAGCGCGGCACCTTTCCGCTTTCGCGGCGGGCCGGCGGAGCGCGCGCAGGCGGTCGATTGCCTCGCCACCGCCGCTCTCTACGAAGTCGGCGACGATCCGCGCGGCCAGCGCGCGGTGATCCAGGTCGTGCTGAACCGCGTGCGTGCGCCGGGCTTCCCGCGCACGATCTGCGGCGTCGTCTATCAGGGCTTCGAGCGAACGACGGGTTGCCAGTTCTCGTTCACCTGCGACGGGTCGATCAGGCGCCGCACCCGCCATGTCGGCTGGTCCGCCGCGCGACGCAGGGCGAGAGCGGCGCTGGCCGGGCGCGTCTTCGCCGGGGTGGGCCGCGCCACGCACTATCACGCCGACTGGATGGTGCCGTACTGGCGCGACACGATGACCAAGGTGGCGAAGGTCGACACCCACCTCTTCTACGTGCGCCGGTGAACGCCGCGCCCGCGGCCCCCGCCCGTTCGGGTCAGTTCAGGACGAGCGACAGCTCGGCGGCGCGAACGCGGTTCCGGCCGGCCAGCTTCGCACCGTACAGCGCGCGATCGGCCCGGTGGATCAGCGCCTCGGCGGTGTCGCCCCGCGCCGCGACCGACACGCCGATGCTGATCGTCACGGCCGGCTCGTCCCGATCCTGCGTGGAGGCCTCGACCGCGCGACGTACCCGCTCGGCGACGGCCATCGCGGCATCGACGCCGGAGACGTGCAGGATCGCCAGGAACTCCTCGCCACCGAAGCGGCCGGCCCGGTGGGTCGTGCCGAGCGCCTCCGCGATCGCATCGCCGACGCGTCGCAGCACCCGGTCGCCGGATTGATGGCCGTAGCTGTCGTTGACCGCCTTGAAATGGTCGACGTCGAGCAGCGCCACCGCGACCGGCCCGCGCGCCAGGGCCCGGTCGAGCAGCGTCAGGATGCAGCGGCGGCTGGCCAGCCCGGTCAGCTCGTCGGTGTCCGCCACCGCCACCGCCAGCGTCGCCGTGCGCGCCGCATCCTCATGCGCGAGGCGCAGTTGCCGGACCAGCACGTCGCGCTTCGCCAGCAACGATGCCAGCGGCAGCGCGGACATCAGGAGGGCCAGCAGGTAGAATTGCAGGAACAGCAGCGCCGACGTCGTCAGATGGATCGACGTGATCGGACCGAAGCCCTGTGCGGTCATGACCGAGGCGATGCCGGCCACGATCACGACCCCCGCCGCCGCGCCGAAGGGACCCAGCCGGTACGTCACCGCGATCTGCGCCAGCATGGGCACGAACAGGATCGGGTACGCCGACTGGCCGAACACCAGCAGGCTGGCCAGCGCCATCATCCCCAGCAGCGCGGCGATTTCCCCCGGCAACCGATCGATGCGCACGCGGTCGACCCGCCGCGTCAGCGTCCAGCCCGTCAGGATCAGCGGCGTGACGATCATCATGCCGAGCGACACCGTCACGAACCACGACAGGAAGAAGTCGATGTCGTCCGCGCGCGAGATGAACGTCGCGAGCGTCGCGCTGCACAGGGCCCCGCCCATCGTGGCGAGCGCCAGGCGCCCGACCTGCCGCGGCGCGGTCATGTCGGGGGGCGCGTCGCCGTGCCAGCGGCGGCACAGCGCGACCACGATGGCGCCCTCGATAATGTTGGCCGCGGTGAAGGCCAGCGCATTCGCCGGGCCGACCCCCGCCAGCAGGTTCGCCGCGATGCTCCCCGCGGCCGCCGCCAGCAGGTGCCCCGCGGCGTCGCGCGGCCGGACGATCAGCAGCGCGGCGACCAGGATACCGCTGGCCGGCCAGATCGTCCCGAAGCCCCTGTCGTTGAGGGTCAGCAGCATCGAGCCCAGCGCCGCCACGAAATAGGCCAGCCCGGTCGCGATCATGCCGACGCGACTCGAACGCCGCGCGATCACCTCGTCGTTCGCCCCTTCTCCCCGCATAGCGCCCTCTAGCCTGCTCGCGGCGCGGGCGGAATAGGGCACGTTGCGCGATCCTGGAACACCTCTTCGTGCCGGCTACGGGTCGGGCCGGCTACGGGTCGGTCGAGAGCGCCACGGCGTCGGGATCAAATACCTGGCGCGCTGCGTCCGCCATGCCGCGGGGCTGCGGCGAAGTGCGCGGCGACACGCGGCGCCCGCATAGGCGATCATCCCGCGGCATTTGTGGCGCAGGCGGAAGCGATAGAAGCGCGCGATCCCGCGGTGTACCGTCACCGGATCGCGCACGTCGCAGACGAGGTCCTTCACGTCCTTCCACAGAAACGTCGCGACGCGCCGGTCGCGGAAGATATGCTTGGCATAGAGCGCGCCGTCGCCGAAGCTGTAGCCGGCGAGAAGCGATATTTCCTCCTCCGGCGCGCGGCGTCCGTGGAAATGCCGCACGGTGAAGCGGGGATCGTAGCGCACCGGGATGCCGCGGCGCATCGCGCGGAACAGGAAATCGGTATCCTCCGCCGCGACGAAGGGTGCGCCCGCACCGAAGCGTTCGTCGAAATCGCCGACGCGCGCCGGCACCGCGGCGCTCATCGCGAGGTTCGCGCCCATGACGAACCCGCCGGGAAAGGTCGAAGGAGCGGCGATCATCGGGTGATCCTCGGTCTTCAGCGTGACCGGCAGGTCGCGCGGGTCGCCCGGCAGGATGCGCCCGCCGATGACCGCCGGGCCGCGCTGCTCCGCGAAACAGGCCGTGAGCGCCGTGAAATAGTCGCGCTCGACGCGGCAATCGTCGTCGGTCAGGGCGATGATCGCGCCGCGCGCCGCCGCCAGCGCCCGGTTGCGCGCCCGCGCCAGGCCGGGGCGCGGCTCGTGCAGCAGCACGACCGGCGCCGGCCGATCCCGCCGCCACCGCTCGACGAGGGCGACGGTGTCGTCGTCGGAGCCGTTGTCGACGATGACGATCTCGATCGTCAGGCCCGCCGCGGCGGCCAGCGCATCGGACAGCGAATCCAGCAGATGCGTCAGCGCGGCGCGGCGGTTGCGCGTGCAGACCAGCAGGCTGACGTCGATCGCCACGGTCATCGCGGGAGCGCGGGGGCTGCGTCGGGCCGCCGCTCCAGCAGCGGCGATCCGCCGGTCCAGGCGTCGATATACGCGCCGACCTTGCCGTAGCGATTGTCCAGAACCGCATGCGGGATCCCCAGCAGCAGCGAGAGGATGTGGCCGTGCAGCCGGTCGGTCACGACACGCTCGCCGCGCGCGAGCAGGCGCAGCCCTCGCTGCAGCCGCGCGCCGGCCTGCCGCTGGCGCGCGGCGGCGTCGCGGCCGGGCGGGGGCGCTTCGTCATCCGCGAGCCAGTCGACGATGGTCGCATGTGCCGGCACCGCATCGGCATGCGGGCGGCGCTCGCCATCGCTGCGCATCAGCGCGAGCAGCGGCACGCCCGCCGCCGCGGGGCGCCGCTGCGCGCCGAGCGCGAAGGCGGAGTCGGGAGCCAGCCGTGCCCGCTCCCCCACCCACGCCTTCGCGATGTCCAGGCTGGGCCGGTCGCGCACGTAGAGCGTGAAATCGGGGTGGCGCGCGGCGTGCTCGGCGAAGCGGTGCGATGCCGCCGGTTCGTCGAAGTGGATCGACTGCGGCAGTTGCACGACGGGATAGTCGCGCAGCGCCGCGACGATCCCGTCGCGAAACCGCTGGTGATGCGGCCAGATGTCGCCGAGATTGCCGCCGCCGTGGAGGAACACCACGCCGTCCGGGCAGGCGGCGCGAAAGGCGGCGTCGTCGAAATCGTGCCAGCACGACGTGTAACAGGGATCGCGCCCGGTGATCCGGCGCAGCATCGCGGTCTCGCCCAGCCAGATCGCGCTGTCCCCGACATTGGCGTGGTCGGGGAAGTCGAGCAGCGCATAGCGGCTGCCCGCGGCGACGTGCGTGCGGTACAGGCGGTCGAGCATCCCCTGCTGCCCGGCGACGACATCGCTCATGCCGCCAGCGACGCCGCATCGCCCCGGACGTCGCGGTAGAGCGCCTCGCATCGGTCGAGCCAGCGGTCGTGCGTGAAGAGCCGCTCGACGCGGTCCCGCGCGGTACGGCGCGGTATGGCCAGCGCCGCCCGCATCGCCGCCGCCAGCGCGGGCACGTCGCCCGCCGTTGCGAAGACGCCCGCCTCGCCGATCACTTCGCGCGCGGCCCCCCTGTCGAAGGCGGCGACCGGCAGGCCGCACGCCATCGCCTCCGCCGCGACCAGGCCGAAGGGCTCGTCCCAGCACGGCGTGAAGACGAACAGCGCGGCGCGCGCGAGTTCGGCGGCCAGCGCATCGCCGTCCAGATGGCCGCCATAGACGATGCCGCCGCCCAGCAGCGGCGCCACCGCGTCCCGCCAGTAATCGGGGTCCTCGATCGCGCCGAACAGCGTCAGCGCCAGCCCCGCGCGCCGCGCCGCCGCCGCGGCGAGATGCGGCCCCTTGTTGGGCGTGATGCGGCCGCACCACACCGCCGTGCCGTCGCCGCCGGCGCCGAAGGGCCAGTGCGCGAGGTCGATGCCGTTGTGCAGGACGGACGCCTCGCGCGGGGCGCCGTCCGGCCACCACGCCGCGAGCTGGCGCGACGACGTGACGGTCAGACGGTGCCGCGGCGACGGGCTTTGCGCGACGAACCAGTGCAGCGCGTCATAGGGCGGGACGTGGAGCGAGGTGACGGTCGGCGTCGCGGCGGTCCGGCGCTGTTCCAGCGGGAAGCGGTGGAGGCTGTTGTTGTGGACGACGTCGAACCCGCCGCGCGCGATCCGGTCGCACGCATCGGCATAGCCCGCGTCGAGATGCGCGATCAGCGGCGCGGTGCCGCGGTGCTCGGCCCAGGGGAAGGTCCGCTCGTAATGCTCCGCCAGCACCGGATCGATCGCGAAGCGCGGGTCGCTGTCGCCCGACGCGAACAGGACGACGTCGTGGCCGCGCGCCTGCAACCCGGCGGCGAGGTGCCAGCCATGCGCCTCCATCCCGCCGGCGAAGGGCTGCGCGATACGCTGGCGGACATGGGCGAGGATCGCGATCCTCATGCCGCGACGACGGCGTCCCGGCGACCGGCGCCGCCGTGCGGCCGCGCCGCCGCCTCCAGCTGGCGGATCACGCTGGCGGAATTGGCGTAGGGCTGGTGGCTCTGCTGTCCGGTCAGCGCCAGATCGTCCGCGTCGGGGCGGCGCAGGATGCGGATCGGCCGCCCCGCGGTGTCGTCGATCAGCCCCATCAGCCGGAACGCATGCAGCCAGTGGCCCATGGTGCGATAGCCCCATTTGGCCTCGAACAGCTGCGCGTTGCGCACCACGCTGTCGATGTGGTGGACCGGCGGCATGTGATGCGGGTGATATTGGTGATAGGCGAGACCGCCCTTGATCCACGCGATCGGCACGCCGGCCTGGTCCAGCATCTTGCCGAAGTCGGTATCCTCGCCGCCATAGCCGCAATAGCGCTCGTCGAAGCCGCCCAGCCTCAGGAAGGTGGCGCGGCGCATCGCGAAGTTGAGCGACCAGAAGCAGCGATAGTCCGCGCAGATCTCGCGCCCCTGCGGCGGCGGTCCGCGGCGATCCGAATGGCGGACCGCGACGGCGGCGAAGCGATCATAGCCCCACGCCTGCGTCGCGCCGCCGGGCAGGTACATGACCTCGCCCATCAGCAGCCCGTCGAACCCGGCCATCAGCCCCGCGTAATCCGCGACGAGGGCCGGGGCGGGGATGCAATCCATGTCGAGGAAGACCAGCAGCTCGCCCTGCGCCAGCCGCGCCGCGGCGTTGCGCGCCGCCGCCAGCGGCAGGGCATCGTGCGCGATCCGGATCTGGCGGACGGGAAACGGCGCGTCGGGCAGGACGTACTCCTCGTCCTGCATCACCGCCACGATCAGCTCGACCGGCAGGCAGGTCTGGCCGGCGAGGCCGCGGACGACGTTGACGAGATGATCGGGGCGCCCCCTGGCCAGGGTCACGACGGAAACGGAGGTCATAGCGAGCGCGGCTCCACGGGAGTTGGAAGGTCGGCGGCGGCGTCCAGCGGGGCGCCGAGCCGGACGGCGAGCAGTTCGAGCCACGCCGCGGCGCGATCCGCCGGTGCGTCGTCGATCATCGCGCGCTGGCGATCGGGGCGATGACCCGACAGCGCCTCGTCCAGCGCATCGGTCCAGGCGTGCGCGGACGAGGGCAGGTGCGGCCGGGCGCAGGCGACGCCCGCGGCGGCCAGCGCCTCCGCCTTGCGGTGCTGCTCGTCGAAATAGCGCCATTCGGGCACCGCCAGCCACGGTCGCCCCGCGGCCAGGATCTGCTGGCACGTGGTGTTGCCGGTGGACGCGATGACGAGGTCCGCCGCGGCGATATGGTCCGCCGCATCGTCGACCCAGCCGCGATGCTCGATATTCGCCGGCTCGGTCGCATGCCAGTCGTGCCGGACCTTGCCGATCGTGATCCAGCGCGCACCCGGGCGCGCACGGGCGCCGACGCCCAGCGGCGCCTGCGCGAACCCCTCCCCGCCGCCGCCCGAGACGACGAGGATCAGTTCCTCGTCCGGCGCGACGCCGATCCGCTGCCGCGCGACCTCGCGCTCGGGCAGGCGGATGTTGACCCCCAGCCCGCCCGCGAAGCAGGTCCGGGCGCGGAACGACGCGCTCCATTCGGGTTGCGCGAGCGCGGCATGGAACGGCGCGATCAGGCCGGCCGCGCCGTCATAGGCCGCCTGATGCCCCGGATCGCCACGATCGCCGTGCTGCACCACCTTGACATGCGGCACCGAGCAGATCCGCGCGAGTTGCGCGATCTCGGCCGATACGTCGCAGATCAGCAGCGCGGGGTCGGCCCGGTCGAACCACCCGCTCAGCATCGCCATCGCGCGGCGGATACCCGGCCAGCCGAGCGGCGCGCAATGCAACGTCACCGGCGTCGCGACCCAGTCGAGCGCGGCGGTCTCCTGCCCCGTCGGCTCGAACAGCGAGGGCAGCCGGACCAGCTCGACATGGGCGGGCAATGGCGGAAAGATATCGTCGCGCGCGCAGAAGATCGTCACCGGGCGCGACGGCGGCAGCGCATGCGCGATGGCGGCGCATCGCTCGGCATGGCCGCGCCCCTGATGGTGGACGAAATAGCCGAACGGGCGGGTCACGCGGCGATCGCCACGCCGCGCGTGTCGGCCGCGTCCGTCGCGGCGAGCCCCAGCATCGCCAGACCGTCGACGACCCCGGCGGCATGATGCCGACGCGCCCGGAACAGTCCGGGGCGCGGCGCCAGGTGGGCGAGTTCGTCGCTCGCATTGCCGACCAGGATCGCGTGGCCGCAGGCGGCCAGCATGTCCTCGTCATTGCCGCTGTCGCCCGAGGCGACCGCATCGGCCAGCGTCCATCCGTGCCGCGCGGCAAAGGCGGCGATGGCCGCCGCCTTGCCCGCGCCGGGCGCCAGCACGTCGATCAGGCGGCCGTGCGAGAAGACGACCCGCGCCGGCAACCCCGCCGCCGCCAGCGCGCGACGGATGCGGTCGGCCGCGCCGGCGTCGCCGAAGAAGCTGATCTTGTGACGCCGGGCGGTCGCGGCGGGCTGCGGCGCCAGGTCGAGCGTGGCCAGCACCGCCGCGACCCCCGCGCGGTCCCACCCGCGGTCGAGCGCGCGGGCATAATCCTCATCCTCGCGCCACCCGCCCGCACCGTCGGGCAGGGTCAGCGTGGTGCCGACGTCGGTGATGAACGCATCGGGCATCGGCAAATGCCAGCGGCGCAGGATCAGCCGCGCGGCGTCGATGCCGCGCCCCGTGGCGACGATGAACGGCAAGGTCGACTGCCGCCGCCAATCGGCGAAGGCGGCGGCGCCCTCCCGACACCCGGTCAGCGTGTTGTCGATATCGCTGACGAGGAATCGCGGCGTCGCGGCCGCGGCGTAGAGCGCGACGGAGGCGGCGGCATAGCGATGCCAGCAATAGCCGCGCGCGCCGAGGCGCCCGGCACGGCCGAGCCGCTCCTGTCGTGCGGGGTCCGACACGATCGAGAAGGCCGCCTCCGCGATGGCGCGCTCGTCCCGCGGGTCGACCAGAAGGCCGTGGCCGATCGTCTCGACGATGTCCGACGCGCCGCCGTGGCGCGTCGCCACGACCGGCACGCCCGCCGCCGCGGCCTCGATCAGCGTCAGGCCGAACGGCTCGTGCAGCGCGGGATTGACGAAGACGCCGCCCGCCGATGCCCGGGCGTAGAGCGCGGCGACATCCAGGGCGTCGTGGCGCGGCGGCAGCGCGACGCGCCCCTTCAGCGCCGGCGTCGCGGCCAGCGCGGTCAGTTCGGCCAGCACCGCGGCTTCCTCCGCCCCGGCAAAGGCGTGCTGCCCGGCGAGGATGACCAGATTGGCGGCGTCGCGCAGCCCGTCATGCGCCGCATAGGCGCGCACGAGCGCGGCCAGGTTCTTCTTCGCGACCGGGCGCGCCACCGCCAGGATCACCGGACGCTTCGGATGATCGAGCCATGTCGACAGGCGATCCGCCAGCGTCGGCCCGGTCGGGATCAGGTCGCGGCGCGGAACGCCGGGCGGGACGACGTGGACGCGCCGCCCCAGCGGCACGGCATAGCCGCCCAGCTGCCGCTCCGCCTCGTCGCGCGTCGACACGACGATCGCCGCGGCACCCGCGATCGCGGCATGTTCGCCCTCGATCCGCGCGTCCAGGCCGGCACAGGTCATGCCCTGGCCACGCTTGTCGATGCCCAGCGCATGGGGCGTGAACACGAACGGGATGCCGTATCGCCGCTGCACGACCGCGGCGATGGCGGCGGCATCGGCGAAATGCGCGTGGATGACGTCCGGACGGCGCGGCAGACCGGCGAGATATTCGCAGAAGGCATCGGCGAAGGCCGGCATTTCGTCCGCCAGCGCTTCCTTTTCGAGATAGTCGGGGCTGGTGGTCGCGACCCGGCGGATGTCCAGACCGGGCGCGACGTTCTCGTGCGCGCGCGCATACGCGTCACCCAGATGCGGCGCTTCGAACAGGCGGGTGACGACCGTCACCTGATCGACGCCCGGCAGCGCCGCCTGATGCGCCGCCGCCTCCAGCACGTAGGAGATGTGGCCGCCGGTGTCGGCCGTGATGCCGAACGATACCGGCGGACCCTTGAGGCAGCCGCCCAAAGCCACGTGCACGATGAACAAGCGCCAACCCCCTTTGCTACAAGGAGGAACGTAGAAGAACGGCTTTCGGTCCAGCGCTGCCGCCCCAATCGCTGGCGCATTAGTGAAGCGAAAACAAGCCCTTAGTCGCGGACGCTACGGATATTTCGCATTGATCGAAATCAAGCCGCTCAGATTCCCCGATTTCGGGGAGCGACGGCGGTCAAGATTCAGACCCGGGTGAGCACGCCCGACATCAGGATCGGGCCGGTCGGCCTCCCCGTGCGCGAGCCGCCGACAGGCTCGATCGACACCGCCAGCGTATCGCCGACCCCCACCCCGGCGGTCGAGCCGACCAGCGACCGGCCTTCCGGCGACAGCAGCCCGAGCGGACGCGGCACCTTGTCCGCGCCGATCGACCACAGTTCCGCGCTTCGGTTCGGCGGCAGGATGGGCGCGGCGGTGAGCCGCAGCGAACCGTCGCGCCGTGCCAGCCATGCCGCGACGGGTGCCTGGTCGCTCGCCCGCGACGGGACGAGGACCGCGATCATCGGCGCGGGGTCGGCGGCGGCGCGCATCGGGCCGGCGACGGGCGCGGATGGTCGCGGCAGGACCGACACCGCCGTCAGCGACGCGGCCAGCGCGCCGCTCGCCAGCCCGCCGGCGAACCACCGCCACGCGCGCGACCGCGGGACCGCGGGCGCGCGCGCGGCGTCGTCGATGCGGGGCAGCAGGTCGACGGCGGGGTCCACCGCCGGATAATCCTCCACCAGATCGCTGAACCGCTCGCGCCACACGGCGACCTCGCGCGCGAAGTCCGGATCGGACGCGACGCGGCGCAGCGCCGCCGCGCGCTCATCCGCCTCCAGCAGCCCGAGCGCCAGTTCGGCGGCCTGGACGGAGGGATCGGACGGATCGGGTTCAGCAGTCATCGGTCATGTACTTGCGCAATTGCAGGAGCCCGCGCCGCACCCTGCTTTTCATGGTCGCCAGCGGCACGCCGGCGCGCGCCGCGAGTTCCGGATAGGTCGCCCCGTCCAGAAACGCGCTGCGGATCGCGTCGCGCGCTAGGTCATCCAGCATCTCCAGACAATGGTGCATGTGATGCGCCTCCTCGCCCGCGACCATCGCCGCGTCGGCCAGCGGCGCGTCGTCGGGCGGCTCGGGCGTCGCGGGCGGCTCAGTGTCCGGTGCATGAGCCAGGGGCGCGCGATGCGCGCGTCGCCAGTCGATCGCCCTGTTGCGCGCGATCGCCGCCAGCCAGGTGATCGGGCTGGAGCGCAGCGGCTCGAAGCTGGCCGCGCGGCGCCAGATGATGATGTAGACTTCCTGCAGCACGTCCTCGGCCGCCTGCCGGTCCCCGCAGATGCGCAGACAGATGCCGAAGAGTTTGGGGGACGTCAGCCGGTACACCGCGCGGAACGCGGTCGTATCCCGCAGGCCGGTCGCCAGCAGCGCGGCGACCAGCGTATCGCGTTGCTCCTGCCGTAGCGACGGGGCTGAGATGACGCCGACTCCCTCTTCTATCCCGCGCCAGGTCGAAACTTTATTTTTCGCGACTGCATCCGCGGTATCCCGGCAGCCGTAACTTCAGACGTTCGCGGGCGGGCAGACGTTCCGACCGCAAGCGTACACAAGGGAGGAGCCGAGTGGCCATGGATCAGGATTTGGTCGTCGACGCATTCGATGCGCGCGTGCAGCGCCGGCAGGGCCGACGCGCATTCTTCACCGCCGCGCTGGGCGCCGCCACCGCCGGTGCCGCCTTCGCGTTCAGCGATCCCGCCAAGGCGCAGTCCACCCTCAGCGACGCCGACGTGCTCAACTTCGCGCTGAACCTGGAGTATCTGGAGGCGCAATTCTATCTGTACGCCGTCAACGGCACCGGGCTGCCCGCGACGCTGACCGCCAGCGGCAGCGGCGCGGCGGGCGGCACCGTCACCGGCGGCGCCCCGGTGAATTTCGGCACCGACACGCTGGTGCAGGCCTATGCCCGCGAGATCGCCGCCGACGAGCAGGCGCACGTCGCCTTCCTGCGCCGGGCGCTGGGCAATTCGGCGGTGGCGATGCCCAACATCAACATCTCCGGGGACGCGAGCGGCCCCTTCACGGCGGCGGCGCGGACCGCGCGCGTCGTCGGCCCGAACGACACCTTCAACCCCTATGCCGATGCCAACAGCTTCCTGCTGGGCGCCTTCATCTTCGAGGACGTCGGCGTCACCGCGTATAAGGGCGCGGCACCGCTGATCCAGGACAAGACCTTCCTGGAGGCGGCGGCCGGAATCCTGGCGGTGGAGGCCTATCACGCCGCGATCGTGCGCACGACGCTCTACGCCCGCGGGGTCGAGGCGCTGGTCGATGCGACGGAGCTGATCTCCGACGCGCGCGATACGCTGGACGGCAACCCGACGCAGGACCTGATCCGCGGCATCGGCCCCAATGACGACGAGGGCATCCGCCCGTCCGGCAGCGGCGATACGCTGCGCTCGAACATCGCGCCGCTCAACGCCAATGGCCTGGCCTACAGCCGGACCCCGGGGCAGGTGCTCAACATCGTCTATCTGACGACCGCGACCACGACCATGGGCGGCTTCTTCCCCAATGGCGTCAACGGCACCATCCGCTCGACCACCTGAGCGCGCGCGCCCGCCGACGCCATCCATCCGACGCCTCGTTTTTTCAGGGATGTATCCCATGATCGATCATCGCCAAGCACTCGACATCCTCGCTGCCTCCGATGCGCGCCGCGCGGCGCGACGACAGTTCCTGAAGGTCGCCGGCGGCGGCACGCTGGCGCTGGGGAGCGCGACGCTGCTCGCCGGCTGTTTCGACTCGGAGGGCGACGATGCCCCCCGCCCCACCCCGACGCCGACACCGACACCCGCCGCGGTGACCGACGTCGACATCCTCAACCTCGCGCTCAACCTGGAATATCTGGAGGCGCAATATTACGCCTATGCCGTCTCCGGCGCGGGGCTGCCCGCCAACCTTACCGCCAGCGGCAGCGGCACCGCGGGCGGCACGGTGACCGGCGGCGCCCCGGTCAACTTCCGCAACGATCCGCTGGTCGGCGCCTATGCGCGCGAGATCGCGGCGGACGAACTCGCCCATGTCGTCTTCCTGCGCCAGGCCCTGGGCGGGTCGGCGATCGCGATGCCCAACATCAACATCTCGGGCGACGCCAG
Source organism: Sphingomonas adhaesiva (assembly GCF_036946125.1). NCBI lineage: Bacteria > Pseudomonadati > Pseudomonadota > Alphaproteobacteria > Sphingomonadales > Sphingomonadaceae > Sphingomonas > Sphingomonas adhaesiva. Next base: position 44,062 of record NZ_JAQIJT010000001.1, read on the forward strand.
CGGCGCCTTCACCGCGGCGGCGCGCGCGGCCGGCGTGGTGCAGGCGAACGAAACGTTCAATCCCTATTCCTCGCCGGAGAACTTCCTGCTGGGCGCCTATCTGTTCGAGGATGTCGGCGTCACCGCGTACAAGGGGGCGGCGCCGCTGCTGAGCAGCAAGCTCTTCCTGGAGGCCGCCGCGGGCATCCTGGCGGCGGAGGCCTATCACGCCGGGCTGGTGCGCACGGTGCTGTATGCCAAGGGGGTCGCGACCCCGGCGCTCATCACCGCGGCGGGGCGCATTTCCGACGCACGCGACCAGCTCGACCAGGGCGGCGATACCGACGAGGGCCTGACCAGCGCATCGGGTGGCGCCAATCTGGTGCCCGCCAATGCGGACGCCATCGCCTACAGCCGCAACAGCCAGCAGGTGCACAATATCGTCTATCTGAACACCACCGGCGCGAACCGCACCGGCGGCGGCTTCTTCCCCAACGGCACCAACAACGGCAACCCGACGCTGCGGGTCGGGCTGCCCTGACGCCGCGTAGCGACACGCACAGGACGATGTGGCGGAGGGGCGCAGCCAGCCCCCTCCGCCAAAGCCAGATAACAGGGAGATATACCGATGAAGACGCTCGTGATCGCAGCCGGCGCGCTGTCGCTCCTCCACGCCCTTCCCGCCGCGGCGCAGGATGACGGCGGGTTCAACGGCCTCTATGTCGGCGCCGCCGGCGGCTATGACGTGCAGGGCAACGACGGCGGATCGCGCGTGCTGTTCGACCGCAATCTGGACGGGCGGTTCGGCGACGTCGTACGCACCGGATCGGGCGCGGACGCCTTCTCGCCCGGTTTCTGCAACGGCGCGGCGGCGAACCAGCTGAGCCCCGGCGCGGGCGGCGTCTGCACCAACGACAAGGACGACTGGGCCTATTACGGGCGCGTCGGGCTCGATACGCAGCGCGGCGCGCTGGTGGTGGGCGTGGTGGGTGAGTTCGGCACCACCGACATCACCGACTCGGTGACCGCCTTCTCCAGCACGCCCGCGAGCTATGTCTTCCGCCGCGGGATCGACTGGGAGGCCGGGATCCGCGCGCGGGCGGGCTTCACGCCCAATGACACCACCTTGTTCTACGGCACGTTCGGTCCCGGCTATGCGCGGATCGACCGGGCGTTCGGATCGACCAACACGACCAACACCTTCACCGGACGCGGCAAGCGCGAGCAGTTCGGCTATCAGGCCGGCGGCGGCATCGAGCAGCGCATCGGCAATTTCTCGATCGGGCTGGAATATCTGTACCACCAGTATCGCGACGACGAATATGTCGTCCGCGCCGCGGGACCCGCCGGTACGCCCTTCACCAACGCGAACAACGGCGGCACCGCCACCGGCACCGATTTCATCCGCTCGGACGACAAGTTCCGCTGGCATTCGATGCGCGCCACGGTGGCGTTCCGCTTCTGATCGTCGGCTGGGCGCGGAAGGGGCGAGCGCACCGCGCGCAGCGTGGCGCGGATGTCACGCGCCCCCCCAGCGCCCGAGCCGGCGATCCGCCGCGGTGTGGAGACGCCCACGCTCGCGGTCCTGTCCGTGTTACGGTGACGCAGCGGATGCGCGGGGTCGCGCCGGTTGAAACGCGCCGCCTTTGCGGTCAGATCGGCGGATGCCCAGCACCGAACGCTCCATCGTCCGCACCACCCCCCGCCGCCTGACCGACAAGGGCGCCGCCACGCGTGAGCGCATCCTGGCCGCGACGGTCGAGCGGATCGTCGAATCCGGCTTCGCGGCGATGACGATCGAGAGCGTGATGGCCCGCGCCGGGCTGTCGCGCGGGTCGGTGCTGCACCAGTTTCCGACGCGGCTGGACCTGGCAATCGCCACCGCGGATCGGACGATGCACGCGGTGATGGAGGCGGCGCGCGCGCTGACCGCCCGGATCGACGATCCGTTCGAGCGGCTGGCGGGCTATGGCCAGATCGTGTGGGACACGCATGCCATGCCGGAGGGGCTGGCGCTGACCGACATCCTCCAGGCCGCGCGCTGGGATGCCGAACTGCTGACCGCGATTCAGCCGCTGACCGCGCAGGTCGAGGAGGAGGTGGCGACCGAATTGCGCGCGCTCGCCACCGCGGGCGGGCTGGCCGATCCCGAGGCGATGGTCGCGCGCGGCTGGCTGCTGCTGTCGAGCGCGCGCGGCCTCATCATCGAGCACCGGCTGGGCAGCAACCGCGCGGTCATCAACGCCGCGATCGAGGAGATGAAGAGCAGCCACCGGCGCTATTGCGAGACCCACCGCAGAAATTAGTCAAATTTGATTGGTCTTCGTTGACTAATATTGGAATCGGTGCTGTATCGGCGCGGAGCCGGGCACCCGTGAGCGCATCGGCCGATCAGGAGAGGATCGATGCCGATGGCATGTTCGAGAGCGTTGTCGCGCGCCGGTGCGGCGTGGTGCGTGCTGGCCGCGGCCCCCGCGGTCGCCCAGAACGCCCCCCCGGCGGACGCCGCCGCAACGGCACCCGAGGCGGACGGCGCGAGCGCCAGCGACATCATCGTCACCGCGCAGCGCCGCGCGCAGTCGGTCAATTCGGTGCCGATGTCGATCACCGCGATCGGCGGCGACCAGCTGGCGGCGCAGGGCATCTCCAGCACCGCCGACCTGGTGAAGCTGGTCCCCGGCCTCACCTTCACGCAGAGCCAGGTGTCGACCCCGGTCTACACGCTGCGCGGCGTCGGCTTCTACGAATCGACCCTTTCCGCCTCGCCCGCGGTCAGCATCTATGTCGACGAAGTGCCGCTGCCGTTCGCGATCCTGACCGAGGGCGCGAGCCTCGACATCGGGCGCGTCGAGGTGCTGAAGGGGCCACAGGGCACGCTCTACGGCCAGAACGCCACCGGCGGCGCGATCAACTACATCTCCGCCAAGCCCGGCGACGCCTTCGCCGCCGGGGCGGATGCCAGCCTGGGCCGCTTCGGCGCGTTCGATGTCTCCGGCTTCGTCAGCGGGCCGATCACCGATACGCTGGGCGCACGGATCAGCCTGAAGACCGAGCAGGGCGGAACGTGGCAGCGCAACTACCTGCGCGACGATACGCTGGGCGCCGCGCGGCGCGTGTCGGGCCGCGCGATCTTCGTCTGGCGTCCGCTCGACGCGCTCACGCTGACCGCGAACCTGAACGCCTGGTCGGACACGTCGGACGTGCAGGCGCCGCAGCTGATCGCGCACACGCCGTACAATCCGGCCAACGCCTATGCCCGCGTCCTCGCGGTGCCGCTGGCGCCCGCCGATGCGCGCGCCGCGAACTGGAGCCAGGACTGGCCGATGCGCCGCGACGACCATTTCTACCAGGGGTCGCTGCGCGCCGATTGGGAGTTGTCGGACAGCGTCAAGCTGACCTCGATCTCGTCATGGCTGCGGTTCCGGACCAATTCGTACCAGGATCTCGACGCGACGCAGTTCCGCCAGCTCGACAGCAACACGCCGGGGCATATCCGCAGCTTCTACCAGGAGCTGCGGCTGACCGGCACGACCGGCGCGGCGCGCTGGATCCTGGGCGCCAATTACGAGCGCGACCGTGCGCGCGAGAGCCAGATCCTGCGCACCGACGACCTCAGCAGCAACGTCATCATTCCGGGCCTGCCGATCCTGACCCGCTCCGGCGTGTTCACGGAACAGTCGGTCAGGAGCTATGCCGGCTACGCCAATCTGGAATACGACCTGACCTCGCGGCTGACCGCGCAGGGCGGCGTGCGCTACACCCGCAACATCCGCGACTTCCAGGGGTGCGGATACGATGCGGACGGGACGACCTATCTGTCGTTCAACGTACTGACGCAGCTGTTCACCGGCGCGCCGCCGCTGACGCCGATCCCGGCGGGCGGCTGCCTGACCTTCAGCCCGACGTTCCAGCCCGGGCTCGTCACCGACCGGCTGTCGCAGGACAATGTGTCGTGGCGCGGCGGGCTGACCTATACGTTCGACAATCGCGCGATCGTCTATGCCAACGTCTCCAAGGGGTGGAAGGCGGGCGGCTTCCCCACGGTGCCGGCATCGTCCTTCACCGGCTTCCTGCCGGCGACGCAGGAGTCGCTGCTCGCCTACGAGGCCGGGTTCAAGCTGCCGCTGGCCGACCGCACCGTGCAGCTGAACGGCGCGGGCTTCTACTACGACTATCGCAACAAACAGGTGCGCGGGCGCATCCTCGACCCGATCTTCGGGTTGCTGGAGAAGCTGGTCAACATCCCCAAGTCCGAGCTCTACGGCGCGGAGGCGGCGGTCGTGTGGACCCCGCGCGGCACCGGGCTGACCGCCAACGTGTCGGGCACCTGGGTGAAGAGCCGGATCATCGACTTCACCGGCTATAACGGCACCGGCGCGTTCGGCAGCTATGCCGGATCGGCCTTCCCCTTCACCCCGGAATGGCAGGTGCTGGGCGACCTGCAATATCAATGGTCGCTGGATGAACGGTGGAAGGCGACGGTCGGCGGCAACGTCAATTACAACAGCGCCACCAACTCCACCTTCGGCGATCCCGCGATCCTGGCGATCAACGCGCGCACGCTGGTCGACCTGCGCGCGGGGGTGGAGACGCAGGACGGCACGTTGCGCGCGCAACTGTGGGGCCGCAACGTGTTCAACACATACTATTGGAACACGACGTTCCAGGCGGACACGGTGTGGCGGATGGCCGGGCGACCCGCGACCTACGGCATCACGGTCGGCTGGCGATACTGACCCGGCGAACCACGCCGTAAGGGAGAGGATCGATGATGCGGTTCAAGGGCAAGGTAGCGATCGTGACCGGCGGCGGGTCGGGCATCGGGGCGGCGTTCGCGCGGCGCGTGCATGGCGAGGGGGCGGCGGTGATGATCGCCGACCTGGACGTCGAGCGCGGCGGCGCGCTGGCGGCGGAACTGGGGGAGCGCACCGCGTTCCGCCACGCCGACGTGGCCGATCCCGCGGCGATGGACGCACTTGCGGCCGATACCGCGGCGGCGTTCGGCGGCATCGACATCCTCTACAACAATGCCGGGATCGGCTGTTACGGCCTGACCCCGGACCTGCCGGTCGAGCAGTGGCGCCGCGTGATCGCGGTCAACCTGGATGCGGTATTCTATGGCTGTCGCGCGGTGATCCCGCACCTGAGGGCGCGCGGCGGCGGTGCGATCGTCAACACCGCCTCCGCCAGCGGGATGCGCGCCGACTACGGCTTCACCGCGTACAATGCGGCGAAGGCGGGGGTCATCAACTATACCCGCAGTCTCGCGATCGACCACGCGCGCGACAACATCCGCGCCAATGCGGTATGCCCCGGCCCGGTCGACACGCCGATCCTGACCACCGGCGTCGATGCCATCCCTGGCCTGCGTGCCGAATGGGAGCAGGTGGTGCCCGCGGGCCGCTTCGCCCGCGCGGAGGAAATCGCCGCGGTTGCCGCCTTCCTGGCGAGCGACGACGCGAGCGCGGTGACCGGCGCCGCGATCCCGGTCGACGGCGGGCTGACCGCGCACACCGGCCAGCCCGACCTGCGCGCGCGCATGGACGCCGCCGCGGCCCGGCAACATGATGGAGGAGAGCGACCATGACGACGGAAAATTCCACGGAGACCCCGCGCTTCCGGATCTACCGCGCCGCCGATGCGCCCGACTATAGCGAGACGTCGTGCATGGAGGTGGTCGGCATGACCGACATCATCGCCGACGGCATCGCGCGCGCGGGCAAGGCGGGCGATCACGAGGGCAATGTCGTCAAGCTGCTCTTCGCGATGCCGGGGATGAGCCTGACCTACGCCTGGTTCAAGAGCGGCTTCCCGCTGCCGTTGCACAGCCACAATGCCGACTGCCTGTACTACATCATCGCCGGCACGCTGAAGCTGGGCACCGAGGACCTGGGCGCGGGCGACGGCTTCTTCGTCGGGCGCGACGTGCCGTACAACTACAAGCCCGGCGCGCAGGGCGTGGAGGTGCTGGAATTCCGCACCGCCGACACGTTCGACATCCGCTTCCTGGGCAAGACCACCGCCTTCTGGGACAAGACCGTCGCCGCGCTGGAGGCGGAGCGTCCGAACTGGGCCGCGCAGCGCCCGCCGCACGAACTGGTCGGCGTCAAGTGAGCGCGACGATGCGCGCGCTGGTGCGGCGCGGGCCCTCGCTCCGGGTCGCCGACGTGCCCGACGCCACGCCCGCCGCCGGTCAGGTCGTGGCGCGCACGCTGGCGTGCGGGATCTGCGGGTCGGACCTGCACGCGGTCGATCATCTGGAGCACGGCGTCGCGATCGGGCTGCGGTCGGGCGCGGCGGACACGATCGATCCGTCGTGCGACCTCGTCATGGGGCACGAATTCTGCGCCGAGATCCTGGATCACGGCCCCGGCACCGACCGGCGGCTGAAGGCCGGCACGCGCGTCGTCTCCACCCCCTTCGCCTTCGGTCCCCTCGGCCCCGAGCTGATCGGCTTCTCCACCCGCTATCGCGGCGCCTTCGCGGAGCGCGTGGTCCTGACCGAGGCGCTGCTGCTGCCCGTCCCCAACGGCCTGTCGGCGGAGGCCGCCGCGCTGACCGAGCCGCTGTCGGTCGGCACGCATGCGGTCGCGGTCGCCGCACCCACCGCGCGGTCGGTCGCGCTGGTCGTCGGCTGCGGCCCGATCGGGCTGGCGGTGATCGTCGCGCTGAAGCGCCGCGGCATCGGTCCGGTGATCGCGGCGGACTTCTCGCCGGCGCGGCGCGCGCGTGCGGAGCGGCTGGGCGCGGACATCGTGGTCGACCCCGCCGTCACCTCGCCCCACGCGTCGTGGGAGGCGCATGACGTCCCCGCCACGCTCGCCGCGCTGGGCCCCGCACAGCTGGCGGGACGGTCCCTGCGCGACGCGATCGTCTTCGAATGCGTCGGCGTGCCGGGGATGCTCCAGTCGCTGATCGAGAGCGCACCCCCGATGGCGCATGTCGTCGTGGTCGGCGCATGCCAGGAGGACGACCGCATCCTGCCCGTCATCGCGATCAACAAGCAGCTGCGCTTCAGCTTCGTGTTCGCCTACTCGCCGGACGAGTTCGCGGAGACGCTGGGGGCGCTGGCGGACGGGGCGATCGATGCCGACGCCTTCCTGACCGGCACCGTTTCGCTGGACGAGGCGCCCGCCGCCTTCCGCCGCCTCGCCACGCCGGCGGATCAGGTGAAGGTCGTGGTGCGGCCATGGCAGTAGCGACACTTACCAAGGCGCAGTCCGCGGGCATCACATTGGGCGTGGTGCTATTGATCGTCGGCTTCCTGCTGATCGGCGCGTGGCTGGCGCTGGCGCCGCTCTACGCCGGCTTCCTGCTGCTGTGGTATTTCGGCAGCGTCGACGTGCTGGACGCGAAGGCGCTGCCCGCGCTGGCCATCGGCGCCGTCGCGGGCACGCTGACCGCATGGCTGCTCCAGGCCGGCGTGGCACGGGCGGGCGCGATCGGCGCGGTGCCGGCGCTGACCGTCATCGTCGCCGCGATCTTCTGCCAGCTCCTCGGCCGGCTGCCGATCGCGATCAACCGCGCCTACATGCTCTACGTCACGGTCATGGCCGCGCCGCTGCTGCAACGGCAGGAGCGGTTCGACCACGTGCTGCTGACGATCGCGGTCGCGACGCTCTATTTCGGCGGCGCGGTGATGCTCGGGCGGCACCTGATGGCGCGACGTCGCTTGGTGACGGCATGACCCGCAGCGTGGGGCTTCATCTGACCCAGCCGCTCCACCGCGCGCTGCGCGAGGGGGCCGATACGGTCGCGACGATCGACGGCACCCGCGTGCACGACTGGAGCGAGGCGGTCGGGCGGGTCCGGCGCGCGGCGGACGTGCTGCGTCACCGCGGCGTGTCGCCCGGCGACCGCGTCGCGCTGCTCGCGCCCAACGGCGACATCTTCGTCGACCTGCTGTTCGGCACCGCCTGGGCCGGGGGCGTGCTGGTCCCGATCAACACGCGCTGGTCGGCCGCGGAGATCGCGCATGCGCTGACAGACAGCGCGCCGCGCCTACTGGTGATCGATCGCGGCTTCCTGCCGCTGCTCCCCGCGATCCGGGCGATCGTGACCGACATGCCCGACGTCATCCTGGCGGGCGAGGATTGGGACGCGCTGATCGCGCGGGCACACGAGGCGCCCGAGCACCTGCGCCACGGCGACGACCTCGCCGCCTTGCTCTACACCGGCGGCACCACCGGCGCGTCGAAGGGCGTGATGCTGTCGCACCGCGCGCTCCTCACCTATGCGATGTGCCTGGCCGGCTCGGGCGAGAGCGCGCCGGGGGCGTGCATGCTGCACACCGCGCCGCTGTTCCACGTCGGCGCGCTGTCCGGGCTGCTGGCCAGCCTGCTCAACCGGGCGCGCCACGTCTTCCTGCCGGCGTTCGAGGCGGGCGCGGTGATCGCGGCGATCGCGCAGCATCGCGTCACCGACCTGTTCCTGGTGCCGACGATGTTGCAGGCGCTGCTCGACCACCCCAGCTTCGCCGCGCGCGACCTGTCCTGCGTCGAGCGCGTCTATTACGGCGCCGCGCCGATCGCGCCCGCGCTGATGGACCGCGCCATCGCCGCGATGCCGCGCGTCGGCTTTGTCCAGGGGTACGGCATGACGGAGACGTCGGGCTCGGTCGCGCTGCTCACGCCGGCGGACCACCGCCACCCCGCGCGCGTCCGCTCCAACGGGCGCGCGGTAATGGCGGTCGAGGTGGCGATCGTCGACACCGCCGGGTGCGAACTGGCGCCGGGTGGACGCGGCGAGATCGTGGTGCGCGGCGACGCGGTAATGTCCGGCTATTGGAACCGCCCGGAGGAGACCGCCTCGGCGCTGCGCGGCGGCTGGATGCACACCGGCGACGTCGGCTGGATGGATGCGGACGGCTATGTCCATGTCGTCGACCGGCTGAAGGACATAATCCTGACCGGCGGCGAGAACGTCTTCTCGATCGAGGTCGAGGGCGCCCTGTCCAGCCACCCCGCGGTCGCGCAATGCGCCGTCGTCGGGCGCCCCGACGATCATTGGGGCGAGACGGTCCATGCCGTCGTCGTGCTGCGGGACGCCGCCACCGCCGACGACCTCATCGCGCACTGCCGCGAGCGGATCGCGCGCTACAAATGCCCGCGCAGCATCGCCTTTCGCGACACCATGCCGCTCTCGGCCGCGGGCAAGATCCTGAAGGGCGTGCTGCGCGACGAGGTGGCGCGCCGCTGAGCGCTACGGCGCTCTCCCACAGCCATGACGGCGGATTCAGCCGTCCGCGCGGCGGCGTCCATCCGGCGGCTCCGATCCGGACGACCGCACGATAGCGCCGGCGGGCGCGGAAAGTGACGAAACACTGCTCAGACGGCGTCGGCCGCCAGCGACTTGCGCATGCGCATCATCGGGACGCCCACGCCGCCGGCGTTCGCGACCACCTGCTCCACCGGCACGTAGCCAGCGACCCGGTACAGACGTTCGCCGCTGAGCGTGGCCATCAACTCGACGCCGGCGAACCCGGCCTGCGCCGCGGCCTCCTCGCATCCCCGCAGGATCAGCCGCCCCACCCCCTGCCGTGCAAAGGCGGGGTCGGTGTACATCGCCCGGATCCTGGCGGGATCGCGCGCCGGGTCCAGCAATGCGGGATCGCGCAGCGCGGTGCTGTGATCCCCGCCGTACAGCGTCGCGCGCCTGCTCCAGCCGCCGCAGCCCGCGATTGTGCCGTCGCGCTCCGCGACCAGATAGGTGCCGTCCCGGACCAGCTGCGTGTCCAGCCCCATGACCGCGTGGCTGGCGGCGATCTGCGCGGGCGACAGCAGCCCGGCCTGCAACGCGTCGATCGCGCGGGTCATCAGCGCCTCCAGCGCGGGCAGATCGTCCGTCGTCGCCCATCGCGTGCGCCATATGCTGCCTGTCGCGGTCGTCATGTCACATCCACTGCGTCGTTGCGGTCCGCGGTCGCGGATACGCGCTCTTTGGAAGACCGCAAACCTTCGCTAGGACAGGAAAAAACCGTCTCGGGGGGATCATCGTGCGTCATCTGGCTACTGCCCTTCTCGCCTGTGTGGCGGCCCTTCCCGCGACCGCGCAACCGCGCGACTATGTGGCGGATCATCAGGGCGCGATCCTGGCCGAATACGTCACGCTGCTGGCCATCCCCAACGTCGCGTCGGACACGCCCGACATCCGCCGCAACGCCGCGTGGCTGATGGCGAAGATGCGCGGGCAAGGGCTGTCGCCGCGCCTGCTCGAAGGGCCGGACGCGACGGTGCCCCCCGCCGTCTATGGCGAGTGGATCGTGCCCGGCGCGTCGCGCACCTACGTGCTCTATGCGCATTACGACGGTCAGCCCGTCACCCCCGCGGACTGGACCTCGACCAGGCCGTTCGAGCCGCGGCTGTACACCGACCGCCTGGATCGCGGCGGAAAGCCGGTCGTGGAACTGCCGACGACGCTCGACCCCGAATGGCGGCTGTACGGTCGCTCCGCCTCGGACGACAAGGCGGGGGTGATGGCGATCCTGACCGCGATCGACGCGCTCAAGGCGCAGGGGAAGCGGCCGGCGTTCAACCTCAAGATCGTCTTCGAGGGGGAGGAGGAAGCCGGCTCGCCGCATCTCGCCGCCATCCTCGACCGCCACCGCACGCTCCTGGCGTCCGACGGCTGGATCATCTTCGACGGGCCGGAGAACCAGTCCGAGGCGAAGCAGGTGGTGCTGGGCGTCCGCGGCGTCGTGGGCGTCAACCTGACCGTCTACGGCCCCGCGCGCCCGCTCCACAGCGGGCATTACGGCAATTGGGCGCCCAACCCGGCGATGCAGCTGGCACAGCTCCTCGCCTCGATGAAGGACCGATCGGGGCGGGTGACGATCAAGGGTTTCTACGACGACGTCACCCCGCTCACCCCGGCGGAGCGCGCGATGATCGACGCGGTGCCGAACACCGATGCCAGGCTGAAGCGCGATCTGGGCCTCGCCACCTCCGATGGCGGGGGCCGCCCGGTCGCGGCGATGACGCAGCTGCCGTCGCTCAGCGTCACCGGGCTGCGCAGTGCCGATGTGGGGGACAAGGCGCGCAACGTGATCCCCGCGAGCGCGACCGCGGCGCTCGACATGCGGCTGGTCGCGGGGAACGACCACCAGCGCCAGTACGACCGGCTGGTGGCGCACATCCGCGCGCAGGGCTTCTTCGTCGTCGATCACGCTCCGACGCCGGAGGAGCGGCGCGCGCACGGGCCGATCGCCTTCGTCAGCAAGGTGGGGGGCTATAACGCGGAGCGTACCGCGCTCGACCATCCGCTGGCGACGGCGGTCATCCGCGCGGTCAGGCGCCGCCACGCCGACGCGATCGTGCTGCCCTCGATCGGCGGCAGCCTGCCGCTGTACGTCCTGCGCGATACGCTCGCCGCGCCCAGCGTGACGGTGGCGCTCGCCAATCACGACAACAACCAGCATGCCGAGGACGAGAACCTTCGCCTGCGCAGCCTGTGGGACGCGATCCGGGTCGCCGAGTCGATCATGACGCTGGAACGCTAGGCCCGATCCCGGAGCGCCCTCTCCCGAACCGCGTCCCGGCGGTGGATGCGCGCAATGGCGACGGAGACCGCGTCGCCGCCCGTCAGCGATAGTCCGCCGGGCGGATCCCGTAGCGCTTCAATTTGTCGTACAGCGTGTTCCGCCCGATCCCCAGCGTCGCCAGCGCGGTGGCGATGTCGCCGCCGCATCGCACCAGGCAGTCGCGGATGATGCGCGCCTCGAACGCCGCCACCTGCGTCGGCAGATCGGCGTGGCTCTCGTCACCGCGGTCGAGCGGCAGTCCCAGCATCGTGCGCCGCGCATATCCGCGAAGCTCGCGGACGTTGCCGGGCCAGTCGTGCGCGACGAGATAGGCGTGCACCTCGCGGCCGAGCGGGGGCAGCGCCCGACCCTCGCTGCGCGCGACCTCGTCGAGGAAGTGCGCGAAGAGCAGCGGCACGTCGCTGATCCGCTCGCGCAGCGGGGGCACGCGGACCCGTACCGGGTTGAGGCGGTAATAGAGGTCCTTGCGGAACCGGCCCTCGCGCACCGCATCGTCCAGCTCGACATTGGTGGCGGCGACGATGCGCAGGTCGATCGGGCGCGGACGATCGCCGCCGATGACCGTCACCTCGCGCTCCTCGATCACCCGCAGCATCGCGCCCTGCACCGCCGGCGGCATGCTGCCGATCTCGTCCAGGAACAGCGTGCCGCCGTTCGACATCTCGATGCGGCCGGGGTGCCCGCCGCGATATTGCGCATGGACGCCCGGCGCATAGCCGAACAGCTCAGCCTCGGCGAGGCCGCTCGGCAGCGCGGCGCAATTGACCGCGACGAACGGGCGCGCGCGCCGCGGCCCCCAGCGGTGCAGCAACAGCGCGGCGAGTTCCTTGCCGGTGCCGGTCTCGCCCTCCACCAGCACGTCGATGTCGGCCTGCGCGATCTGGCGCAGCATCTCGCGCAGGCGCACCATGACCGCGGTCTCGCCGATCAGGACGTCCCCCTCCTGCGCGCGCGCCGCCGCGGCGCGCAGCGCGCGGTTCTCCAGCACCAGTCGCCGCCGGTCGATCGCGCGGCGCACGCAGGCGATCAGGTGATCGGCGGCGAACGGCTTCGGGATGAAGTCGAATACACCCTGTTTGAGCACGTCGATGACCATCGGGACATCGGCGTGGCCGGTCATGACGATGACGGGGATGTCCTCGTCGACCGACCGGATACGCCGGAACAGCTCCAGCCCGTCCATTCCCGGCATGCGCACGTCGGTGACGACGACGCCGGCGAACTCCGGCGTCACCCGCGCCAGCGCCGCCACCGGATCGGCCGCGACCTCGACCTCCATATCCTCCAGCTCGAACGCCTGGCGCAGCACCGCGCGCAGCGTCGCATCGTCGTCGAGGAGCAACGTGGTCACGGCACCCGTTCCTTCTCCAGCGGCAGGTCCACCACGAACAGCGCGCCGCCCGCCTCGCTCCTCGTGACGTGCAGGGTGCCGCCATGGTCCTGGACGATCTCGCGCGAGATGCCGAGCCCCAGCCCGGTGCCCGCGGGCTTGCCGGTGTAGAAGGGCTGGAAGATCGCCTCCGCCATGGCCGGATCGACGCCGCCGCCATTGTCGGCGACGCCCAGCCGCACCGCGTCGCCGCGGCGCTCGACCTTCAGCACCACGCGCGCGCCGGACACCCCGGCGACCGCGTCCAGCGCGTTGGTCAGCAGGTTGACCAGCACCTGTTCGATGCGGATCCGCGCGACCCGCAGCCGCGGCAGATCCGGCGCGCGCACGATCTCCAGCACGACCCCGGCGCGCCGGAACGTGTCGCCGACCAGCAGCAGCGCCCCGTCGACGATCTCGTCCAGCGGCACCAGCGCGGGCTCGCTGCGTCCGCGGCGCGCGTAGGACAGCAATTCCCCGGTGATCGACGCGATCCGCTGCGTCAGCGCGACGATCAGCGACAGATTCTCCCTCGTCTCGTCGATCCGCTCGCGCGCCAGCAGCTTCTGCCCGTTTTCTGCCGCGGTCCGGATCGCGGCGAGCGGCTGGTTGAGCTCATGCGCCACGCTGGTGGTGATCGTCCCGATCGACCCCAGCCGGTTCGCCTGCGCCAATTCCTCGCGCGCGGCACGGTAGCGGCTGTCCGCGAGCGCGCGCTCCTCCCCCTCGGCCTGCAGATCGCGATAGGCATCGGTCAGCTCGGCGGTGCGCCGCAGGACCTCGCTCTCCAGGAACTCGCGCGCGGCGTGCGCGCGGCGGCGTCGCGTCATGCCCCAATAGACGAGCCCCGCGGCGGCCGTCAGGACGACCGCGATCACCAGCGTCGCCACGCGCGTGCGGTCGTCCGCCGCCGCCAGCACCGGCGCCAGCGGCTCCAGATGGAGCAACCGCCAGTTGAGGCTGGGCAGCGGCTGTTCGACGAGCAGGAACCGCGTGCCGTCCGCGGTGCGCGCCACCCCGTCCGCGATGCGCAGCCCGGCATCCCCCGGCACGATGTCGCCGAACTGACGCGACCGCGCGATGACGGCGCGGCGCTCGGGCGACAGCGGCATGATCGTGCGGAACCGCCGCCCGCGATCGGAGCCGACGACGATCACCCCGTCGCGATCGACCACCAGCACGCTCTGCGTCGCGGAGCGCCACAGTCGCTCGATCCGGTCGAACTCGATCTTCACCACCACGACCCCGGCGGGCGCGGCCGCCGTTCCCGCGCGCCGGGCCAGGAACAGGCCCGGCCGCCCGGTGACGCTGCCCTGCGCGAAATACTCGCTCTGGCTGTTGCGCAGGCTGTCCACGAAATAGGGGCGGAAGCGGAAGTCGTGCCCGACGAAGCTGTCGGGGTCCCCCGCGTTCGAGGCGGATCGCGCGATCCCGTCGCGGGCGATCGCGTAGAAGACCGTGGCGCCGGTCTGCTGCGCCAGCGCGCGCAGCGTGCGGTCCAGCCGCTGCGTCCCCGCGCCGCCGGCGGTCAGCGCCTCCGCCACGTCGGGCAACTCGACCAGCACGAAGGGCAGGACGCGAAACTTCTCGACCTCGGCCGCGAGTGCCCCGGCCTCCAGCGCGGCGCGCCGCACCGCCTGCGTGCGCGCCTGCTCGATCGCGTCGCGTCGCGCCGACGATCCGAACGCGACGGCGAACAGCACTACCAGCGCGACGAGCGCCCAGGCCACCGCTGCCCAACGCAGCCAGTCGAATCGCGCGTCCGCGGACATCCGTCCGGTCTATCGGACTTTCGCGCCCGCGCCATCCGGATTTCCGGACGGATTTCCGGCGCCGCAAGCGACGCGGCCGGGGTTTGTCGCGCCCGTTCAATGCGATGGCGAAAAGCGACGGCAGGTTTGCAGCCGACCGCCCTCCTCCCCGATGATGTGCGCCATTCACAGACCGCGGGCAGACCGCGGCGAACGCGAAAGGGATCGAGGATGGCGACGTCGGGGCGGCAGAAGCGGTGGCAATATCTCTGCGGCGTGGCGGCATTGCTGCTTCCCGCATCGGCGATCGCGCAGCAGCAGACACCGCCCGATGCCTCGCCGCAGGATCCCGCGGCGGTCGCGGAACAGGACGGCGACCGCAGCACCGACATCGTCGTGACGGGATCGCGCTCGCAGCAGGCGCGCAGCAACGTGGACACGCCCGCGCCGGTCGACGTCGTCAACGCCGAGCAGCTGACCGAGACCGGCCAGGTCGAAGTGTCGCAGATGATCAACTTCGTCGCGCCGTCGTTCAATTCGGCCAAGCAGACGATCGCCAACGGCACCGACCATATCGATCCCGCCACCCTGCGCGGCCTGGGCCCGGACCAGACGCTGCTGCTGCTCAACGGCAAGCGCCAGCACACCACCGCGCTCGTCAACGTCAACTCCACCGTCGGGCGCGGCTCCGTCGGCTACGACCTCAACGCCATTCCCGCCGCCGCGGTGGAGCGGATCGAGGTGCTGCGCGACGGCGCCGCCGCGCAATATGGGTCGGATGCGATCGCGGGCGTCATCAACGTCGGGCTCAAGCGGCGCGACAACGGCGTCGAATGGCGCAACCAGGCCGGCATCACGAAGCAGGGCGACGGCCGCATCCTGCAGTCCAGCGTCAATGCCGGGTTCAAGCTGGGCGATGCGGGCTTCCTCAACGCCACGCTGTCGGTCATCGACCGCGGCTTCACCGATCGCTCGGGCACGTACAACAACACCGTATATCTGGCGCCGCTGCCGGCGACGCGCTTCCCAGGCTACAGTTTCTCCGTCCCGCTGACCGCCGCGGAACAGACGCGCCAGGCGCAGGACGAGGCGATCGTGCAGCAGCGCCGCTTCGACCGGCGCAACATGATCGTCGGCAATTCCGCGGCGCAGACCTATTCGGGCTTCGTCAACATGGGCGCGCCGCTGGGCGACTGGGAAGGCTATGGCTTCGGCGGCTGGACCCATCGCAACGGGCGCGCGGCGGGCTTCTACCGCTATCCCAACAACGCGCGCACGAGCAACCTGTCGCTGTTCCCCGACGGCTATCTGCCCTTCATCGAAACCGGGATCGACGATTACACCGTGGCGGGCGGCGTGCGGCGCGGCGGGCGCGGCGAGTGGGTGATCGACGTCAGCAGCAAGTTCGGCGGCAACCAGATCACGTTCGACGTCGACAATTCGATCAACGCGTCGCTGGGCAATGCCACCCCGACGCACTTCTACGCCGGCAAGCTGACGTTCCAGCAATTCACCAACAACGCCGATCTGTCGAAGGCGTATGACGGCCTGTTCGGCACCAGGACGTTCAACGTCGCCCTGGGCGCGGAACTGCGCTTCGACCGCTACGCGATCGGCGCGGGGCAGCCCGAATCCTATCTCGACTACAACCCCCCCGGCACCCCCGCGGCGCAGGTGAAGGCGTCGGGCGTGCAGGTCTTCGGCGGCTTCCGCCCCGACAACGTGGTCAGCGAAGGCCGCCGCGCGATCGGCGTGTACCTCGACCTGGAAAGCGACATCACCGACCGGCTGCTGGTCAGCACCGCGGTCCGGTACGAGAATTACAGCGACTTTGGCGGCAACGTGTCGGGCAAGCTGGTCGGCCGCTACAAGCTGACCGAGGCGCTGGCGCTGCGCGGCGGCATCAACCGCGGGTTCCGCGCACCGTCGCTGCACCAGCGCTTCTTCAGTTCGGTGTCGACGCAGTTCATCACGGTGAACGGCGTCAACCAGCAGCGCGAGGTCACCACCGTCCGCAACGATTCCGAGATCGCGCGCCGGCTGGGCGTGCCGTCGCTGAAGCCGGAGACGTCGTGGAGCTATTCGGCGGGCGCGACGCTGTCGCTGGGCCGCGCGCTGAACGTCACCGCCGACCTCTATCAGATCGACATCAAGGACCGCATCGTCATTTCCGGGCGGTTCAGCAACACCATCCCGGCGCTGGCGACCTTCTTCGCGGGCACCAACGTGACCGAGGCACAGTTCTTCACCAACGCGATCGACACCCGCACCCGCGGGCTCGACGTGGTGGCGACCAGCATGCACGACCTGATGGACGGCAAGCTGACCGCCAGCCTCGCGCTGAACCTCAACAAGACCGAGATCCAGGGCGGCGTCCGCACGCCCCCGCAGCTCGCCGGCTTCGGCGAGACGCTGCTCAACCGCGAGGAGCGCGGCCGGATCGAGGTCAATCAGCCGCGCAGCAAGATCATCGGCACGCTGATCTACGAGGTCGGGCCCTGGCTGGCCCGCATCGCCGCCACCCGCTTCGGCGAGATCACCACGGTCGCGCCGCAGCTGCCCGAACAGGACCAGACCTTCTCGCCGAAGGTCGTCACCGACATCTCCTTCGCCTATCGCTTCACCGAGGCGGTGGAATTGCAGGTCGGCGCGAACAACTTCTTCGACGTCTATCCCGATCGCGTGCGCGATCCGCGCCTGACCAACGACGGCACGGTTCCGTACAGCCGCTTCGCCACGCAATTTGGCTTCAACGGCGCCTCCTATTACGCAGCATTGAACTTCAAATTCTGAGGGTCGCCATGAACATGACACGGACGATAGACGAGCCCGCCCCCGGCGGGACCGGCAGGACCGATCCCCCGACGACGCTGTCGCGGGACCGGCTGAAGGCGATCATCGGCGGGTCGACCGGCAATCTGGTCGAATGGTACGACTGGTATGCCTATGCGGCGTTCACGCTCTATTTCGCGCCGCATTTCTTCCCCTCGGACAATGCGACCGCGCAGCTGCTGGGCGCAGCGGCGGTGTTCGCGGTCGGCTTCTTCATGCGACCGCTGGGCGCGTGGATCATGGGAATCTATGCCGACCGCAGGGGGCGCAAGAGCGGGCTGGCGCTGTCGGTGACGCTGATGTGCGCGGGCTCGCTGCTGATCGCAGTCTCGCCCACCTATGACAGCGTCGGGCTGCTCGCGCCCGCGATCCTGGTCGTCGCGCGGCTGATGCAGGGACTGTCGGTGGGCGGCGAATATGGCGCCAGCGCCACCTATCTGTCGGAGATGGCAGGCAAGGGGCGGCGCGGCTTCTTCTCCTCGTTCCAATATGTCACGCTGATCGGCGGACAGCTGGTCGCGATCGGCGTGCTGCTGGCGCTGCAGGCGACGATGGCCGAGGCGGCGCTGGAGGCCTGGGGCTGGCGCATCCCGTTCGCGATCGGCGCGCTGCTCGCGGTCGTCGTCTTCTGGATCCGCCGCGGGCTCGCCGAGACCGAGAGCTTCAAGAACGCCAGGGACAGCGCAGCGCCCAAGTCGGGCATGTTCGCGCTGTTCAGGCACCACCCGCGCGAGGCGTTCACGGTGATGCTGCTGACCGCGGGGGGCACCCTCGCCTTCTACGCCTATTCGATCTACATGCAGAAGTTCCTGGTCAATACCAGCGGCTTCGACCGCGAGACCGCATCGCGGATCAACGGCGGCACGCTGTTCCTCTTCATGCTGCTGCAACCGATCGCCGGCGCGCTGAGCGACCGGATCGGGCGCAAGCCGCTGCTGATCGGGTTCGGCGTGGCGGGGGTGCTGTTCACCTATCCGCTGTTCGCCACGCTGGAGACGACGCGCGATCCGGTCGTCGCGTTCCTGCTGGTGCTGGGCGGGCTGGTGATCGTGACCGGCTATACCTCGATCAACGCGGTGGTGAAGGCGGAGCTGTTCCCCGCGCACATCCGCGCGCTGGGCGTCGCGCTGCCCTATGCGCTCGCCAACACGATCTTCGGCGGGACCGCGGAATATGTCGCGCTCAGCTTCAAGAACGCGGGCATGGAGCGCGGCTTCTACTGGTACGTCACCGCGATGATCGCGGTCTCGCTGATCGTTTACATCCGGATGCGCGATACCCGTATCACCAGCGCCATCGCCGAGGATTGACGGCACGAGCGTGCACCGGGCGGGCCGTCGCCCGCCCGGTGCGATTACATTTGGTTGAGCAACCAACTTTTACTTGCCGAGCGTGGGAGGGAAAGGCATAGTCGCCGCCGGAGAGAGGAACGAGGCAGGCGATGATGCAAGCGGGCGCGAACGTGTCGGACGTGGATGCAGCGATCGTCGATCCGACGACCTATGCCGACGAAGAGCGCTATCACGCGCTGATGACGCAGCTGCGGCGCGACGATCCGCTCCACCTTTGCACGCCCCCCGGCTTTCGCCCGTTCCGCGTGGTGACGCGCCATGCCGACATCCGCCGCGTCGAGCTGGATAGCCGCACCTTCATCAACTATCCGCGCATGAACCTCCAGCCGCTGGAGATGGAGGAGCGCGTGATGGCGGCGAC
This sequence comes from Sphingomonas adhaesiva, assembly GCF_036946125.1. Taxonomy (NCBI): domain Bacteria; kingdom Pseudomonadati; phylum Pseudomonadota; class Alphaproteobacteria; order Sphingomonadales; family Sphingomonadaceae; genus Sphingomonas; species Sphingomonas adhaesiva. The sequence continues at coordinate 63,245 of NZ_JAQIJT010000001.1, forward strand.
CGGCGGACGACGCTACACCGCGCGTCATCTGGTCGTGATGGATGCGCCCGAGCACCAGCATTACCGCGGGCTGACGCAGCGCTGGTTCCTGGGCAAGCAGCTGCGTCCGCTGGAGGATCGCATCCGCGATCTGGCGCGCGAGGCGATCGACGACATGGCCGCGCGCGGCGGCAGCTGCGATTTCGTCGAGGACGTGGCGCTGTGGTTTCCGCTGCGCGTCATCCTGATGACGCTGGGGCTGGGGCGCGACGACGAACGCTTCCTGATGAAGATCACGCAGGAGATCTTCGGTCCCGACGATCCCGACAATCGCCGCTCGACCAGCCCGGATGCGCGGTTCGAGACGATCGCGGAGTTCAGCCGCTGGTGCGACGCCCTCACCGCCGCACGCCGCGCCGCGCCGACCGACGATGTCGCCAGCGTGATCGCCAACGCGCGCGACCCGGACGGGCAGCCGATCGCCGCGATCGACGCCATGTCCTATTATCTCATCATCGCGACGGCGGGGCACGACACGACCAGCTCGTCCGCCTCGGCCGGCCTGCTGGAGCTGATCCGCCACCCCGACGAGCTGCACAAGCTGCGCGCCGATCCGGCGCTGATCCCCAATGCGATCGACGAGATCATCCGCTGGGCAAGCCCGGTGAAGCACTTCTTCCGCACCGCCGCCGCGGACACAGAGGTGGCGGGCGTCGCCATCGCCGAGGGCGAACATCTGATGATGGCCTACCCTTCCGCCAACCGCGACGACGCCGTGTTCGAGGATCCGTTCGCGTTCCGCGTCGACCGGCGCAACGCGCGCGAGCATGTCGCCTTCGGCTATGGCCCGCACGTCTGCCTGGGCCAGCATCTGGCGAAGATGGAATTGCGCATCCTGTTCGAGGAATTGCTGGCACGGTTCGATCGTTTCGAACTGGCGGGCGAGCCGGCGTGGACGCAATCCAGCTTCGTCTCCGGGCTAAAGCGCCTGCCGATCCGCTTTTCCTGACGCCGGTTTCTTGCCTGGCGCCTGGGATGCCGCGAAGATGGTAGCCGTGTCCGCTTCCGAACCAGCCCGCCCCGCGCGTCGCACCAGCCGCCGCGGCCGACGCGACGGTGCCGATTCCGCCTCCGCCACCGCCCTGGTGAAGGCGACCGCGGCCTTGATGCGCGAGCGCGATACGCTGGACGTCTCGTTCGTCGAGATCGCCGAGCGCGCCGGCCTGCCCGCGGGGCTGATCGGCTATTATTTCGGCAACAAGGAAGGGCTGCTGTTCGCGGTGCTGGAGCGCGACGTGAAATACGCGCTGGCGCAACTCGACGCGCTGGTGGCATCGGACTGGAGCCCGGTCGACAAGATGCGGCTGCACCTGCGCGGTGTGGTGCGCGCCTATTACAAGACGCCCTATTTCAACCGCCTGGTCCAGGCGATGACGCGCGATGCCTCGCCCGAGCGGGTGGCGCGCATCGCGGCGGAATTCATCGGCCCGATGACCAAAGCGCAGGGTGCGATCATGGACGAGGGCGTCGCCGACGGCCTCTTCCGCGAGGTCGACCGGATGCTGTTCTACTTCTCCGTCATCGGTGCGGCGGACGCGATCCACGCGTCACGCTTCATCCTGTCGTCGGTCTACGGTGTCGCCGAGGTGACGCCCGACCTGCACCGCCGGCATGCCGCGCATATCGCGGAGGTGTTCCTGCGCACCCTGCTGATCGATCCGGCATCCGCCGCCGTTTAACACTTGCCTCATCCCGAACTCATGTTAGTTTGGTCGCGCAACCAATAACGATTGGGTGGGGAGGAAAGGGCATGAAGCGGCAGGTGCGCGCGCTGGGCGCGTTGATGGTGGGCGTCTCCGGACTGGCATGGGCGAGCGCTGCCTCGGCGCAGGCGGTATCTCCCGATACGGCACCGGCGCCACAGGAGGCTGGCACCCGCGGTGCCGTCGCCGGCGAGACGATCGACGACGGCACGCTCCAGGACATCGTCGTCACCGCGCAGCGGCGCGAGGCGAACCTCCAGACCGTGCCGGTCGCCGTCACCGCCGCGGACAGCGCCGCTCTTGCGGAGGCGCGCGTCGACAATATCGCCAACGTGTCCGCGATCACGCCGTCGGTCACGTTCCGCGTGACCAACAATGCGGTCTCCTCCAGCTCGATCCAGATTCGCGGCATCGGCACCTCTGGCAACAGCCGCTCGTTCGAGGGCGCGGTCGGCGTGTTCATCGACGGCGTGTACCGCACCCGCTCGGGCCAGGCGTTGCAGACCTTCCTCGACGTCGATTCGCTCCAGATCCTGCGCGGTCCGCAGGGGACGCTGTTCGGCAAGAACACGACTGCCGGCGCGGTCCTCGTCACCTCGGTCGCGCCGTCGCTCGACCGCGTCACCGGCAACGCGCAGATCGACTATGCCAATTACGACACGCTGATCGCGAAGGCGGCGATCTCCGCGCCGATCAACGACAAGGTCGCGGTGCGTGCCGCCGGGCTCTACCGCCGCAACGACGGCTTCTACCGCGATCCCAACAACGGCAAGGATTATAACGACGACGAGACGTATGCGGGCAAGCTGCAGCTGCGCCTCGCCCCGACCGACGATCTCGACATCCGGCTGATCGGCGATTTCGCGCGGTCGAACGGGCGCTGCTGCTACGGCACCGCGGACATCCCCAACGCCGGCCCGACCCAGGCGATCGTCGACAATCTGATCTTCGCGCGCGGGCTCCAGCCGCCCAGCCGCGACAAGGACCGCTACGAGGCGGTGCTGTCGCGCGACGGCAACCAGCGCGTGACCGATTACGGTGCGACCCTGCTGGTCGACTGGGACATCGGCGACAACCGGCTGTCGTCGATCACCGGGCTGCGCCGCTACCGCTTCTCGCAGATCGGCGTCGATGCCGATTTCTCGGGCGCGGACATCTTCTATCTCGACGAAACCTTCCGCAGCAATTTCTTCAGCCAGGAGCTGACCTTCACCGGCGAGCTCGACGGCGCGCTGAAGGCGGATTACGTCGTCGGCGCCTTCTTCTCCGACGAGAAGATCGAGGCGGAGCGCCGGCTGTACCTGGGCACGCAGGCGCAGACCTATTTCGACATCCTGCTGGCCGCGCGCGGCCTTCCCGCCGGGACCGCGCAGGCGCCCGCCGGGCAGTTCAACGACGAGCGGATGCGCGCTGGCGGCAAGTCCTATGCCGCCTTCACCAACTGGGACGTGAAGCTCACCGACGCGTTCAGCGTCATCGCCGGCGTCCGCTACACGCGCGAGGAAAAGTACGGCAGCTTCCGCAACGCCTTCTTCACCGCGCTCCCGCGTACCCCGTTCCGGCTGCTGGGCGCAGCGCCGGGGCCGGCGTACAGCGCGCAGAACGATCGCAACGCGCTGTCCGGCACCGCGGGCGTGCAATATCGCCCCAGCCAGACCGCGATGTTCTACGCCACCTACAACCGCGGCTTCAAGGCGGGCGGCGTCAACATCGACCAGAATGCCGCCGGCGGCCGCGCCAACAACCCGGACGAGGTGCCCGGCGGGGTCCCGCGCGACCCGCGCTTCGCCCCGGAGACGGTCGACAGCTACGAAGTGGGCGCGAAGCTCGACCTGTTCGACCGTCGTGCGCGGCTGAACATCGCCGCGTTCCACTCCGACATCCGCAACCTCCAGGTGGCGCAGTTCCTGGGCGTCCAGTTCGCGATCTTCAACGCCCAGCGCGCGAAGGTCACCGGGGTCGAGGGCGAGGGCACGCTGCGGATCGGCGACGCGCTGACGCTCAACGCCTCGGGAACCTGGCTGCCCGAGGCCAAATATGGCGTCGACCCGCTCCTGGGTCCGCCACTGTCGGGCCGCCGCTTCGCCGCCACGCCGAAGTTCCAGGGCAATGTCGGCGTCAACCTGGATAAGCCGGTCAACGACGATTACGCGCTCGTCGGGCGGGTGCAGGTGCAATATGTCGGTCCGCACTTCACCACCACCGTCAGCAACGCGACGCAGGACGAATATGCGATCGTGAACCTGAACATCGGTGCGCAGGCGGCGGCGGGATGGCGGCTGGAATTCTACGTCACCAACCTGTTCGACGAGATCACCTATGCCCGCCACTTCCTGACCCCGCTCCAGACCGGCGACCAGAACGTCTATCTGGGGCCGCCGCGTCAGTACGGCCTGTCGCTGCGCTACAGCTTCTGACCGTCATGCCACGGACGATGGCCCGGATTGCCGATCCGGGCCGTCCACGCCGCGTCACGAAGCGACAGGATGCCGCCACCGCGCGCCGGTGAGGTCGAAAATGCTCGGCTCGGCCCGTCTTCCGGCATTCGCCGCATCGCCGCACGGCCTAGAACCGCCCCGTCACGATCTTCACACGGGGGTGTCATGTCGGTTCGGCCAAGGTTCATCAGTTTCGACTGCTACGGCACGCTCATCGATTTCGAGATGGGCCCGACCGCGCAGCGCCTCTTCACCGATCGCGTCGCGCCCGAGGCGATGCCGCGCTTCCTCGCCTCGTTCAAGGCGTACCGGCTCGACGAGGTATTGGGCGACTTCAAGCCCTTCTTCGACGTCGTGCAACGCTCGATCCAGCGCACCTGCGCCGCGCACGGTGTCGCCTGTCGCGACAGCGACGCCACCGCCCTGTACGAGGCGGTGCCGACGTGGCATCCGCATCCGCATACCGTCGCGGTGCTGGAGGCGATCGCGCCGCACTATCCGCTGGTGATCCTGTCGAACTCGATGGTCGACCTGATCCCGGCCAGCGTCGCGCACCTCAAGGCGCCGTTCCACGCCGTGTACACCGCGGAGGAAGCCGACGCCTACAAGCCGCGCGCGCAGGCGTTCGAATATATGCTCGACCAGCTGGGCAGCCATCCGGGCGAGATGATGCACTGCTCGTCGAGCTTCCGCTACGACCTGATGACCGCGTGCGACCTGGGCTTCATGGCGCCGACCCTGATCGAGCGAGGGCACGAGCCGTCCGCCGACTATCCGGTCCGGCGATTGAGCGACATCCGCCAGCTGCCCGCGCTGCTGGGGCTCTGACCATGCCGGCAGCGTCCCAGGACGGCGCGGCGACGCTGTCGTCCGCGCCGCCCGCGCTGGACGCCGGGGAAGCGTCCGCGGTCGCGGCGCGCCTGTTCGGCGTCGATGCCGCCGCGACGCTGCTGGCCAGCGAGCGCGACCAGAACTTCCGCCTGGACGGCGGCGCGGGCGAGAGCTGGCTGCTGAAGGTCAGCAATCCGTCCGAGCCGGCCGACATCGTCGACCTCCAGGTCGCCGCACTCGACCATATCCATGCGCGCGCGCCCGGCGCCCCGGTGCCGCGGGTCCTGCGCAACCGGCACGGCGATGCGACCGCCGCGATCCGGCTGCCGGACGGTCGCCGCACCTGCGTGCGGCTGCTCACCTATCTGGAGGGGCTGCCCGTCCGCGGCACTCCGCGCACGCGCGCGCAGCGCGTCAGCCTGGGTCGCGCGCTGGCCGGGCTCGACCGCGCGCTCGACGGCTTCTCCCACCCCGCCGCTTCGCACGACCTGATGTGGAACGTCGCGCACGCCGACCGGCTGGCGGGGATGATCGATCAGGTCGCGACCGGCGCGCGCGCAGCGATGCTGCATGCCTTCATGAACCGTTTCCGCGCGGTGCAGCCGCAGCTGGCGAGGCTCAGGCGGCAGGTGATCCACAACGACTATCACCTCTTCAACGTGCTGGTCGCGCACGACGACGACACCCGCGTGACCGGCATCATCGACTTCGGCGACCTGATCGAGGCGCCGCTGGTCGGCGAGGTCGCGACCGGCGCGGCCTACCAGCTGCGCGGCACGGACGACCCGCTGGGGGCGGTGGCCGAGTTCGTCGCCGCCTATCACGCGGTCCTGCCGCTCGATGCCGGCGAACGCGAAATCGTGGCCGAGCTGATGGCGACGCGCCACCTCGTCACCGTCCTCATCACCGAATGGCGGGTGAAGCGCTACCCCGAGAACCGCGACTATATCCTGCGCCACAATCCCGAATCCTGGGACGCTCTCTTCCTGATGGCCGACATGGGCAGCGCCGCCTTGCGCGACCGCGTGCTGTCGGGGATCGACACCGGAGACCTTCGATGACCAGCACGATCGATCTCAACATGGTCAACGCCTATATCCCCGGGCGCGCCGATGTCGGGCCGGAGATGGCGGCGAAGATCGCGCGGCGCGATGCGCTGCTCGGCCCCGCCTATCGCCTGATGTACGAGCGGCCGCTGCACTTCGTCCGCGGCGAGGGCGCGTGGCTGATCGATCCGGACGGCCGCCGCTTCCTCGACATCTACAACAACGTCACCTCGCTGGGCCATTGCCACCCGGCGGTGGTGGAGGCGATCTGCCGGCAGGCGGGCACCTTGCAGACCAACACCCGCTACCTCCACGACATTATCCTGGAACTGGCCGAGCGCCTGCTGGCGACGGTGCCGGGGACCGACCTCGCCCACCTGATGCTCACCTGCACCGGCAGCGAGGCGAACGACCTGGCCTATCGGATGGCGAAGGTGCGCACCGGCGGCACCGGGATCATCGTCACCGACACCGCCTATCACGGCTTCACCGACGCGGTATCGCAATTCTCGCCGTCGCTCGGCGCCGGGGTCGATCTGGGCGCGCACGTGCGCCTGGTGCCCGCGCCGCGTCGCTACCACGCGCCGGGCGAGGACCTGGCGGCGCGCTTCACCCGCGATGTCGAGGCGGCGATCGCGGACCTCCGTCGGCACGGGATCAGGCCCGCGATGCTGATCGTCGACACCCTGTTCACCAGCGACGGCATCCTGCCCGACCCGGCGGGGTTCCTGTCGGGCGCCGCCGCGGCGATCCGCGCCGCAGGCGGGCTGTTCGTCGCGGACGAGGTGCAGCCCGGCTTCGGCCGTACCGGCACGCACATGTGGGGGTTTCAGCGTCACGCCCTGTCCCCCGACATCGTCACCATGGGCAAGCCGATGGGCAACGGTCAGCCGATCGCCGGGCTGCTCGCGACGCAGGACGCGCTCGCCCGCTTCGGGCGGGATTCGCGCTACTTCAACACCTTTGCCGGCAACACCGTGTCGTGCGCGGCGGCGCTGGCGGTGCTGGACACGATCGAGCGCGACCATCTGATCGATCATGCCGCGACCATGGGCCGGCGCCTCCACGACGGCATCGCCGATCTGGCCGCCCGGCACGCCGCGATCGGCGACGTCCGCGGCGCGGGCATGTTCGTCGGCGTCGAGCTGGTCGCGGACCGCGCCACGCGCGCGCCCGACCGCGCCCTGACCAGCCGCGTCGTCAACGCGATGCGCGACCGCGGCGTCCTGCTCAGCGCCTGCGCGCAGGGGCACAACGTGCTGAAGATCCGCCCGCCGCTGATCCTGTCGCAGGACCAGGTCGACATGGTGGTCGACGTGCTGGATGCCGCGTTGACCGAGGCGGCGGGCGGGCAATAGGGACCGCCCCAGCTCGATGCGTGCCGCCACCGCCCTCGACGCCATGGACTTCAGGATCCTGGCCTATCTGCAACGCGAAGGCCGGGCGACCAATGTCGAGGTGGCGGACGCGGTCGGCCTCAGCCCCAGTCCGTGCCTGTCGCGGACGAAGCGGTTGCAGGCGCTGGGCATCATCCGCGGCTTCGGCGTCCATCTCGCGCTGGCGCAGCTGGGCGACACGATCACGATCTTCGTCGAGGTGACGGTCGAGAAGCACCGCCGACAGGATCTGCGTCGCTTCGAGGCTGCCGCCGCTACGATCCGCGAGGTGATGGAATGCTACAACGTCAGCGGCGGCTACGACTATCTGCTGAAGGTCGTGACGCGCGACACCGGCCATTACCGCAACGTGATGGACGCGCTGCTGGAGGCCGACGTCGGGATCAGGAAGCTGCGCAGCTTCATCGTGCTGCGCGAACCGTTCATCAGGCACGACTATCCGCTCGACCATCTGTTCGACGTCTGACGCTCGCGCCCGCGCCGTCGCTTCGCTATCGCGCGGCGATGGCGAGGAAGAAGCGCTACCTGACCGCGACCATGGCGGACGGCTATGTGAAGACGATCGGCCCCACCGCCGCGCCGTTCACCCACTACTGGCGCGTCGTCGCGCACCTCCGCGGCGGCAGGACCGAGGTGTTCTGGGGCCATACCGGCTCGGCGAAGGAGGCGACGGCCAAGCGGGCGCTCCTGGAGCAGGCCGCGAGGCGCCACGGCTGGCAAGGCTATGACTTCGAGGTCGTGGCGCTGACGGAACACCGACCGGGCGAGCGCTGACGTACCGGGCATGGGCGGGGTGCGATGATCCGCATCGCTGGCATTCGGCCCGCATCCATGAAAAAGGGGCCGGGATCATGGCCGGCACCTCCCCCTCCCGTCGCGGCACCCGCCGCTGGACCCCGTCGCGCTACCGCGCGCTGCTGCGCACGCAGGGGCCGCGTTCGGTGCGCTTCCGCACGCGCGTCGCCATCCTCGTGGGCGCGGTCGCGATCGGCCTGGCCGCCACCGTCTTCGCGCAAGCGGCGGACCTCGCCGCGGACCTGTTCGCCGCCTATGCGGCACGCTTCCCGCTCGCGCCGCTGGCGACCACGCCGCTGCTCTTCGCCGCGCTGGTATGGATCACGCGGCGCACCGTCCCGCTCGCGCGCGGCTCGGGCATCCCGCAGGTGATCGCCGCGCAGGCCGACCCGGAGGGCGCGACGCACGACCTGGTGTCGATCCGCACCGTGGTGGGCAAGGCGCTGCTGACGCTGGCCGCGGTGCTCGGCGGCGCATCGGTCGGGCGCGAGGGGCCGACGGTGCAGATCGCGGCCGCGGTCATGGGGCTGAGCCACCGCATCCTGCGCGTGCCGTTGCGCGGCGCGGTGCTGATCGCCGGGGGTGCCGCGGGGGTCGCGGCGGCGTTCAACACGCCGCTCGCGGGCCTGCTGTTCGCGATCGAGGAACTGGCCTCCGCCTATGAGCAGAAGGTCACGCTGCTCGTCGTCGCCGCGATCGTCATCGCCGGCATGGTCGCGCAGTCGGTGCAGGGCGACTATGTCTATTTCGGGCTGATCGGGGCCCACATGCCGCTGGCCACGGCGGTGCTCGCGGTGCCGCTCGCCGGGGTCGCGGGCGGCCTCGCCGGCGGCCTGTTCTCGCGGCTGATGCTGGCGCTCGCCGCCGGGACCCACCGTATCACCGCCTGGAGCAAGCGCCGCCCCGTCGTCTTCGCCGCCGCCTGCGGGCTGGTGGTCGGCGGCATCGGCACGCTGACGGGGCTGACCTGGGGCACGGGTTACGGCGCCGCGCGCGCGATGATCGTGGGCATCGATGCGCCGTTGTGGTTCGGCCCCGCGAAGTTCCTCGCCACGCTCGCCACCGCGGTCGCGGGGCTGCCGGGCGGCATCTTCGCGCCGTCGCTGGCCGTGGGCGCCGGGCTCGGCAACCTGCTGCACCCGCTGCTTCCCGGCTCGCCCGCGCCGGCGATCGTGATCCTGGCGATGGTCGCCTATTTCGCCGGCGTCGTCCGCGCGCCGCTGACCGCGGTCATCATCCTGTCGGAGACGACCGGGAGCCGCGGGCTGATGCTGCCGATGTTCGCCACCGCCTTCATCGCCGACGGCGTCAGCCAGCTGGTCTGCCGCGAAAAGCTGTACCACGGGCTGTCGCGCACCTTCGCCATCGGTACGCCCGGCCGCGTCGGCGACCCCGCCCCCACTCCGGCGGCGTAAGGCTGTCCGCCGCGGGATCGCGGCCGTGGCCGGGGCCGCACGCGCGCGCTACCCATCCCCGCTTCCGCCGCCGCGGCGCAGCTCCCGCCAGCGCCAGCCGCGGTGGAACGAAAGCGACGCCGTCGCCAGCGGGGCGATGTCGATCCTGAGCGCCACCTCGGGCGGCAGCGCGATCGCGGCGGTCAGGATCGCGCGGACGACCATCGCCTGCGTCACCGCGATGAACGCGCGCTCCCCATGCGCGACCGCGTCGAGCCACGGCACGACCCGCGCCACGACCGCGGCGAAATCCTCGCCCCCGGGTGCGCCGCCGGCCGGCGCCCCCATCCATGCCATGAGCCGTTCGGGGGCGACGGCCTGCACCGTCGCGAAGGTCGCGCCGCTCCATGCGCCCCAGTCCATGTCCGCCAGCGCGGGCACGACGTGGGGGTCGCCGCCGATCGCGCGCGCGGTCTGCCGCGCCGCCTCGCCCGGCCCGGCCATGACGACGCTCGCCGCCGTCATGGGCCAGCGCATCCGCGCCGCCGCCGCCGCCCCCGCCGCGTCGAGCGGTTCGGACGGCGCGGCGAAACCGCCGATGCGCGACATCGCCGTCGCGCCCGCGCAGACGACCGACAGGCGCGTGGTCATTCGTCGGACTCCTTGTTGACGCGACGGGGCGATCGTTCCACAGCTGCCCCATTGGTCCCGGGCGGGAAGCCGGTGAGAATCCGGCGCGGTCGCGCCACTGTGATCGGCGGGAGGGATCCTGTCGAGAGTCAGACCTCGGCCGGGACGCCGTTCATCGCCGGGCGCGGATACCCGGCAGGGAGCACGCATGACCACGACGACCTCGTCCATCGCCGGCGACACCTGTTTTCCCATCGGCGCCGGTGCCGCCATCCCCGCGCGCGATCTCGCACCCTGGGCCGTGCTCGCAGTGCTGATCGCGACCGTCTTCCTGTATTTCGTCGGGGCGGAGCAGGGCGCGTTCGCGATCTTCGATGGCATGTACGTCCACGAATATGTCCATGACGGGCGTCACCTGCTGGGCTTTCCCTGCCACTAAGCGGAGGTCGCCATGGTCGGACGCTTGCTCTGGCGGGGGATGCTCGCCGGACTGATCGCGGCGTGCGTCGCCGCGGTCTTCGCCCTGCTCTTCGCCGAGCCGCAGATCGATCGCGCCATCGCGGTCGAGGCGGCGCACCGCATGCCGGGGATGGCGCAGGAGATGGAATGGGTCAGTCGCGGGGTACAGAAGACCGCGGGGCTGTTCACCGCGCTCGCAGTCTATGGCGCCGGGGTCGGCGGGCTGCTCGCGCTCGCCTTCGCCTATGCCTATGGCCGCATCGGACAGGTCGGGCCGCGCACGCTGGCGCTGCTGCTCGCCGTCCTCGCCTTCGTCGTCATCGTGCTGGTTCCGGCGATCAAATACCCCCCCACCCCGCCGGCCGTGGGGCAGCATGAGACGGTGAAGCTGCGCACCGCGGCGTTCTTCGCGATGATCGCGCTGTCGCTGGTCGCCGCGATGGTCGCCGCGCAGGTCCGTCGCGCGGTCGCCGTGCGCTGGAACCCCGTCGACGCGCTGGTCGCCGCCGTCGCCTGCTATGCGCTGCTGGCGAGCGGGGTGGCGCTGCTGCTGCCGGTCGTCGACGAGGTGCCGGGCGACTTCGGCGCGACGCTGTTGTGGAACTTCAGGCTGGCATCGCTGGGCGCGCAGGCGCTCTTCTGGATCGTCGCGGGGTGGCTGTTCGGCCGCTTCGCGCTGCCCGTCCTGCGGGAGCGGCACGGATGAGCGGCCCCTCCGCGCGCACCGACGCCGAACATGCCGCGAAGATGGCGAAGAAGAAGGTCGCGCACGACCGCATCGTCGCGGCGCGGGCCGGCGAGAAGGGGCTGGTAATCGTCCACACCGGCAAGGGCAAGGGCAAGACCACCGCCGCGCTCGGCATGGTCGTCCGCGCGATCGGCCACGGCATGAAGGTGGGCGTCGTGCAGTTCGTGAAGGGCGCGATGACCACGGGAGAGGCCGCGGTGTTCGCGCGCCTCCCCGAGGTCGAGTTCAAGCCGATGGGCGAGGGCTTCACCTGGGACACGCAGGACCGCGCGCGCGACATCGCGGTCGCGGGCGAGGCCTGGGCCGAGGTGAAGCGGATGCTGGCCGATCCCGCCTACGACATGGTCCTCGCCGACGAGCTCAACATCGTCCTGCGCTACGACTATCTGGCGCTGGACGACGTGCTGGAGGCGATCGCGGCGAAGCCCGCGACCACGCATTTCATCGCGACGGGCCGCAACGCCCCCGACGGACTGATCGCCCTCGCCGACCTCGTCACCGAGATGCAGCTGGTGAAGCACCCGTTCCGCGAACAGGGCATCAAGGCGCAGCGCGGCGTGGAATTCTAGGCCTGACCGGACATGGAACGCGCCGGCGACCCGGCCTTTTCCCCCGGACCCTTTCCCCAACACCTTTCCTTCGCCGACGCCCGCCCGCTAAGGCGCGGCCATGGCAGCCTCGGGACCCAGGGAACAGCGATCGGCCGCGACACGCGCGGAGTTGAAGCGGGTCGCACGGCGCATGTTCGCGACCCGCGGCATCAGCGCGGTGGGCCTGCGCGAGGTGGCGGTCGAGGCGGGCCAGCGCAACACCGCCGCGGTCCACTACCATTTCGGGACCAAGGACGATCTGCTGCGCGAGCTGCTGGTCGATGGCGCGCGCGCGATCGACGTCCACCGACAGGCCATCATCGACCGGGCCGAGGCGTCCGGCACGCCATCGATGGACGAACTGGTATGCGCCTTCGTCCAGCCGAGCCTCGATCTGGAAAGCGCCCCCGGTCATCCGGAGACCTATCACCGCTTCCTCAGCAACATCATGGGCGAGCGGCGCGAGCTGTTCGAAAGCACGATCGTCGACAGCCACGCCACCGGCTACCAGCGTGCCACCGCGCATGTCCGCCGGCTGCTGGACGACGTCGCCCCGGCGGAAATCGACCGCCGCATCGTCTTCGCCACCTTGTCGCTCCAGGCGATCTTCACCGCGCGAGAGACCGCCTGCGACGCGATGCCCGCGGGCACGCACCCGTTCTGGGGGCGCCGGGACGTGACGCGCGGCATCTTCGCCACGACCGAGGCCATCCTGCTTCAGCGGTAAATTCATAAAGCGCTTGCTTTATCAATTGGCACCCCTACGCTGGTCCTCGCAGACGGACGCAGGAGAGGCGCGCGCATGAGTTGGGATTTCGAAACCGATCCGGCGTTCCAGGAGCGGCTCGACTGGGTCGCCCGCTTCGTCCGCGAGGAGGTGGAGCCGCTCGACCATGTGCTCGGCAGCCAGTGGAACATCCACGATCCGGGATTCGTCCGCCTCGTCCGCCCGTTGCAGGCGACCGTACGGCGCGAGGGGCTGTGGGCCTGCCACCTGGGTCCCGAGCTGGGCGGACAGGGCTATGGCCAGGTCAAGCTGGGACTGCTCAACGAAATCCTCGGCCGCTCGCGCTTCGGCCCGGTCGTATTCGGGACGCAGGCGCCCGACACCGGCAATGCGGAGATTCTCGCCCATTTCGGCACGCCGGCGCAGAAGGAGCGCTGGATGGCGCCGCTGCTGGAGAACGAGATCGTCTCCTGCTTCTCGATGACCGAGCCGCAGGGCGGCGCCGATCCGCTGATCTTCACCACCAAGGCGCGGCTCGACGGCGACGAATGGGTCATCAGCGGCGAAAAGTGGTTCTCCTCCAACGCACGCTTCGCCGATTTCCTGATCGTGATGGCGGTGACCGAGCCCGACGCCCGCGCGCACGAGCGCATGTCGATGCTGATCGTCCCGACCGCGACGCCCGGCGTGGAGATCGTCCGCGACGTGGGCTGGTACGGCGAGAGCGTCCACGCGCACGCCTATATCCGCTACGACGACGTGCGCGTCCCCGCCGCGAACCTGCTGGGCGCGCGCGGGCAGGCCTTCGCCATCGCGCAGACCCGGCTCGGCGGCGGGCGCATCCACCATGCGATGCGCACCATCGGCGAGGCGCGCAAGGCGTTCGACATGATGGCCGAGCGGGTACTGAGCCGCGTGACCAAGGGCGAGCGGCTCGCCGACAAGCAGATGGTGCAGGAGAAGATCGCCGACAGCTGGATCGAGATCGAGCAGTTCCGCCTGCTGGTGCTGCGCACCGCGTGGCTGATCGACAAGCACAACGACTATCGCCGCGTGCGGCGCGACATCGCCGCGGTGAAGGCCGCGATGCCCCGGCTGCTCCACGACGTCGCGGCGCGCGCGCTCCACCTCCACGGCTCGCTGGGGCTGACCCACGAAATGCCGTTCATGGCGCAGGTGGCGACCTCCTTCATGCTCGGCCTCGCCGATGGCCCGACCGAGGTGCATAAGGTGACCGTCGCGCGCGAGACGCTGAAGGCCTATGCGCCGACCGACGACCTCTTCCCCGCCTATCACCTGCCGCGGCAGGAGGCGGCGGCGCGCGCGAGGTTCGACATGGGCGCGCTCGACGAGATGGTGCAGGCCGATGGCTGAGGCGATGTTCGACCTGACGGGCAAGGTGGCGCTCATCACGGGCGGGTCGCGCGGGCTGGGGCGGGAGATGGCGCTTGCCTTCGCCGACGCGGGCGCCGACGTGATCGTCTCCAGCCGCAACCTGGAATCGTGCGAGGCTGCGGCCGCCGCGATCCGCGCCAGGGGGCGCCGCGCGGTCGCGATCGCGGCGCACGCCGGGCGCTGGGACGAGGTCGATCGCCTGATCGACGCGGCCTATGCCGCCTTCGGCCGGATCGACGTGCTGATCGCCAACGCGGGCATGTCCCCCGCCATGGCCTCGCACGAGATCAGCGAGCGGCTGTTCGACTCGGTCGTGTCGCTCAATTTCAAGGGCCCGTTCCGGCTGGCGTCCGCGGTGGCGCATCGCATGGCGCAGGGCGACGGCGGCGCGATCATCTTCACCTCGTCCACCGCCGCGCTGGAGCCGTCGCCGATGGTCGTCCCCTATGCCGGGGCGAAGGCGGCATTGCTCGCGCTCACCACCTCGCTCGCGCACGAATATGCGCCGAAGGTGCGCGTCAATGCGATCGCCGCCGGGCCGTTCCTGACCGACATCTCCAAGGCCTGGGCCGACGTCGACCGCGACACCGCGCGCAACGCGCTGGGGCGTCCCGGTCGCCCGGACGAGATCGTCAGCACCGCGCTGTATCTCGCCAGCCCCGCGTCCAGCTTCGTCACCGCCACGACGATCCGGTGCGACGGCGGCACCTGCCGCTCGCAATATTGAGGGAGGGACACCCATGAAGGCCCTGCAATATGTCGCCCCGCGCGAGATCCGCTACGACGACATGGCCGATCCGCGGATCGAGGATGCGCGCGACATCGTCGTCAGGATCGACCGCTGCGGCATCTGCGGCAGCGACCTGCACATCTATCACGGCGACAAGCTGCGCGACGACGCCGGATTCTGCATCGGACACGAGGCGATCGGCGAGGTCGTCGAGACCGGCCGCGCGGTCACCCGGCTGAAGGCGGGCGATCGCGTGCTGGTCCCGGCCTCGGTCGGGTGCGGCGCCTGCGTCCACTGCCTCGCGGGCAACGTCCTGAAGTGCCGCAACGACGTCGAATATTGCTACGGCCTCAGCAGCAGGTTGCAGGGGTGCCAGGCGGAGGGGATGCGCGTCCCCGCCGGCGACTTCAACGCGGTGCCGATGCCGGAGGGGATCACCCCCGATCAGGCGATCATGCTGACCGACAATCTGCCCACCGCCTGGTTCGGCTGCCGCAATGCCGATATCGCGCCCGGCGGCACGGTGGTCGTCGTCGGGCTCGGGCCGATCGGGCTGATGGCCGTCGAATCCGCCTTCGTGCTGGGCGCCGCGACGGTCTTCGCGATCGACCTGGTGGCCGAGCGGCGCGCGGTCGCGACATCGCTCGGCGCGATCGCGCTGGAGCCCCAGGACGCCGCCGACATCATCCGCGACGCCACCGACGGCCGCATGGCCGACAGCGTGGTCGAGGCGGTCGGGCTGGAAAAGACGATCGCGCTCGCGGTCCGCGTCGCCGGCAAGCAGGCGACCGTCTCGATCATCGGCGTCA
Source organism: Sphingomonas adhaesiva (assembly GCF_036946125.1). Lineage (NCBI taxonomy): Bacteria > Pseudomonadati > Pseudomonadota > Alphaproteobacteria > Sphingomonadales > Sphingomonadaceae > Sphingomonas > Sphingomonas adhaesiva. The sequence goes on from NZ_JAQIJT010000001.1 coordinate 78,976, forward strand.
ACATGAACCGGCGGATGGAATTTCCGATGGCGCGCGTGTTCGTCAACGGCCTGACGCTGCGCAGCGGCATGTGCCCGGTCGCCCGACAATTCGGCGAGCTGGTCCCGCTGATCCAGCAGGGCCGCTTGCGCCCCGAACGCTACGTGACCGACGTCATGCCGCTGTCGCACGGCGCGGAGGCCTATGCGAAATTCGATGCGCGCGAAGGGGGCACGCTGAAGATGATCCTCGTCCCCTGACGGTCAGGTAGCGCGGGACGCGGGCGGCTCCCCTGCGTCCGGTGCGACACCCGCCGCGCCGTGGAGCCGCCGGTGGCCGGCACAGCCTTCGTTGCCGCACCCCGGCCGCCGCCCTTTCGGCCATCCGGTCCGCGACGATGGACCCGCGTCCCACATCCCCGTAAGCGACCGGGGATGAACGAGTATTTCCTGCGCCTCGCCGGCCCCGCCCGGGACCGGGTCGCCATCCGGGCCGCCAGCCTCGACGATGCCCGCAACCTCGCGGTGCAATATCTCGGCACCTTCCTCGCCGACCATCCCGCCTTCGCCGATGAGGGTCATTGGCGGCTGGCGGTGGAGGATGTTTCAGGCAGGATCCTCGTCCAGGTGATCGTCGCGACGGTCACCCCCCGCGGCTGACAACTGCCGGTCGACCGCGCAGCCGATCCTGTTCCAGTTCTTGGCCTCTTCCAGATCGTGGCGCCGGATCGCGCGGTCCATCTCGTCGACGACATGCTGCGGTGCCTTGCGCCCCATCGCCGCGATCAATCGCCGCGCGATGGCGGAAGGGCTGTAGGGGCGAGCGGGCATCCGTCGCAAATCGGCAGCCCCCGCCCGGCGTTCCGCGGCATTCGCCGGTCGTCTTTCCCCATTGTGTACCATCGCGGGACGCACGGAGGCGCCGCTATGGCTGCATCAGCCGCTCCGCCTCGCGCGCCAGATGCGTCAGATCGTACACGTCGAAATCGTCCCGCCGCGGCTGCGTATCGGCGACGCACAGCGCCCCCAGCGCATAACCGGAGCGATCCACCAGCGGGATTCCGGCATAGAAGCGCACGTGGGGCACCCCCAGCACCGCCGGATTCTGCGCGAACCGCGGGTCGCGCATCGCATCGCACACGATCAACGGCTCGCCCGGACGCAGGATGGCGAACGCACAGAAGGATTCCGACCGCGGTTTCTCGCTGTCGTCGATGCCCACTTTCGCCGCGAACCACTGCCGGCTGCGGTCGATCACCGACACCGCCGCGATCGACGCACCCGCCAGCGACGCCGCCTGCTCGACGATCCGTTGCAAGTCGGGGCTCCCCGGCCGCCGCGTGATGCCGTTCGCATCCACGGCCCGCTGTCGCGCGGGCTCGTTATCGGGAAAGGGCGGGTACATTACGGCCTGCCGTCCGCCGACGGACGGCCCCCGCATCGCCCATGATCGGCGCATCTACGGTCGACGCTGTTCATCGCAGGTCCCCTCATCATCGCACCGGACTCGACCGACGGGCCGGCGGACGCCCAACTTACGCAGCGCTATCAACACGATACAACCGGAAATTCACTCGACCCCGTCATTACACCGATCGCGGGGCCTCGTCCGTCCCGAAGCGATAGCATTATCGGTGTCGATGACGGGGCACAGATAGTAAGCTCTTCCGCGACACCTGATTCGATCGAAGAACAATTTTACAATTTCGGGAGATTGGGCATGGGCGTAATCAACGAGACACGCAAAGCGGTCAGCGATGCACGAAACTTCGGGTGGCGCTTTCTTTCCGGCCGCTGGGCAGCGAAAGGATCGCGCGATGTCATCGCATTGCCGGTTCGACATTACGGCCATGTGTTCGTCCGCCCTGCCAATACGGATATCGAGACGTTGCGCGATGTATTGGCCGGACGGAGCTATGACTTTTCCTTTCCGGCCCAGCTCGGCGACCGGGTGAATTCTTTCTACCATTCCGTCCTGTCGGCGGGACGCAAGCCGGTCATCATCGATGCAGGCGCGAACATCGGCGCCGCGAGCCTGTGGTTTCGGCGCCTTTTCCCCGAAGCTCACATCGTGGCGATCGAACCCGATGCGGATAACGGCAGGGTGCTGAGGGAAAACATCGGCGGCCTGCCGAACTGCACCATTCTGAACGCCGCCATCGGCTCGACGAGCGGCTTCGCTGCCGTCAGAGACGGCGAGGGGGACGACAGCGGGTGGGCGAAACAGACCGAGCGCGCGACCTCGGGCGTGCCCATCGTAACCATGGCGGAAGCGATCGCAACCGTCGACGACGGTACGGCACTGATCGTCAAGATCGACATCGAGGGCTTCGAAAGCGACCTGTTCCAGGCGAACCTGGACTGGCTCGACGACGTTCGGGTCGTCATCATCGAACCCCACGACTGGATGAAACCCGGCGAAGGCACCAGCTTCTCCTTCCAGCGGGCCATGGCGGCTCATTCCTTCGAACTCTTCATCAGAGGCGAGAACCTCATCTACGTCCGCTTGCAGCCCGATCGCAAAAACGCAAGCTCGCGATAACAGATCCGGTACGCCGGATGTCTGGCTCAGCGACCATCGGCGCACGTGTCACGATCCGGTTCAGGCTTCGCGAGACATGGGGGACAAGCAGGGCGAGCCGCTTGCGGCCGCCCCATGCGGCGCCACGGCTCGGCGATGGCGGACGACCGGCGCGAAGCGGCGGCATCGCGTTCGTCGACGCCAACCTCAACCCTCACGGGTTCGTCTCGGTTTGGGAAATGGTGCCCCACAGAGGACAAAGATGGGCACTCAGATCACTGGGAAATTTCCATGCTTCGCTGAACGATCGGCCAGGTCGCGACCTAAAGGTCGTAGTCCGGCGCGTCGTCCTCGGGGGGCCAGGGCGGATACACGATCGGCTTCTCGCCGAAGTGTCGCCGAACCGCCCGTGCGCGCCGCTCCACAACATCCTCTTCGGCATCGATCTCATCGGGGTAAATATAGGCGACTTCGAACTTACCGTCGCGAAGCACATATTCCATCTCTGACCACCGATCGCCGCCGTCTTGCGTTTCCCACAGGTCGAGCAGCGCATACGGCAGCCCCTCGATCACCGGCCGCCGATACAAGATCTGGTTGCCGAGTTCCTTGAAGATCGATTCGCCGACCATGTTCCGATCGAGCTGGGCGTAGAGCAGCGTCGGTTCGACCGGATACTCACGATCCTCCATCAGCAATTGCCCGATCTCGTTCAGCAGCTTCTCGGCTTCAGCGTCCGCCACGGCTTTTCTCCGATCGTTCGTTGGGGAATTTCAGACTCTTCTCGTCGCCATCGACCGTCCACCACACGTCGATCGCCGATGGTCGCCCGGACTCCCCCTCGAACCGCGGCACGATCCTGACCGTGACAGTCTTTCCGCCTCGCTTCTCTCTCGCCCACTCATCCTCGAGCACGCGATAGCCGCCCCGATTGAAGTTGGCATTTTGCGCGATGTGATTGAACGCCTCGGTCGGTCCATTGAAGCGCGCCGCGATGTAGTGGCCGCCATCGTCGCTCGCCCGACGTTCTGCGCCGCCCGCCTGTGCTTGCGAAACGCAAGAACGGATCGGAACATCGGTAACCGTCAGCGCACCAGAAACGCGCCGCGTCCGCTCGCGCGCATCGATTTGGTAAGTATAGCCGTTGCGCACGACCGTGCGGAACTTTTCGCTTCACGCGCTTGCGGGTCGGGTGGCGGTTGTGTTCGTCTCGGAAGCGCGATCCGAGGACACAACGGCGGTTGCCGAACCTGGTGAGTTCTTCGGACGACGGTGCGGATCAGGTGATCCCCACGTTCCCGACGCGCCCGCTCCACCGAAGCTACCGCCGCCTCCCGAAAACCCGCCACCAGTCCCTGCGCGTTGGGCGTACGGCTTGTGAGCCGCGACGTGGTTGCCTTGGGAGGCGCGCGTCCGGTCTTTGGGAATGGCACGGTTTGCCGACTCTTGCGATCTTGGCCGGGATGACCGGGCCGGCCAGTCTCCTGAACCGGTCGCGCCGCCACCGCCACCCTTGCCGCCTCCGCTACCAGAAAATCCACCGCCGCCCCACTGGCTATAATGCCGTCCCGCACCGACGAAGGTGAAACGCCCGGTTTCTGGATCATGCCAGGGATTGAACTTGAGCTCGACTCCTTCCGCATTTCTCAAGGAAGGCAACCTCCCGGTCCGCAGCCATATCGAAAAGGCGCGCCGTCGCTCGTTATCCTATATATCAATCATGATGCCCCGCTATCCACGCGGCAAGAACATATGAGCAACATTTTCCAACATGTCAAGCCAAAGTTGGCCGCCATCTTGCTCGGCACCGCGAGGCTGTGTCGATTTTCGTCCCCAATGGGCTGCGATTTCCTGAGTATGGTGCCCCACAGGAGACAAAGCTGGGCACTCAAATCATTGGAGAATTTCGATCTCGCGCCAAACGCCCAACAGGATGTGATCTACAAGCCATAGCTCTGAAGTTCGTCGTCCGTGGGTAAGGGTGGGTAGACAATCGGCTTCTCTCCGAAATGTCGCCGCAGCGCACGCTCGCGGCGCTCGATCACGTTTTCCTGCGGATCGATTTCGTCCGGGTAAAAGTAGGCCACTTCGAATTGGCCGTCGCGAAGCACATATTCCAGTTCCGACCATCGGTCCTGTCCGTCCTGCGCCTCCCACAATTCGAGGAGTGCGTCGGGAAGGCGTTCGTTCACCGGCCACCGGAAAAGGAGCTGATTGCCAAGCTCCTTTACGATCGACTCGCCGATCATATTATTATCGAGTTGAGCGTAAAGCAGCGTGGGTTCCAGAGGATATTCCCTATCCTCCATCAGCAATCCGCCGATCTCAGCCAGCAGCTTCTCCGATTCAGTTTCCGCCACGACGCTTCTCCGATCGTTCATTGGGAAATTGCAGGCTGTTGATTTTGCCATCGACCGTCCACCACACATTGATCGTCGATGGCCGCACAGAACCGCCGCTGAATTGCGGAACGACCTTCACCGTAACCGCCCGTCCGGCACGCTTGTCCCGCGCCCACTCATCCTCGAGCACGCGATAGCCGCCCCGATTGAAGTTGGCATTTTGCGCGATGTGATTGAACGCCTCGGTCGGTCCATTGAAGCGCGCCGCGATGTAGTGGCCGCCATCGTCGCTCGCCCGACGTTCTGCGCCGCCCGCCTGTGCTTGCGAAACGCAAGAACGGATCGGAACATCGGTAACCGTCAGCGCACCAGAAACGCGCCGCGTCCGCTCGCGCGCATCGATTTGGTAAGTATAGCCGTTGCGCACGACCGTGCGGAACTTTTCGCTTCACGCGCTTGCGGGTCGGGTGGCGGTTGTGTTCGTCTCGGAAGCGCGATCCGAGGACACAACGGCGGTTGCCGAACCTGGTGAGTTCTTCGGACGACGGTGCGGATCAGGTGATCCCCACGTTCCCGACGCGCCCGCTCCACCGAAGCTACCGCCGCCTCCCGAAAACCCGCCACCAGTCCCTGCGCGTTGGGCGTACGGCTTGTGAGCCGCGACGTGGTTGCCTTGGGAGGCGCGCGTCCGGTCTTTGGGAATGGCACGGTTTGCCGACTCTTGCGATCTTGGCCGGGATGACCGGGCCGGCCAGTCTCCTGAACCGGTCGCGCCGCCACCGCCACCCTTGCCGCCTCCGCCACCAGAAAATCCACCGCCGCCCCACTGGCTATAATGCCGTCCGGCACCGACGAAGGTGAAACGCCCGGTTTCTGGATCATGCCAGGGATTGAACTTGAGCTCGACTCCCTCCGCATTTCTCAAGGAAGGCAACCTCCCGGTCCGCAGCCATATCGAAAAGGCACGCCGTCGCTGGTTATCCGATATATCAATCATGATGCCCCGCTATCCACGCGGCAAGAACATATGAGCAACATTTTCCAACATGTCAAGCCAAAGTTGGCCGCCATCTTGCTCGGCACCGCGAGGCTGTGTCGATTTTCGTCCCCAATGGGCTGCGATTTCCTGAGTATGGTGCCGCTTACAGGACTCGAACCTGTGACCCCCGCATTACGAATGCGATGCTCTACCAGCTGAGCTAAAGCGGCCCGTCGATGCCCGATCGGGCGTCGTGAGGCGCGGCGCTTAACAGGTGGTCGCGGGCGTGACAAGTGCGAACGCCCTTTACGTCGCGTTTACCATGGTCGGTGCACAGCGGGTCGGACGATACCGGCCCGCGGCTTGCGGGCAGCGATGGGACGACGAGCATGGATACCGCGCGCGGCTACGACGATCTTCGCCAGGACAGCGACCCGACCGAGGGCGGCGTGGGCGAGCCGCAGGTGCAGGTCGGCGCCGACGAACGGCGCATGCACGTGCGCGCCTACAACCATTGGGTCTCGCTGCTGCGCGATCGCCCCTATCCGGCGATCGAGGATCTGGAGCCCGCCAGCATCGCGGATTTCGGCCCGCACAGCGTCCTGCTCGACTTCACCGCCGGGCTGGACGATCCCGCGATCCAGTATATCGGCCGGGCGCTGCGCGACGAATGCGCGGTCGATCAGACGATCGAGCGGATCAGCGACGTACCGGCGCGCTCGCTGCTGTCGCGGCTGACCGACCATTATCTGCAGATCATCGCGAATCGCGCGCCGATCGGGTTCGAGGCCGAGTTCGTCGGCACGCGCGGCCACAATACGCTGTACCGCGGCATCCTGATGCCGTTCTCGTCGGACGGCACGTCGATCGACTTCATCTACGGCGTCATCAACTGGAAGGAGATGATCGCCGCCGAGGAGCAGGCCGCGCTCGATGCCGAACTGTCGGCGGCGGTGGTCGCGCCGCGCCACGATCCGGTCCCGGCCCCGGCATGGGCGGACGGGCCGGGCGCGGGCACCGGGATGGAGGGCAATGAGGAGGCCGGCACGCTCGACGAGCGGCTCGCCGCCGCGCGCGACAGCGTCGCCTCCGCCCGCGCCGCCGCGACGCGCAGCCACGCCGCGCTCTACCGCGCGCTGGGCCGCGCCTACGACTTCGCGATCGCAGCGGAGGCCGATCCGGAGGCGCTGGGCGCGCTGCTGACGCAGGCGGAGATCAAGCCGCAGGCCCGCGCGCCGATGACCGCGATCGCCAAGCTGGTCTTCGGCCGCGACCACGACAAGACCCGACTGACCGAGGCCGCGACCGTGCTCGCCTATGCCGCGCGCACCGGCGTGCCGGAGGGCGGGCTGCCGCGCGTGCTGGAGGCCGCCGCGGGCGGGATCAAGGGCATCGTCGCGGAGGAGCGCGCCGCCCGCCGTCCCGCCGCCCCGACGCGCCGCGCCGCCGGCCCGAAACTGGACGGGCGCGCGCCCGTCGCCGAGCTGGCGATTCCCAGCGGGCTGGAGGACGGCGCGCCCGTCATCCTGATCGGCCGCGCCACCGCCACCGGCATCGCGGTGATCGGCACCATGGCGCCGGACGAGAAGCTGACGGCACGGGTGCTGCGTCGGCTGGCCTGATTCGGCATTTGCGGCAGTGCAGCAAGCCTTGAGCTAGCTCCGCACCCGGCGCATAGCCCGCGGCCATGGTGGAAAAGTCTCTCAAGATACTGTCGGCCGCGCTCGCATCGCGGCTGACGCATCGTGCACTTCCCGGCGAGCTCGTCGGCTTCGGCGAGGACAAGCAGGCGGAGGCCGCCGAGTTCCTGGCGCAGACCGCGGCACAGCGCGCGCCGGGGCAGCCCGCCATCGCGCTGGAGGCGTTGCCCGGCGACGGCGCGCGGCGGCGGATGCGCCTCGCCATCGTCAACGACGACATGCCGTTCCTGGTCGATTCGGTCGCCGCGGCGATCGGCGACCGCGACATCGCGGTCGACCGCGTCATCCACCCCGTCATCCGCGTCACGCGCGATGCCGGCGGCCAGCTGACCGGGATCGAGGATGCCGGCGGCGCGAGCGAATCGATGATCTATGTCGAGCTGGAGCGCGTCGACGCCAAGGATCGCCGCGCGCTGACCGACGAGATCGCGCACCTGCTGGCGGACGTGCGCGCCGCGGTGACCGACTGGCGCACGATGCAGGCCGCGCTCGCCGCGGACGCGGGCATGGTCGACGACACCGGCGGCGACGCGGAAGGGGCGAACCTGCTGCGCTGGTTCCTCGACCGCCATTTCACCTTGCTGGGGCATGAGCGGTGGCACGTCGACGGCCGCACCGATCCCGCCGCGGCGCTGGGCATCGCGAAAAACGAGCATGACCTGCCGATCCTCGCCGAGCGGTCGAAGCGGCTGGCCGTGGAATATTTCACCGCCGGCAACGCCGCGCCGCTGCTGCTGAAGTCGTCGCTGATCTCGCCGGTCCATCGCCGCGTGCCGCTCGACCTGCTGGTGGTCCCGATCCAGACCGCGGGGCGCGTCACCGGGCTGTCGATCCATGCCGGGCTGTGGACCTCGGCGGCGCTCAACGCACCGCCGCGCAGCGTGCCGATCCTGCGCCAGCGCCTGGCCGCGAGCGAAGCGAAGTTCGGGTTCGATCCCACCGGCCACACCGGCAAGGCGCTGACCCACGCCATCGCCACGCTGCCGCACGACGTGATGGTCGCGGTCGACGCCGCGTCGATGGAGGAGCTGGCGCTGACCGCGATGAGCCTTGCGGACCGCCCGCGGCCCAAGCTGGTGCTGGTCCCCTCCCCGCTCGGGCGCCACCTCTACGCCTTCGTCTGGCTGCCGCGCGACGAGCTGACCACCGCGCGCCGCGTCGCCATCGCCGACATGCTGTCGGAGGCGGCGAACGGTCAGGTGCTCAACTGGGCCACCAGCATCGACGACGGGCGAATCGCGCTGCTGCGCTACACGATCGACCTGCGCGGCGCGGGGCGGCTGCCCGATGCGCTGACGCTCGACGACCGGCTGGAAAAGATGGTCCGCGGCTGGGCGCCCTCGATCGAGGCCGCACTGACCGAGGAAGTGGGCGCCGCCCGCGCCGCGCGCCTGTCGCTGCGCCACGCCGCCGCCTTCCCGCCGCGCTACCGCACCGGCGCCACCCCGGAGGAGGCCGCGCGCGACATCGTCTCGATCGCCAATCTGGTCGACGAGGCGGACCGCGAGGTGCGCTTCACCGCGGGCGGCGACGGGATGCTCCACCTCAAGGTCTATCGCCAGGGCGGGCCGCTGGCGCTGTCGGATGCCGTCCCCGCGCTCGAGCATTTCGGCTTCCGCGTGATCGAGGAGATGCCGACCGCGCTGACGGACGAGGAACGCAGCTCGATCCACGATTTCACGCTGGAGACGCAGGCCGACGTGCCCGCGGTCCTCGCCGCCGCCGACACGCTGCAGGAGGCGCTGGCGCAGGTGCTGGAGGGCCGCGCGGAGGATGACGGCTTCAACCGGCTGATGCTGGAGGCGGGGCTCAGCCCGCGCGCGGTCGTCCTCTACCGCGCCTGGTACCGCTATCTGCGCCAGGCGGGGATGAGCTACGGCCTGAGCAATGTCGTCGACACGCTGACGCGCACCCGCACGGTGACGCTGGCGCTGGTCGACCTGTTCGCGGCGCGCCACGACACCACGTCCACGATCGACGCCGATGCGGCGCAGGGCGCGATCGACGCCGGGCTCGACGCGGTCACGGGGATCGACGACGACCGCATCCTGCGCGCCTTCCGCGCGGTGATCGATGCGACGCTGCGCACCAACGCCTTCACCGAGGCGGCGAACGAGGCGCTGGCGTTCAAGCTCGACAGCGCGAAGATCCCCGGCCTGCCCGCCCCGCTGCCGTGGCGCGAGGTGTGGGTGTACAGCCCGCGCGTGGAGGGCATCCATCTGCGCGCCGGCCCCGTCGCGCGCGGCGGCCTGCGCTGGTCCGACCGCCGCGACGACTTCCGCACCGAGATCCTGGGTCTGATGAAGGCGCAGCGGGTCAAGAACGCGGTCATCGTGCCGACCGGCGCGAAGGGCGGCTTCTATGCCAAGCAGCTCCCCTCCCCCGCCAACCGCGACGCGTGGCTGGCCGAGGGGACGGAGGCGTACCGCATCTTCATCCGCACGCTGTTGTCGATCACCGACAATATCGTCGCCGGGCAGGTGGTCCATCCCGACGGCGTCGCGGTCCACGACGGGGAGGATCCGTATTTCGTCGTCGCCGCGGACAAGGGCACCGCGACCTTCAGCGACGTCGCCAATGCGATCGCGCTCGAACGCGGCTTCTGGCTGGGCGACGCCTTCGCCAGCGGCGGCTCGGTCGGCTACGATCACAAGGCGATGGGCATCACCGCCAAGGGCGCGTGGGTTTCCGTCCAGCGCCATTTCGCGGAGCGCGGGGTCGACGTGCAGACGCAGCCGATCCGCGTCGTCGGGTGCGGCGACATGTCGGGCGACGTGTTCGGCAACGGCATGCTGCTGTCGAAGGCGATCAAGCTGGTCGCCGCGTTCGACCACCGCCACATCTTCCTCGACCCCGATCCCGATCCCGCGGCGAGCTGGGACGAGCGCGCGCGCATGTTCGCGCTCCCGCGCTCCAGCTGGGCGGATTACGACACGTCGCTGATCTCGGAGGGCGGCGGCGTCTTCGCGCGCGACCTGAAGTCGATTCCGCTTTCGCCGCAGGTCCGGGCCGCCCTCGGCATCGCCGCCGAGCGGATGGAGCCGACCGCGCTCATCTCCGCGATCCTGAAGAGCCCGGCCGACCTCATCTGGTTCGGCGGCATCGGCACCTATGTGAAGGCCGCGGCGGAGAATAACGCGACCGTCGGCGATCCCGCCAACGACCGCCTGCGCGTCGATGCCGAGGAATTGCGCGCGATCGCGATCGGCGAGGGCGCGAACCTGGGCGTGACGCAGGCGGCGCGCATCGCCTTCGCCAGCCGCGGCGGGCGGATCAACACCGACTTCATCGACAATTCGGCCGGCGTCGACTGCTCCGACAACGAGGTCAACATCAAGATCGCGCTCAACCGCGAGATGATCGAGGGGCGTCTCGCGTTCGAGGATCGCAACGCCGTGCTCGGCAGCATGACCGACGACGTCGCGCACCTGGTGCTGGAGGACAACCGCCTCCAGACGCTCGGCCTGTCGATCGCCGAGCGCGACGGCGCGCAGGCGCTGCCCAGCTACGTCCGGCTGATCGAGGTGTTCGAGGAGGGCGGCCGGCTCGACCGCCGGGTCGAGGGGCTCGGCAGCAACGTCGACCTGCTGCGCCGCGCGGGCGAGGGCCGCGGGCTCACGCGGCCGGAACTGGCCGTGCTGCTCGCCACCGCCAAGCTGACGCTGCAGGATGCGATCGAGGCATCGCCGCTGGGCATGGACGAGGCGCTGACCCCCGACCTGCACGCCGCCTTCCCGCGCGCCATGCAGGAGCGGTTCGGCGAGGCGATCGACCAGCACCGCCTGCGCAGCGAGATCGTCGCGACGAAGCTCGCCAACCGCATCGTCAACCGCATCGGCATCCTCCACCCGTTTGAGCTGGCGGAGGAGGAGGGCGCCGCGCTGGCGGACATCGCCGCGATGTTCGTCGTCGCGGAGCGCCAGTTCGCGCTGCCCGAGCTGTGGCACGCGATCGAGACGACCGCGATGCCCGAGGCCGGGCGCCTCGCGCTGTTCGACGAGGTCGCGGTCGCGGTTCGGTCGCAGATCGCCGACCTGCTGCGCGCGACCATCTCCGGCGTGGCCCCGTCCGAGGTGCTGGGCCGCCTGTCGCAGGGTGTGGCGCGGCTGGACGACGCCGCAAGCGACCTGCTGCTCGACGAGGCCCGCGCCCACTGCGCCCGCATCGCCGATACGCTGGAACAGGCCGGCGCGCCGCACGACCTCGCCGTGCGCGTGGTGCGGCTGTTCGAGCTCGACGGCGCGATCGGCCTGGCCGAGCTCGGCGTGCAGCTGGAGGTCGACGAGACGAAGCTGGCGCGCGCCTTCACCCGGCTGGGGCAGGCGCTGGGGCTCGACTGGGCGCAATCGACCGCGACGCGGATCAACCCCAGCGACCCGTGGGAGCGCCTGCTGATCGCGGGACTGGCACGCGATTTCCAGCAATTGCGGCTCGACTTCCTCGGCCGCGGCGGCACGACCGAACCGGAGGCGCTGGTCGATCGGTGGCTGGACGCGAATGCGACGCGCGTCGGTCAGTTCCGCGCCGTCATCGACCGCGCGCGCAACGCCACCGCCCCCAATGCCGCGATGCTGGCGCAGATCGCCGGCCAGGCGCGCGTGCTGCTGGGGCGGTAACGCGCCCGCATCCCCCCTCTCCTCGCCCGGGGAGAGGGGGGGCGGTCGCGTCGTCAGGCCGCGGCCTGTCGTGCGCGCACCATCTGCGTCAGGTCCTCCAGCGTCATCGGGCGCGACAGGTGATAGCCCTGCGCCAGCTCGAACCCTGACAGCCGCGCCTCGATCAGCTGGGTTTCGGTCTCGATCCCCTCCATCACGCAGCGCATCGACAGCGAGCGCCCGACGCCGCGGATCGCGGCGACCAGCCGGCGACCGACATGGTCGGACAGCCGCGCGGCGAAGCTGCGGTCCACCTTCAGGATGTCGAACGGCATCTGGTGGAGCGAACTGAGGCTGGAATAGCCGGTGCCGAAATCGTCGAGCGCCAGCCGGATGCCGATCGCCTTCAGACGGTGCATCGCCTCCACCGCCGCGGTCAGGTCGGTGACGAGCGCGTTTTCCGTCAGTTCGAAGACCAGTCGCCTCGGGTCCACTGCGGACTCTTCGAGCCGCTCCAGCATCAGGTCGATCGTGGTGCGGTCGACCAGGTCGACCGGCGACAGGTTGAACGAGATGCGCATCGATCGCGGCAGCTCGGCGCCCGCCGCCAGCACCTTTCCGAACAGCGCCAGCGTCAGCGGCCGCGTGATGCCGAGCCGCTCGGCCACCGGGAAGAACTGGTCGGGCGCCACCTTGCCCAGCGTCGGCGATTCCCAGCGCGCCAGCGCCTCCACCCCGACGATCTCCAGCGTGGCGGTGTCGAACACCGGCTGGAACACGACCGAGAACTCCTGCTCCAGCGGGGCCGACTGGAGCGCGGCCTCCAGCGCCTGTTCGCCACGGACCAGCTGCTCCAGCCGCGGCGAGAAGATGACGCAGCCGCCGCGCTGGTTGGCCTTGGCGTGGTACAGCGCGAAGTCGGCGCGGTCGAACAGCTCGTGCGCCGACCGCCCGGCATCGGGAAAGGTCGCGAACCCCGCCGAGCAGCCGACCGCGACGGTCACCTCGCCCAGCACCACCGGCTGGCGCAGCAGGTCGCACAGCCGCTCGCCCTCCGCCGCGGCGGCATATGCATCGCCGCGGACGATGACCCCGAATTCGTCGCCGCCCAGCCGCGCCACCATCACCCGGTCGCTCGCCACCGCGCGCAGCCGCTCGCCCAGCGCCGTCAACAGCCGATCGCCCTGTCCGTGGCCATAGGTGTCGTTGATCGGCTTGAACCCGTCCAGGTCGAGCAGCCCGACGCTCACCCGCTCGATCGCATCCGCCTGCGCCAGCCGCTGCTCCAGCTCCGCCATGAAGAGGCGGCGGTTGGGCAATTGCGTGAGCGCGTCGGTACGCGCCAGCCGCGCATTCTCGTCGTTCAGCCGCTCGGCGGCGGTCCGCTCGCTCTGCAATGCCTCCTGCGAGGCCTGCAACTGGAGGAAACCGTCGAACGAATCGCGCAATACCTTCAGGATCACCGCGGTCACCAGCGCGACGTTGAAGGCGACCGCGATCAGGACCTCGGTCCCCTTCCACAGATTATAGGCCAGGAAGATGCCGATGACGCTGGTGCACACCATCAGCGCGGCGCGCGGCAGATATCCCAGGCAGAACACGCAACCCAGCACCGTGATCGAGATGAAGATCGCGACATGCCCGTGCTCGTACGGGCCGCCGTAACGGTCCAGGACCAGCGCCCAGGTGACGAAGCTGACCGCCATCGCCAGCGCGAGCGGCGTGATCCGGCGCAATCGCGCGACCGCGTCGACCGGCCCGGCGACCGGACGCTTCGTGGGGAGCGCCCACACCAGCATGCGGGCCAGACAGGCAGCGATCAGCACCGCCGGCACCTGAAGCGTCAGCAGCGCGGGCGCCAGATGGCGATGGGTGAAGGCGAGCGCGGCGGCATTGACCGCCAGCAGCGCGTAGAGCGGCGGGATCTGGCGGCGAAGGTGCGACAATTGCGCCTCCGCATAACGCGGCGCATCCGTGGTCGATCGAGGAAAGCCGGGGATGACCGTCGTCTGCATCCGGCGATCATAACCCCGAACGGTTTATAACTCGTCGGCGCAGCATACGCCCGCGCCGGTTATTTATTACAATCGCGTGGGGCGACGAACAGCCAGCTGCGCAGCGCGCTCGCCAGATTGGGCGGGTCCGGACGATCGATCCGCAGCGCGTCGACCTGTGCCACCAAAGCGGACAGCGGTAGTCCGCGCGCGACGGCCGCCGCCTCCAGCGCGGCCCAGAACACCGGCTCGAGACTGATCGAGGTTGCGTGCCCCGCGATCGTGATCGACCGTTTCACCGGCCCCGCGAAGCCGCCGGGGGGCGCGGCGATGGTCACGTCACTTGGTGTCGAACAGCGCGGCCAGCTGCTCGATGATCGTGCCGCCCAGCTGCTCGGCATCCATGATCGTCACCGCACGGCTGTAATAGCGCGTCACGTCGTGGCCGATCCCGATCGCCACCAGCTCGACCGGCGACTTCTTCTCGATCCACGCGATCACCTGCCGCAGATGCCGCTCCAGATACGAGCCGGAGTTCACGCTGAGCGTCGAATCGTCGACCGGCGCGCCGTCGGAGATGACCATCAGGATGCGCCGCTCCTCGGGCCGCGCCATCATCCGGGCATGCGCCCACATCAGCGCCTCGCCGTCGATATTCTCCTTCAGCAGCCCCTCGCGCATCATCAGGCCCAGCGAGTTGCGCGCGCGCCGCCACGGCTCGTCCGCCATCTTGTAGACGATGTGGCGGACGTCGTTGAGCCGCCCGGGCTGCGGCGGGCGCCCGGCGGCGAGCCACGTCTCGCGGCTCTGCCCGCCCTTCCACGCGCGCGTCGTGAAGCCCAGGATCTCGGTCTTGACCCCGCACCGCTCCAGCGTGCGCGCCAATATGTCCGCGCTGATCGCCGCGATCGAGATCGGGCGCCCGCGCATCGATCCCGAATTGTCGATCAGCAGCGTGACAACCGTATCGCGGAATTCGGTATCGCGCTCGATCTTGTAGCTCAGCGACTGCATCGGGTTGACGACCACGCGCGCCAGCCGCGCCGCGTCGAGCAATCCCTCGTCCTGGTCGAAGTCCCACGAACGCGACTGCTGCGCCATCAACCGCCGCTGGAGCCGGTTGGCGAGCTTCGAGACCGCGGATTGCAGGTGCACCAGCTGCTGGTCGAGATAGCCGCGCAGCCGCGCCAGCTCCTCCGCGTCGCACAGCTCGGTCGCGGCGACCACTTCGTCGAAGTCGGTCGTCCAGGTGCGATAGTCGAACGCCTGCGACATGTCGGCGGGGGGACGGTTGGGGCGGACCGGCTGCATCCCCTCCTCGCCGTCGTCGCCCGGCTCGCCCTCGGCATCGTGGAGGTCGTCCCCCTCCTGCTGCTCGCTCTCGCCCTCGGCCTGCTCCTCGTCGCGCTGCTGGCCGCGCTGCTCGACCTGCTGCTCGCCCTCGGCGCCCTGCGCATCGCCCTCGTCCGATTCGTCGGTATCGCCGCTCTCGTCGCCGGCCTCCTCCTCGCCGCCCTCGTCGCTTTCCTGCGGCTCCGCCTCGCCCTCGACGAGCTCCAGATCCTCCAGCAACTTGCGCGTCAGTCCCTGGAACGCGCGCTGGTCGTCGAGCGCGAGCGCGAGGGCGGAGAGGTCGGTCTTCTCGCCGATCCATTCGCGCACGAGCGCAAGGCCGGGCTCCGCCGCCACCGGCGCGGGCTGCCCGGTCAGCGCCTCGCGCACCAGCAGCTGGAGCGCGGTCGACAGCGGCACCTCGGCACGGTTGCGCGCGCGCGTGATCGGGTCGGCGCGCAGCCGCACGTCCATCGCGCTCGCCAGATTGTCGCTGATCCCCTGGTAGCCGCGGCTCCCCAGCGCCTCGATCCGCGCCGTCTCCACCGCATCGAACACCGCGCGCGCCACCGCCTCCGCCGGCGCGGCGCGCGTGTGGAGCGCGGTATCGTGATGCCGCAGCCTGAGCGCGAAGCTGTCGGCGAACCCGCGCGCCTCCGCCACCTGATCCGCGGGCAGCGTGCGCGCGGGCATCGGCACCTTCAGATGCTTGCCCGACTGCGCCGGGGCGTCGGCGGTAAAGGCCAGCTCCAGTTCCGCCTCGTCCGACAGCGCACGCGCCGCCCCGCCGAGGACGTTCTTGAAGCGGTCGAGGGGGGTGTCGTTGGCCATCAACCGTCCATTTCCAAGGCAAGCTCGGCCGCCGCACGGATAAGCGGCACCTCGATACGCGCGAGATCGAAGATGATGTCCCGCGCAATGTTGCGATATTCGTGGCGCAGGCGGTTGCCGAAGGCCCGCATCTTCGCCACCGGCACATCCGGCCCCAGCCGAACGGCCTCGTCCGCCGGGATCTGGATCACCGCCTCGGTGATGCGCTGAAGCAATCGTTCGACCGCGAAGATCGTGCGCTCGTCGGCGGCGAACGTATGAACCGACATTCCATCGATGAACGTCGCCACCCGATCGGCATCCTCGATCATGTCGCGCAGCCGGGACTTCGCACGCTCAGAAAGCGTCGATGCGGTCACGGTCGATCTCCGCCTGAAGCCGCGGCCGGTCGGCGGGTTCGGTCACGATGTCCACCGGAACGCCCAACAGCGCGCTGACGCGGTCGTCCAGCGTGAAGAAGTCCCAGCCGAGCCGCATGTCGGTGCGCAACGTCACCGCCAGATCGAGGTCGGACCGAGCGTCCGCTTCCTCGCGCGCGGTCGAGCCGAAGATTGCGACATGTTCGATCCCCATCGCGCGCAGGTCCGCGCGGTGGGTCCGCAAGCGTCGCAAAGCTTCGGCGCGCGTCATCCGGCCTTCCCCACGACGCTCTCCGGCAGGTCCTTGCCGAACACGCGCTGGTAATATTCCGCCACCAGCGAGCGCTCCGCCTCGTCGCACTTGTTGAGGAACGACAGCCGGAACGCGAAGCCCACGTCGCCGAAGATCATCGCATTCTGCGCCCAGGTGATGACGGTGCGCGGGCTCATCACGGTCGAGATGTCGCCGTTGACGAAGCCGCGCCGCGTCAGGTCGGCGACGCGGACCATGTTCTCCACCACCTTCTTGCCCTCGGGCCTGTCATATTCGCCCGACTTGGCGAGCACGATCTGCGCCTCGGTGACCGCGGGCAGGTAGTTGAGCGTGACGACCACATTCCAGCGGTCCATCTGCCCCTGGTTGATCTGCTGCGTGCCGTGGTACAGCCCGCTGGTGTCGCCCAGCCCGATCGTGTTGGCGGTCGCGAACAGGCGGAACCACGGATTCGGGCGGATGACGCGGTTCTGGTCGAGCAGCGTCAGCTTGCCCTCGGTCTCCAGCACGCGCTGGATCACGAACATCACGTCGGGGCGACCGGCGTCATATTCGTCGAAGACCAGCGCGGTCGGGGTCTGCAGCGCCCACGGCAGCAGGCCTTCGCGGAATTCGGTCACCTGCTGGCCGTCCTTCAGCACGATCGCGTCGCGCCCGACCAGGTCGATACGGCTGATGTGCGCGTCCAGGTTGATGCGGATGCACGGCCATTTCAGCCGCGCCGCCACCTGCTCGATATGGCTCGACTTGCCGGTGCCGTGATAGCCCTGCACCATCACGCGCCGGTTGTGCGCGAAGCCCGCGACGACCGCCATCGTGGTGTCGGGATCGAACACATAGGCGGGGTCCAGGTCGGGGACGCGCTCGTCCGCCTCGGAAAAGGCCGGGCATTCCATGTCGCTGTCGATCCCGAACAGCTCGCGCACGCTGACCATCTTGTCGGGGGCGTCCAGGATCGTGGTGTCCCGGCTGTCGGGCTGAGTGTTCGGGATATCGGTCATCGGATAAGCCGTTCGCTGGAGTAGGCCCAACCAGTGAGAAGGGATCGCGCCCGCGTCAACCCGGCGCGTGCGGCGCCCGTGCCTTCTCCGGCAGGTGGAAGAGGTCGATGAACGCCTCGGCGGCGGCGCGGTTGCCATGGAACGCCAACTCGCCCGCGGCCTCCGCCGCCGCGATCGGCCGCTTGCCGTAGATGACGCCCGCGAGAACCTCGGGCACCGCCTCGAACACCATGTCGCCGGCCACGGGCGCGCGCACGATCGGCAGCTCGCCCGCCGACAGGCCCGCGACGAAGGAGTCGCGCGGGAAGCGGAAGCCGATCGTCAGCGCCATGCCCCCGGCGCGCGCGGGGTCGATCATCGTGCGCAGCGACAGCATCATCGACGCCGCGGACAAGGGCAGCGTCGGGTCGTGCGCCGGCGACCGCGCCGCCCAGCGCCCCAGCGCCTGGATCGTCTCCTCCGCCTCGTACCCCCAGCACGTCAGCTCGTAGCGCGGCGACGGCGCGCCGTGCCGCACCAGCACGCCCGCGCGCGCCAGCCCCTCGAGCCGCTGCGTCAGCACGTTGGCGCTGACCCCGGGAAGTCCGCTCCGCAGCTCCGAAAAGCGGCGCGCGCCGAACATCAGCTCGCGCACCACCAACATCGACCAGCGCTCGCCCAGCAACTCCAGGCCCAGCGCGGTGCCGCAGGCATCGTCGTACCAGCGCGCCGGGCCAGGGGTTATCTTTTCTGACTTCATGGTTGTTTTTACTAACCGATCGGCGCATCGTCCGCAAACGACGAGTCGCAAGGGAGAGCGATGCCGTGACCAAGATGATCTTCATCAACCTGCCCGTCGCCGACGTGGCGCGCGCCACCGCCTTCTATACGGCGCTGGGCTTCGCACAGAACCCCGCCTTCTCGAACGCGCAGGCCAGCGCGATGGAATGGTCCGACGCGATCAAGGTCATGCTGCTCGACCATGCGTTCTATGCCACCTTCACCAACAAACCGATCGCCGACGCCCACGCCGCCAGCGCCGCGCTCTACTGCCTCTCCTTCGACGACCGCGCGGGCGTCGATGCGATCATGGCGGCGGCGCCCGCATCGGGCGGGCGGGTCGTGCGCGCGGTCGAGGATCAGGGCTTCATGTACGGCGGCGCGTTCGAGGATCCCGACGGCCACACCTGGGAGACCATGTTCATGGCGGCGGGCGCGCAGGACGTCATCGCCGAACAGAACGCCGCCGCCGGAGCGGCGGCATGACCTATATCGAAGGGTTCCTCACCCCCGTCCCCGTCGCCCGGCGGGACGCCTATCGCGCCCATGCGGATCGCGCCGCCGACCTGCTCCTGGAGCTGGGCGTCACCCGCCTGGTCGAGACATGGGGCGAGGACGTGCCGCACGGCGTGCGCACCGACATGCACCGCGCGGTGCAGGCGACGCCGGACGAGGCGGTGCTGTTCAGCTGGTTCGAATATCCCGATCGCGCCACCCGCGACGCGGCCAACGACCGTATCCGCAGCGATCCGCGCTTCGCGGACATGGGGCGGGACATGCCGTTCGACGCGCGTCGCATGATCTACGGCGGCTTCGCCTCGGTCAGCGACGTCGTCGGCGGGGGCGGGGGCGGCAAGGCCGGATTCGTCGATGGCGTCGTGCTGCCGGTCCGCGGTGGCGCGCGCGACGCCTATCGCGATCATGCCGCGGCGCTCGCGCCGCTCTTCGTCGAGCACGGCGCGCTCCGCGTCATCGACGCGATCGCGGACGACGTGCCGGCCGGGGAGGTCACCGATTTCGCGCGGGCGGTCGCCATCGAGGACCGGGAGGAGGTCGGTTTCGGCTGGGTGGAATGGCCGTCGCGAGCGGTCCGGGACGACGCCTGGGCGCGCCTGATGGCCGACGGGCGCATGACCGCGGCGGGCGATCCGCCATGGAACGGCCAGCGCATGATCTTCGGCGGATTCGCGGTCCTGCTCGACCGCACCGCCTGACCACGGGAGACGCACGATGACCAACCCCCACGGCACCCCCGTCTGGTACCAGCTGGTCAGCCCCGATCCCGATGCGGCCGAGGCCTTCTACGGCCACGTCCTGGGCTGGACCACCGCCCCCGACGATCCGCCCCCGCCGCCGGGCGAGAACCAGTTCGACTATCGCGAGTGGGTCGCGCCCGACGGCGAGCGGATCGGCGGGCTGATGGCACCGCCGCCTTTCGCGGGAATGGCGCCGGGCTGGTGCTTCTATGCCGCGGTGGACGATGTCGATGCCACGATCGCGGCCGCGGTCGCCGCCGGCGCGCAGGCGCCGATGCCCGCCGTCGACCTGCCCGGCACGGGGCGGATCGCGCTGCTGATCGATCCCGACGGGCACCGCTTTTACGTCATGAACGGCCCCGCCGCCGATCGCTCGCAGGCGTTCCAGCCGGGCGATGCGCCCGCCCCCGGCCACGCGGTGTGGAACGAGCTGACCGCCGCGGATCAGGATCGTGCCGTCGCCTTCTACGCCGGGCTGCTCGGCTGGCACCAGGCCGGCGCGATGCCGATGGGGGCGCTGGGCGACTACAAGTTCGTCCACGCCGGCCCGACCGCGATCGGCGCAGCGATGAACACCCCGCCGGGCGGCGCGCCGGGCTGGTGCATCTACTTCGCGGTCGACGACATCGACGCCGCGGCGGCGCGCGTCGGCGCGGGCGGCGGCGCCGTCGTGCAGGGGCCGGACGCGATACCCGGCGGGCGCTATTCGGTGGTCGCGCGCGACCCGCACGGCGCCTCCTTCGGCGTCGTCGGCCCACGCCGCGGCTGATCGGGGGAAAAGCGATGGACAAGGTCACGACGTGGTTGTGGTGCGACGGCACCGCGGAGGAGCAGGCGCGCTTCTACACCGCCCTCGTCCCCGGCAGCGCGATCACGCGCACAATGCGGGCGCCGCTCGACAATCCCTCCACCCCGGCGGGCGCGGTGCTGACGGTCGAGTTCACGCTGGCGGGACGCGCCTTCGCGCTGCTCAACGGCGGCGCCGCCTTCCGCCAGAGCGAGGCGGCGTCGCTGATGGTCCTGTGCGAGGATCAGGCGGAGGTCGATCTTTACTGGGACGCCTTCATCGAGGGTGGCGGGACCGAGAGCGCGTGCGGCTGGCTCAAGGATCGCTGGGGCGTGTCGTGGCAGATCACGCCGCGACGCCTGCTGGAGCTGAACAACGATCCCGTCCACGCCCCCAGGGCGATGGCGGCGATGATGGAGATGCGCCGCATCGACATTGCCGCGCTGGAGCGTGCGATAGCCTCTTGAGCCGCCCGGCTTAGACGCTACTTAGGCGGACCAGAGGGCGCAGGTTTGCGGCCGCCGCCGCGATCCTGTACCCGCCTGCCCCAGACCGGGACCGGCGCGCGGTGGTGCGTGCCGGTAGCCGACCGACTAGACGAGACGCGCGCATGGCCGAGTTCACGCTCCCGAAGAACAGCAAGATTAAGGGCGGACGCACGATCCCCTCGCCGCAACCCGGCGGTGCGATGCGCAATTTCAAGATCTATCGCTACGATCCCGACTCGGGCGAAAACCCGCGCTACGACACGTTCGAGGTCAACCTCGACGAATGCGGCCCGATGGTCCTCGACGCCCTCATCAAGATCAAGTCGGAGCAGGACTCCGGCCTGACCTTCCGCCGCTCCTGCCGCGAGGGCATCTGCGGCTCGTGCTCGATGAACATCGACGGCAAGAACGGCCTCGCCTGCACCACCGCGATCGAGGACGTGAAGGGCGAGGTGAAGATCACGCCCCTGCCCGCGATGGACGTCATCAAGGACCTGGTGCCCGACTTCACGCGCTTCTACGCGCAATATGCCTCGATCACGCCGTGGCTGCAGACCGTCACCCCGCCGCCCGCGGGCAAGGAACGGCTCCAGTCGCCCGAGGAGCGCGCGAAGCTCGACGGCCTGTACGAGTGCATCCTGTGCGCCTGCTGCTCGACCTCGTGCCCCAGCTACTGGTGGAACAGCGACAAGTTCCTGGGCCCGGCGATCCTGCTCCAGGCCTATCGCTGGCTGGCCGACAGCCGCGACGAGATGACCGGCGAGCGGCTCGACGCGCTGGAGGATCCGTTCCGCCTGTACCGCTGCCACACGATCATGAACTGCGCCAACGCCTGCCCCAAGGGGCTGTCCCCGGCCAAGGCGATCGCCGAGATCAAGAAGATGGAAGTCGAGCGGATCGTCTGATCCCGTGGAGCGATACGACGACGAACCCCGGCCCGAGTTTCTCTACGAGGAACATCCCGACCATCCCGGCTGGATGCGCTGGGGGTTCAGGGATCCGACGCGGTACAACGCCTTTCTGGGCGAGATGATCGTCCGCGCGGGGGACCGGCGCGCGTTCGTGCGGATGACGCCCGAGCGGCAGCATTCCAACCTCGCCGACCGGATGCACGGCGGCGCGCTGCTGGGCTTCATCGACGTCTCGCTGTTCGCTGCGGCGCGCAGTTTCGGGCTGATCGGCGCGGGGGCGGCGGTGACGCTCGACCTCAACACCCATTTCATCGGCGGCGGGCGCATCGGCGAGACGGTCGAGGCGCAGGTGGAGCTGCTGCGCGAAACCGGCCGGCTGCTGTTCCTGCGCGGGCTGGTGGTGCAGGGCAGCGACACGGTCGCCGAATTCTCCGGCACGATCCGCAAGCCGGGGCGGTAGCCGCGGACGCGCCGTCATCGCGAGCGTGGCGACGACAACCAGCCGGCATGACGGGAACGAGATGACGGTACTCCACGCCTACGACCAGCTGATCGCCGCGGGCGAGCTGCGCCCCGATCCCGAACAGCGCGCCGCCGCCGAGCGGCTCGATGCGCTGGCGCAGGAGCTGGCGAACCCGCGCACCACCGGCTTCTTCCGCCGCCGCGCGGTGCCGGCGCGGGGCATCTACCTGTGGGGCGGCGTCGGCCGCGGCAAGTCGATGCTGATGGACCTGTTCTTCAGCGAGGCGGCGATCGAGCGGAAGCGCCGCGTCCATTTCGCCGAATTCATGCTGGAGGTCCACGGCCGGATCGCGATCGAGAGGCGCAAGGAAGCGGGCGACCCCATCCCCCCGGTCGCCGCCGCGCTGGCGGAGGAGGCGCGGCTGCTGGCGTTCGACGAGATGATGGTCACCAACAGCCCCGATGCGATGATCCTGTCGCGGCTGTTCACCGCGCTGATCGAGGCCGGGGTGACGATCGTCACCACCTCCAACCGCGCGCCGTCCGACCTCTACAAGAACGGGCTCAACCGCGAGCATTTCCTCCCCTTCATCGCGCTGATCGAGGCGCGGCTCGACGTGCTCGCGCTCAACGGCCCGGTCGACTATCGCCGCGACCGGCTGGGGCAGCAGGATACCTGGCTGGTCCCCAACGGCGCGGAGGCGACCGCGGAACTGTCCGCTGCCTTCTTCCGCCTGACCGACTATCCGCCCGAGGATCGCGAGCACGTGCCCGCGGAGGAGCTGATCGTCCAGGGCCGCGCGCTGCGCGTGCCGAAGGCGCTGAAGGGGGTCGCGGTCTTCAGCTTCAGGAAGCTGTGCGGCGAAGCGCGCGGGTCGGCCGACTATCTGGCGATCGCGCGACGCTATCACACCGTCATCCTCGTCGGCGTGCCGGTGCTCGGCCCCGACAATCGCAACGAGGCCGCGCGCTTCGTCAGCCTGATCGACGCGCTGTACGAGCACAAGGTGAAGCTGCTCGCCGCCGCCGACGCGCAGCCCGACCAGCTGTATCCGCGCGGCGACGGCGCGTTCGAGTTCCAGCGCACGGTCAGCCGGCTGGAGGAGATGCGGTCGGAGGAATACCTCCGGCAGGGACATGGCGCGACGGGCGAGGTCGCCTAGCTGCGCTGCGGACCGGCGAGACGGGCGGAAGATGACGAAGTTGCCACGAAACGATGCCGCGCACGGGCCGCCAAGCCGAAAGGCGCGCTTATCGATCCTGCGAACCATTTGCAGTAAAAGTTTTAAGACTCGTGCGTTAGCGGGTTGCCCCTGGGTGGCGAAGGGCGTAGGCGGCATGACCATTCACACGCACGTCAACGCACGGAAGGGGATGGGATGGCTCGCAAGAAGATCGCGCTGATCGGCGCCGGCAATATCGGTGGTACGCTCGCGCACCTGGCCGCACTCAAGGGCCTGGGCGACATCGTCCTGTTCGACGTGGTCGAGGGCGTGCCGCAGGGCAAGGCGCTGGACCTGTCGCAGTGCGGCCCCGTCGAGGGCTTCGACGCCAGGATCACCGGAACCAACGATTATGCCGACATCGCGGGCGCGGACGTCATCATCGTCACCGCCGGCGTGGCGCGCAAGCCGGGCATGAGCCGCGACGACCTGCTGGGCATCAACCTGAAGGTGATGAAGGCGGTCGGCGAGGGCATCAAGGCCAACGCCCCCGACGCGTTCGTCATCTGCATCACCAACCCGCTCGACGCGATGGTCTGGGCGCTGCGCGAATTCTCCGGGCTCCCCGCGAACAAGGTCGTCGGCATGGCCGGCGTGCTCGATTCGGCGCGGTTCAGCCACTTCCTCGCCGACGAGTTCGGCGTGTCGGTGAAGGACGTGAATACCTTCGTGCTCGGCGGCCACGGCGACACGATGGTGCCGGTGCTGGAATATTCCACCGTCAGCGGCATCCCGGTCAGCGACCTGATCGCGATGGGCTTCTCCACCAAGGAGAAGGTCGACGAGATCGTGAAGCGCACCCGCGGCGGCGGCGGCGAGATCGTCGCGCTGCTGAAGACCGGCTCGGCCTATTACGCGCCGGCCACCAGCGGCATCGCGATGGCGGAGGCGTATCTGTACGACCAGAAGCGCATCCTGCCCGCCGCGGCGCACCTGTCGGGTGAATATGGCATCGACAATCTGTACGTCGGCGTGCCCGTCGTGATCGGCGCCGGCGGCGTGGAGAAGGTGGTCGAGGTGACGCTGTCGGACGAGGCGAAGGCCAACCTTCAGGTCTCGGTCGACGCGGTCAAGGAACTGCTGGTCGCCTGCAAGGGGATCGACGGGTCGCTGGCGTAAGGAAGTCTTAGTGCCCCGGCGAAGGCCGGGGCCCAGTTGGGAGAAGCCCCGACGTGGAAAAGGCCGGGTTCGTCTATATCATGGCGAGCGCACGAAACGGCACGATCTACATCGGCGTTACCAGCGATCTTCCCAAGCGGATCTGGGAACATCGCAACGACGTCATCGGCGGCTTCACCAGAAAGTACGGCTGTCATCGCCTGGTATGGTACGAGGCGCATGACAGCATCGACGCAGCCCGCCATCGCGAGCTGCAGATGAAGGAGTGGCAGCGGGCGTGGAAGTTGCGGGAGATCGAGGGGCTGAACCCGGAATGGGACGACCTCTACGACCGGATCGCGCAACCATGACCGCCACCGTAACTGGGCCCCGGCCTTCGCCGGGGCACTAGGGAGACGATATGAGCATCCTCGTCGACAAGAACACCAAGGTCATCACCCAGGGGATGACCGGCAACACGGGCAGCTTCCACACGCAGGCGGCGCTCGATTACGGCACGCAGATGGTCGCGGGCGTCACCCCCGGAAAGGGCGGCACGACGCACCTGGGCCTGCCGAACTACAACACCGTGCACGAGGCGGTCGCCGCCACCGGCGCGACCGCGTCGGTCATCTACGTGCCGCCGCCCTTCGCCGCGGATTCGATCCTGGAGGCGATCGACGCCGAGGTGCCGCTGATCGTCACGATCACGGAGGGCATCCCGGTGCTCGACATGGTGCGCGTGAAGCGTGCGCTGTCGGGCAGCAAGTCGCGGCTGATCGGCCCGAACTGCCCCGGCGTGCTGACCCCGGGCGAGTGCAAGATCGGCATCATGCCGGGCAACATCTTCCGCAAGGGCTCGGTCGGCGTCGTGTCGCGCTCGGGCACGCTGACCTACGAGGCGGTGTTCCAGACCTCGAACGCGGGCCTGGGCCAGACCACCGCGGTCGGCATCGGCGGCGATCCGGTCAACGGCACCAACTTCATCGACGTGCTGGAGCTGTTCCTGGCCGACGAGGCGACCCAGTCGATCATCATGATCGGCGAGATCGGCGGCTCCGCGGAGGAAGAGGCGGCGCAGTTCCTGAAGGACGAGGCCAAGCGCGGCCGCAAAAAGCCGATGGCCGGCTTCATCGCGGGCCGCACCGCGCCGCCGGGCCGTCGCATGGGCCATGCCGGCGCGATCGTGTCGGGCGGCCAGGGCGGCGCCGAGGACAAGATCGCGGCGATGGAAGAGGCCGGGATCAAGGTCGCGGCCTCCCCGTCGGAGCTGGGTTCCACGCTGCTGAGCGTGCTGAACGGGTGATGATACCCCTCTCCCCTTGTGGGAGAGGGATACCGAAGCTTGGCAGCATCGCTGCCTGGCGGAGGTTGGGTGAGGGGTTTGCGCGCCGCAGGCGCGCGCGGCCGCGAAGGGACCGCCCCCCTCACCCAGCTACGACTAAGGCCCTGCGGGCCTAAGTCTGCGCAACCCTCTCCTACAAGGGGAGAGGGAAGGAGTCGGGTAATGGGCTACGAAGGCCAGGATTTCGGTGACATCGCGGGCGGCGTATCGCCGGCCTTCATCGACGCGCTCTATGCGAAGTACAAGACCAGCCCCGATACGGTCGAGCCGGGCTGGCGCGCGTTCTTCGAGGGGCTGGAGGGATCGATGAGCGCGCCGTCCTGGAGCAACGCCCGCTGGCCGCTGACCAGCACCGACGATCTGACCGCCGCGCTCGACCCGACGCAGATGGAACCCGCGCCCAAGCCGCAGAAGGGCAAGCCCGCCGCCGCGGCGCCGGCGACGCCCGCGCCGTCGCAGGAGGACATCGCGCGCGCCGCCGCCGACGCGATCCGCGCGCAGATGCTGGTGCGCACCTACCGCGTGCGCGGCCACCTCGCCGCGAAGCTCGATCCGCTCGGGCTGTCGGGCCTGCGCGAGCTGCCCGCCGACCTGACCACCGAATATTACGGCTTCACCGACGCCGACATCGACCGCCCGGTCTATCTGGGCGGCACGCTGGGGCTGCAATGGGCCTCGATCCGCGAGGTCGTCGACACGCTGCGCGCCAATTACTGCGGCAACGTCGGCCTGGAATATATGCACATCGCCGATGTCGAGGAGCGCAAGTTCCTCCAGGAGCGCATGGAGGGCAAGGACAAGGGCGTCGAGTTCACGGTCGCGGGCAAGAAGGCGATCCTGAACAAGGTGATCGAGGCCGAGCAGTGGGAGAAGTTCCTGGGCCGCAAGTACGTCGGCACCAAGCGCTTCGGGCTGGATGGCGGCGAGAGCATGATCCCGGCGCTGGAAAGCATCATCAAGTACGGCGGTGCCGCGGGCGTCAACGAAATCGTCTTCGGCATGGCGCACCGCGGGCGCCTCAACGTGCTCGCGAACGTGATGGCCAAGCCGCTGCGCGTGATCTTCCACGAGTTCGCGGGCGGCTCCGCCAACCCCGACGACATCGGCGGGTCGGGCGACGTGAAGTACCACCTGGGCACCTCCACCGACCGCGAGTTCGACGGGCACAAGGTGCATATGTCGCTGGTCGCCAACCCCTCGCACCTGGAGGCGGCGGACCCGGTCGTGCTCGGCAAGGTGCGCGCGATCCAGACGATCGCGGGCGATCTCGACACGCATTCGCGCGCGCTGCCGGTGCTGATCCACGGCGACGCGGCCTTCGCGGGCCAGGGCATCGTGTGGGAGTGCTTCGGCTTCTCCGGCATCCGCGGCTACAACACCGGCGGCTGCGTCCATTTCGTCATCAACAACCAGATCGGCTTCACCACCAGCCCGCAGTTCGCGCGCTCCTCGCCCTACCCCTCCGACGTGGCGAAGGGGGTGCAGGCGCCGATCTTCCACGTCAACGGCGACGATCCCGAGGCGGTGACCTTCGCGACCAAGATCGCGATGGAATATCGCCAGACGTTCCACCGCGACGTGGTGATCGACATGTGGTGCTATCGCCGCTTCGGCCATAACGAGGGCGACGAGCCGGGCTTCACCCAGCCGCTGATGTACAAGGCGATCCGCAGCCATCCGCCCGTCTCCGAGATCTACGGCAAGCGCCTGATCGCGGAGAAGGTGATCGACCAGGCGTGGCTCGACGACAACGTTGCGCAGTTCACCACGCTGCTGGAGGGCGAGTTCGAGGCGGGCGCGAGCTACAAGCCCAACAAGGCGGACTGGTTCGCGGGCCGCTGGTCGGGCCTCCACGCCCCCGCCGACCCGGAGACGTCGCGCCGCAGCGTCGACACCGGGATCGAGATGAAGCTGTTCGACTCGATCGGCCGCACGCTGACGACCGTTCCCGACAGTATCGCGATCCACAAGACGCTGGCGCGCGTGCTGGATGCCAAGCGGCAGATGTTCGCCACCGGCGAGAATATCGACTGGGCGACGGGCGAGGCGCTGGCGTTCGGGTCGCTGCTGCACGAGGGGTACGGCGTGCGCCTGTCGGGGCAGGATTCGGGCCGCGGCACCTTCTCGCAGCGGCACGCGGTGTGGGTCGACCAGAACGACGAGCACAAATACGTGCCGCTGTGGACGATCGAGCACGGCAGCTTCGAGGTGCTCGACAGCCCGCTGTCCGAATATGGCGTGCTGGGCTTCGAATACGGCTATGCGCTGGCCGATCCCAAGACGCTGGTGATGTGGGAGGCGCAGTTCGGCGACTTCGTCAACGGCGCGCAGATCATGATCGACCAGTTCATCGCCAGCGGCGAGGCCAAGTGGCTGCGCGCCAACGGTCTCGTCATGCTGCTGCCGCATGGGTACGAGGGCCAGGGGCCGGAGCACAGCTCGGCGCGTCCCGAGCGCTTCCTGCAACTGTGCGCGGGCGACAACATGCAGGTCGCCAACTGCACCACGCCGGCCAATTACTTCCACCTGCTGCGCCGGCAGATGCACCGCACCTTCCGCAAGCCGCTGGTCGTGATGACGCCCAAGTCGCTGCTGCGCCACAAGCTGGCGGTGTCGAAGGCGGCGGATTTCCAGGGCGACAGCCACTTCCGCCGCATCCTGTCCGACACCAACGGTGCCGCGGACGCGGAGACGACGCGGCTGGTGCTGTGCACCGGCAAGGTCGCCTACGACCTGATCGAGGCGCGCGACGCGGCCGGCGACACGACGACGCAGATCGTGCGCATCGAGCAGCTCTATCCCTTCCCCACCGACGCGCTGGCGAAGCGCATCGCGCGGATGCCGAAGCTGGAAGAGGTGATCTGGGCGCAGGAAGAGCCGAAGAACAACGGCTATTGGTTCTTCGTCGAGCCGTTCATCGAGGAGGCGCTGGGCACCGCGTCCGCGCCGGTCAAGCGTCCGCGCTACGCCGGCCGCGCCGCCGCCGCCTCGCCCGCGACCGGCCTGATGAAGCGCCACCAGGCCGAGCAGGGCGCGCTGATCGCGGACGCGCTGGGCCATAGCGTGCGCGACGAGATCCGCCGCACCCGCGAGGCGGAGACGACGAAGAAGGCCGGCAAGCCCGCCGGCTGACCACCGACCACGTCAGGCAGACACCCCCCAGGATTTTTGAAGGCGAGACGATCATGGCGACCGAAGTAACCGTCCCGACGCTGGGCGAATCGATCACGGAGGCGACGCTGGGCGAGTGGCTGAAGCAGCCCGGCGACCCGGTGGCGGCCGACGAGCCGATCGCCAGCCTGGAAACCGACAAGGTGTCGGTCGAGGTGCCCTCCCCCGTCGCGGGCGTGATGGGGCAGCATGCGGTCAAGGTGGGCGACACGGTCGAGGTGGGCGCGATGCTCGCCACGATCGAGTCCGGTGACGGTGCCGCCGCCGCGCCGGCCGCGCCTGCCGCTGCCAAGCCCGCGGAATCGGCGGAGTCCGCCCCGGCCGCCGGCTACGGCAACCACAATGAAGCCCCCGTCAGCAGCGACTCGCCCGCGGCGCTTTCCCCGTCGGTGCGCCGCGCGGTGCTGGAGCACGGCGTCGACCCCTCGACCGTCAAGGGCACCGGCAAGGACGGCCGCATCACCAAGGAGGATGTCGCCGCCGCCGCCTCCAGCAAGCCCGCGCCCGCCCCCGCCGCGCCCTCGACCCCGACCCCCTCGGTCGCCGCGTCCACCGGCCGCAACGAAGAGCGCGTCAAGATGACGCGGCTGCGCCAGACGATCGCCAAGCGGCTGAAGGAAGCGCAGAACACCGCCGCGATGCTGACCACGTTCAACGACGTGGACATGACCGCGGTGATCGAGGCGCGCGCGAAGTACAAGGACCTGTTCGAGAAGAAGCACGGCGTCCGCCTGGGCTTCATGGGATTCTTCGTGAAGGCCGCGACGATGGCGCTGAAGGATATCCCCAGCGTCAACGCCTCGACCGAGGGCGACGAGATCGTCTATCACGACTATGCCGACATCTCGGTCGCGGTCAGCGCGCCCAACGGGCTGGTCGTCCCCGTCATCCGCGACGCGCAGGACCTGTCGGTCGCGGGGATCGAGAAGACGATCGGCGACTTCGGCAAGCGCGCCAAGGACGGCACGCTGAAGATGGACGAGATGAAGGGCGGCACCTTCACCATCTCCAACGGCGGCGTCTTCGGCTCGCTGATGTCGACCCCGATCATCAACCCGCCGCAGTCCGCGGTGCTGGGCCTCCACCGCATCGAGGATCGCCCGGTGGTCCGCGACGGGCAGGTCGTGGTGCGCCCGATGATGTACCTGGCGCTCAGCTACGACCACCGCCTGATCGACGGCCGCGAGGCGGTGACCTTCCTCGTCGCACTGAAGAACGCGATCGAGGACCCGACGCGGATCCTGATCGACCTGTGATTGAGAGACACCGTGCTCCGGCGAAGGCCGGAGCGCTGGAGGGAGAGCGATGACGGCTGTGGATACCGCTCGCCATCCACCGCTCCGGCCTTCGCCGGAGCACAGCGAGGGCGTAGCCCGGTGAAAGCCGGCTGCGTCTACCTGATGGCAAATCATCGCCGCGGGCAGACGTATCTGGGTGTGACGAGCAACTTGCCCCGACGGGCGTGGCAACATCGCAACCGCGTGATTGACGGGCACTCACGCGATAAGGATTGCACGCTGCTCGTCTGGTACGAATATTTTGACGATCTGCAGGATGCGCGCGCCTGCGAATATCGAATGAAGAAATGGAAGCGCGCATGGAAGTTGCGGCTGATCGAGGAGCGAAACCCCGATTGGCGCGACCTGTTCGCTGACGTTTGTGCGTGAGGCCAACGCTCCGGCCTGCGCCGGAGCACGGAAGGATCGGTAATGGCAGACCAGTACGACTATGACGTCCTCGTGATCGGCGCCGGCCCCGGCGGGTATGTCGCGGCGATCCGCGCGGCGCAGCTGGGGTTGAAGACCGCCTGCGCGGAAAGCCGCGAGACGCTGGGCGGGACCTGCCTCAACGTCGGTTGCATCCCGTCGAAGGCGATGCTGCACGCCTCCGAGCTGTACGACCATGCCGCGAACGGCACGATGGCGAAGCTGGGGATCAGGACCCAGGTCGAGCTGGACCTGGAGACGATGCACGCGCAGCGCCGCGACGCGGTGAAGCAGCTGACCGGCGGGATCGAGTTCCTGTTCAAGAAGAACAAGGTCACCTGGCTGAAGGGCAAGGCCGCGTTCAGGGACGCGCACAGCGTCGAGGTCGCCGGCCAGACCGTCACCGCGAAGAACATCGTCATCGCCACCGGCTCCTCGGTCACCCCGCTGCCGGGCGTCGCGATCGACCAGAAGGTCGTGGTCGATTCGACCGGCGCGCTGGAGCTGCCCAAGGTGCCGCAGCACATGGTCGTCATCGGCGGCGGCGTGATCGGGCTGGAGCTGGGCAGCGTGTGGCGCCGGCTGGGCGCGAAGGTGACGTGCGTCGAGTTCCTCGACCAGATCCTGCCCGGCTTCGATGGCGACATCCGCAAGGAAGCCAACAAGGTCTTCAAGAAGCAGGGGATCGAGTTCAGGCTGTCGACCAAGGTCACGAACGTCGCGGTCGACGGCGACCGCGCCACGCTGACGCTGGAGCCCGCCGCGGGCGGCGAGGCGACGACGATCGAGGCGGATTGCGTGCTCGTGTCGATCGGCCGCCGCGCCAACACCGACGGGCTGAACCTGGAGGCGGCGGGCCTGTCGGCGAACCAGCGCGGTCAGATCGACATCGACCACGACTTCCGCACGACGGTCGACGGCGTCTGGGCGATCGGCGACGTGGTGCCGGGTCCGATGCTGGCGCACAAGGCCGAGGACGAGGGCATTGCGGTCGCCGAGAATATCGCCGGCCAGCACGGCATCGTGAACCACGACATCATCCCCTCGGTCGTCTACACCTGGCCGGAGATCGCGGGCGTCGGGCTGACCGAGGAAGCCGCGAAGGAGAAGGGCGAGGTGAAGGTCGGCAAGTTCCCGATGCTGGCCAACAGCCGCGCCAAGACCAACCACGAGCCGGACGGCTTCGTGAAGGTCATCGCGGATGCCAGGACCGACCGCGTGCTGGGTGCCTGGATCATCGCGGTGCCCGCCGGCACGATGATCGCGCAGGTCGCGCAAGCGATGGAGTTCGGCGCCACCAGCGAGGACATCGCCTATACCTGCCACGCGCACCCGACGCATTCGGAGGCGATCAAGGAAGCCGCGATGGCGGTGACCGGCAAGCCGATCCACGCCTGATCCGACCATGTCGGCTCGCCGTACGATGCGCCGGGTCCATCTGTGGCTCGGCTGGGTCGTCGGCGTGCCGCTGATCTTCTGGACCGCGAGCGGGCTGTGGATGGTCGCCCGCCCGATCGCCGAGGTCCGCGGTACCGCGCTGCGGGCCGCGCCGCCCGCGCTGGCGCTGCCGAGCGCCCTCGCCGCGCCCCGCGCCGCCGGTGCGACCGCCGCGGCGATCGAGATGCAGCACGGTACGCCGCGCTGGATCGTCACCCTGCCCGGCGGCGCGATACGGCGCGCGGATGCAGCCACCGGACGTCTCCTGCCCGGCGTGGAGCGCGCCGAGGCGCTGGCGCTCGCCCGCGCGTCGGTCAAGGCGACGGCCCCCATCGTCTCCGTCACCCGCTTCGCCGCGGATGCCGCGCCGCTCGACCTGCGCCGCGCGCGCCCGTCGTGGCAGGTCGCCTATGACGACGGCACGCACGCCTATCTCGATGCCGACACGGGCACGCTGCTGGCGATCCGCACGCCGCAATGGCGCGCGTTCGACTGGATGTGGGGGCTGCACATCATGGACCTGGGCGGGCGCGAGGATACCAGCCACGCGATCCTGATCGCCAGCGCCGCGCTGGCACTCGTCGCATCGGTGCTGGGCATGGTGCTGCTCCCGGTCGCGGTGTGGCGCAGGCGACGGCGCACCTGACCGAAAGTTCATGCTTCCGTCAGCGTCGCGACGGGTCCACGCGCCTATCCTTCCGGTATCGAAGCAGAAGGAGAAGGAACGTCATGAAAGCCTGTGCTCCCCTCGTGATGGCGCTCGCCGGCCTGTCGCTCGCGGTCGCCGGTCCGGCCGAGGCCAAGGGCTGCCTGAAGGGTGCCGCGGTCGGCGCGGTCGGCGGCCATATGGTCGGCAAGGGCCATGCGCTCGCCGGTGCCGCCGCCGGCTGCGCGATCGGTCATCACCGCGCCGCGAAACAACATCGCGCCTGACGCGCTTCCTCGTCGCGCGGCGCCCTCCCGGCCGCGCGGCGAGGAACCATGGCGATCGACCGCACCACGCTGGAGCGCGACTGGCTGAGGCTGACGCGCGAGCTGTTGCCCGGCCTGGCGCAGGCGCGCGGGTGGCCGGTATCGGCCGATCACTGCTTCCAGCGCATCATGCTCGACAATGCCTGTGGCGGGCGGTGGTACGACCACATCGCCGGACGCCCGGCCTATACCCATGCCCCCGTCGACACGCTGGCGCGCGCGATCGCGCTCGGCGAGGCGGCGATCCGCGGCGAAGCCGATCTGACCGCGCTGAACCGCCGGTCGCTGGCGTGGCGCGGCAGGACGAGAGCAGGGTGACGTCACATCGATCCGTCAT
Organism: Sphingomonas adhaesiva; assembly: GCF_036946125.1. Classification (NCBI taxonomy): domain Bacteria; kingdom Pseudomonadati; phylum Pseudomonadota; class Alphaproteobacteria; order Sphingomonadales; family Sphingomonadaceae; genus Sphingomonas; species Sphingomonas adhaesiva. The sequence goes on from NZ_JAQIJT010000001.1 coordinate 112,834, forward strand.
TGCGAGCGTAGCGAAGCAATCCAGGGTTCCGCGCGCTGCCCTGGATTGCGTCGCTCCGCTCGCAATGACGAACGGGTCAAGGCCGTAGCATCCCCCTAAGAGCAGGTCGCCCGGCAGGTGATCGTCCCCCAGCGCCCGAAATCGGCCTCGCACCGCTGTCCCGCGCGCACCGCGTGGACGCCGGTGATCGCGCCGGTCGAGACGAACTGCCCCGCGCGCAACCGCATCCCGATCGCCGCCACGCGCCGCGCCGCGAAGGCGAGCGCCGCCATCGGGCCGCCGGGCAGCGCGGAGGCCGCGGCGCGGGCGATCTCCACCCCGTCGATCCGCGTCGTGCATGACAGCGTGTCCGGATCGTCGAGCGCGTCCAGCGGGAGGCGCGCGCCGATGATCTGCCCGTTGTTGTTGCCCTGATCCGGGATCGACCCGAGCGCCTTCAGCGCAGGGAGCGTCGCGACCGGGCTGCCCGCCACCTCCACCGCGATATGCGCCGCGACGACCCACGCGCGCGCCTGCTCCGGCGTCGCCGGGGCCGTATCGTCGGGCACCTCGCCCAGCGTCACCGCCACCTCCGCCTCAAACGCCGCGGACCCGCCGTCGAACAGCGCGAACACCGCCTCCCCCCGCGCCGGCGCAAGGACCACGTCGTCGCAGTACACCGGCCCGATGAAGCGATCCTCGCCGAGCCGCGCCGCCATGTCGGGCGGGATGCGCCCGACCTTCCACCCCGCGATCGCCGCCTCGCCGCGCAGCGCGATGCCGGCCCGCTGGATCGCATAGGCATCCTCCAGCGTCGTCGGCACATCCCCGGGAAAGTCCGCCAGCGCGGTACGCGTTCGCCGTGCGGCGGCCAGGCGCGCCGCGATCTCCTTCGCCGTCGTCATCCCCGCCTCATGCTGCATCGGCTATTGAAGCGCCAGCGGTTCCCGCGCATGCTTGCCAGCGAAAACAGGGAGATATGGGGAAGATGTTCAAATCGTTCGCGACCGCGCTCGCGGTCGTCCTGGCCGCGCCCGCCGCATCGCAGACCGCCGCGCCCGCCGCCACCGCCACCGCGCCGCAGGTCACCTACATCCACGCGGGCACCCTGCTCGACCGGCCCGGTCAGGCGCCGCGCGGCAACAGCACGATCGTGGTGCGCGACGGCATGGTGGCGGAGATTCGCGACGGCTTCGTCGCGCCGCCCGCCGGCGCGACGCTGGTCGACCTGTCGCGCCGGTTCGTGATGCCCGGCATGATCGACCTGCACGTCCATCTGTGGGGAATCGGCGGCGATCCGATGCGCGAGCGGCTGACGCGGCTCAACACCGACGATGCCGACGACATGATGACCAGCGTCGGCAATGCGAAGAAGACGCTGGCCGCGGGCTTCACGACGGTGCGCGACCTGGGCGGCAACCCGCGCGGGATCCGTGCGCTGCGCGACGCGGTGGAGCGCGGCGATGTCGAGGGGCCGAGCATCGTCAACGCCGGCAGCATGATCTCGGTCAGCGGCGGGCATGGCGACGGCACCAACGGGCTCGCCGCCGAATGGGCCGATGCGGTCCACGCGCATCAGATCAACGTGTGCGACGGCCCCGACGAATGCCGCCGCGCGGTGCGCCAGCAGGTCGGGCTGGGCGCGCAGGTCATTAAGTTCGCGGCGACCGGGGGCGTGCTGTCCAACGTCGCCGGCGGCCTGGGCCGTGCGATGACGCCCGAGGAGATGCGCGCGATCGTCGACACCGCGCACGCGCTGGGCCGCAAGGCGACCGCGCACAGCCACGCGGCGGAGGGGACGAAGGCCGCGCTGGAGGCCGGCGTCGATTCGATCGAACACGGCAGCTATCTGGACGACGAGACGATCCGCCTGTTCAAGACCAGGGGCGCGTGGCTGGTCCCGACCGAGATCGCGCCGATCGCCGCGCTGGCGCAGGCCCGCTCCGGTGCGCTGCCCCCGGCGACGATCCCGAAGGCCGAGGCGGCCGCCGTCGCGATGCACGCCAGCCACAAGCGCGCCTTCGCCGCGGGCGTGAAGTTCGCGTTCGGCACCGACACCGGCGTGTCGAAGCACGGCGACAATGCGACCGAGTTCGTCCAGCTGATCGACCTGGGGATGACCCCGGCGCAGGCGATCCGCAGCGCGACGGTGGATGCAGCGACGGTGCTGGGCCGCGACGACCTGGGCACGCTGGCGCCGGGCAAGCGCGCGGACATCATCGCGGTCACCGGCTCCCCGCTGGACGACGTGCGCCGGCTGGAGCAGGTCGATTTCGTGATGCACAAGGGCGTCGTCGCCAAACAGCCTGCCGCGTAGCGCTTGAGCGCGGCGGCGCGGGACGATAGACGCGCCGCCGCACCCATTCAGGGCTCACCACGCCGTCCGCCGACCTGCGCCATGATTCGCGCAGCGGCGCGGGCGGCGTCTTTCTTTGCGGGGACAGGTACATGGCAGAAGAACGCGGCGAAGGCATGGGCGGCGGTCAGGTCGCAGCGGACGAGCTCCGGCTGCTGATCGAGCGCGCCGAGCGGCTCGAAGAGGAGAAGAAGGGCATCGCCGACGACATCAAGGATGTGATGGCGGAGGCCAAGAGTCGCGGCTACGACGCGAAGGCGATCCGCAAGATCCTGCAGATCCGCAAGAAAAAGCGTGAGGAATATCAAGAGGAACAGTCGATCCTGGAGGTCTATATGCAGGCGCTGGGCATGCTGTGACCGCGTAGCGTCGCGGTGACCCGAAATGATGGCGCGTTAACGCCATCTTGGGTCTTTGGGGGCATTGATGGCCCTTCGAAAGACTGAGGAACGGGTCCCCTACGTGCTGGCAAAGTTGCAAACCGGCTTCCGCCCGCGCGAGGAGCGGATCACCGTCCTGATCCCGTCGCGCATGCGGGTCGGCAGCGCCTGGGCCGATGTGGTCATCCACAACGTTTCCTCGCGCGGGCTGATGGGCGGCTCCGACTCGCCGCCTGCGCCCGGCAGCTATATCGAGATCCGCCGCGGCACGATCGTGATCGTCGGGCGCGTGATGTGGGGCAAGGGCCGCTTCTTCGGCGTGCGCACGCAGGACCGCATCTCGGTCAAGGCATTGATCGACGAACCGCGCCTGGCCAGCCGCCCGCAGGCGGTGAAGGAAGACGCCAGGGGCGACCGCCGCGCCGAGAACCGGCTGGCGCACGAGGCCCGCATGGCGCGCAGCATCGAGCGGTCGCGCGCCTTCTCCTCGATGTTCCAATATGTCGGCATCGTCCTGACGATCATCGCCGCGGTCGGGCTGGGCGGCAGCATCCTCTATGGCGCGCTGAGCGAGAAGGTCGATACGGTGACACAGGCGCTGGAGGGGAAATAGGCGCTTCACCCCCCGATCCCGCCCCGGCGGAGGCGGGACGTTTGCAAAGCGGGTGTAACGGGACTGAGCCCACGCCGTGCTCCTGCGCAGGCAGGAGCCCAGTGCCAGGCAGAACAACGCCTCGTAAGACTTGCAACCCTGGGCTCCTGCCTGCGCAGGAGCACGGTGGAGATTGCCGCGCAGGTTCCGCCTCCACCGGAGGACGAGGAAGGGACGTTCGCAGGGGTTTCGTCTGTGCCGCCGGACGATTCACCGACGACGGCCGCTACACCGCCTCCGCAGCCGCGGTCGTCCAGCCGAGATGCGGGATCGTGATCGACCGTTTCCCCGACAGGTCGGTGCGCGTCACGAACAGGTCGCGGCTCTCGATATAGCCGATCAGCCGCTTCACCCGCCCGGTCGAGCTGGTGCCGTAGGTGTGCGCGATGTCGCCGTCGGACGGACACGGCGCGCCGTCGCGCGCGGCGCGCGCCACGAGCAGGAACGCGCCGAGCATGTCGTCGGGCAGCCCCTGCGCCAGCGCCAGCACCCCGGCCCATTCCGGCGCGCCCGGCGCAAAGATGCCGGCGCGCGCGCACGACAGGCGGCGACTGAACGCGGGCAGGTCCAGCGCGGGCCGCGCGACGCCGGCCATGCGGCAGCGCACCTGGAAATCCTGGAACAGCACCGCGGCGGGACGGCCGGCGCTCTCCTGATCCTCGACGATCGCGCGCAAGACCTCGGCATAGACCGCCTCGACCTCCTCCTCCGACCGATCGGGCAGCGTCGGGGCGGGGATGCCGGGCGCCGGCGGCGTGGCGATCTCCGCCAGCAATTCCTGTTCGGGGACGCGGCGCGGGCGCGGGTCGAACGTCATCGGCAGCGTCGGTGCGGCGTCCGGCGTCACGTCGAGCAGCGCCGCCATATCGACCGCGCCCGCCTGCGGCAGCGGCACCAGCTTGGGGCTGCCGCTGCGCGCCTGCGTCTCCACCGCGCCGATGCGCACCGTCAGCGGACGCCGCGACACCGCGGGGCCCAGCGCCAGGAAGGTGCCGCGCGCCAGGTCGCGGATCGCCTCCGCCTGCCGCCGCTCCATCCCCAGCAGGTCGGCGGCGCGCGCCATGTCGATGTCGAGGAAGGTGCGCCCCATCAGGAAGTTCGACGCCTCCGCCGCGACGTTCTTGGCGAGCTTCGCCAGCCGCTGCGTCGCGATCACGCCCGCCAGCCCGCGCTTGCGCCCGCGGCACATCAGGTTGGTCATCGCCGACAGCGACGCGCGCCGTACCTCCTCCGCCACCTCGCCCCCGGTGGTGGGGGCGAACAGCTGCGCCTCGTCCACCACCACCAGCGCGGGATACCAATGTTCGCGCGGGGCATCGAACAGCGCGTTCAGGAACCCCGCGGCGCAGCGCATCTGCCCCTCCGCCTCCAGTCCCTCCAGCGACAGCACGACGCTGGCGCGATGCTCGCGCAGGCGCGCGGCGATTCGCGCCACCTCGCGCTCGGCATAGTCCGCGCCCTCGATCACGACATGGCCGTAGCGGTCGGACAACGTCACGAAATCGCCCTCGGGGTCGATCACCACCTGCTGCACCTGCCCGGCGGACCGCTCCAGCAGCCGGCGCAGCAGATGCGACTTTCCCGACCCAGAATTGCCCTGGACGAGCAGCCGGGTGGCGAGCAGTTCCTCGAGGTCCATCGTCACGGGCGCGCCCGACGTGTCGGTGCCCATGTCCACGCTAACGGTCATGATCGCTGCGCGTTTGGCGCATGACCGCGGGTCGGGGCAAGCGGTTTGCGCGCGCTTGGCGATCGCCGTGCGCGGGTCTAGGGCGCATCCGCACCTTTCGGAACGGAACCGACATGGCTCATCGCCCGCCGATCGCCGACCTCGCGCTGCGCCTGCTGCGCAAATCCCCGCACGCGTTGGATGCGGAGGAACGCCGCGTCCTCGACAGTATGGACGCGGGCACGCTGGTGGCGCGCGACGCCGCGGACGAGGCCGACCTGCGCGCCAGCGTCGGGGATCGGCTGGCCGACAAGGTGGCGGCGATCGGCGGCTCGTGGGGCTTCATCATCGGCTTCAGCGTGGTGCTGGTCGGGTGGATGCTGCTCAACACCGACGTGCTGGCGCGCTTCGGCTGGCAGTTCGATCCCTATCCCTACATCTTCCTCAACCTGATGCTGTCGACGCTGGCCGCGATCCAGGCGCCCGTCATCATGATGAGCCAGAACCGCCAGGCGGCGAAGGACCGACTCGCCGCGAGCCTGGATTACGAGACGAACCTGCGCGCCGAGCTGGAGATCCTGCGGCTGCACGAGAAGCTGGACGCGCTGGTGGCGGAACGGCTGGCGACGCTGGAGGCGAAAATCGATCGCTTGGCGAACACGGGTCCGGCGTCCTAAAGGCACGGGATTATCCGTCAGAGGCGATCATGGCAGGCCATTCCAAGTTCAAGAACATCATGCACCGCAAGGGCGCGCAGGACAAGAAGCGCTCCGGCATGTTCTCCAAGCTCAGCCGCGAGATCACCGTCGCGGCGAAGATGGGGATGCCCGATCCGGACATGAACCCGCGCCTGCGCGCCGCGGTGAACGCCGCCAAGGCGCAGTCGATGCCCAAGGACAATATCCAGCGCGCGATCGACAAGGCGTCGAAGGGCGACACCGAGAATTACGAGGAAATCCGCTACGAGGGGTTCGGCCCCGGCGGCGTGTCGCTCATCATCGAGGCGCTGTCCGACAACCGCAACCGCACCGCCACCAACGTGCGCACCGCAGTGAGCAAGAACGGCGGCAACCTGGGCGCGAGCGGATCGGTCAGCCACGGCTTCGACCGCGTCGGGCTCATCACCTATCCGGCGAGCGCGGGCGACGCGGAGAAGGTGTTCGAGGCGGCGCTGGAGGCGGGCGCGGAGGACGTCACCTCGTCCGAGGAAGGCCATGAGATCTGGACCGAGCAGGCCGCCCTCCACGAAGTCGCCAAGGCGCTGGAGCCGGTGCTGGGCGAGGCGGAGGGCGCGAAGCTCGCCTGGCGTCCGCAGACGATGGTCGAGGTCGGCGAGGGCGACGCCGCGACGCTCTTCAAACTGATCGACGCGCTGGACGACGACGACGACGTCCAGACCGTATGGGGCAATTACGAGGTGTCCGACGAGGTGATGGCGAAGCTGGGGTGAGCCTGCGTGAAAGCCCCTCTCCTTCAGGAGTTGCAGGTCGGTCATGCCGGGGGCATGACCGACCTGCAACTCCTGAAGGAGAGGGGCTTTGATGGTTTCGCCCTTCCCATGATTATCCTCGGCCTCGACCCCGGCCTCGGCACCACCGGCTGGGGCGTGATCCGCGCGGAGGGGAACCGCCTCAGCCATATCGGCAACGGACAGATCCGCACCGATCCGTCCGCGCCGCTGCCGCGCCGGCTGACCAACCTCTATGCCGCGCTGATCGACGTCATTCGCGCCGAGCGGCCCGACAGCGCGGCGGTGGAGGAGGTGCTGGGCAATACCAACGCGCAATCGACGCTGAAACTGGGGCAGGCGCGCGGGGTCGTGCTGCTGGCGGCAGGGGGATCGGGGCTGGCGATCGGGGAATATCACCCCTCCACCGTCAAGAAGGCGGTGGTCGGCACCGGCGGCGCGGAGAAGCGGCAGATCCAGGCGATGATGGCGGTGCTGCTGCCGGGCGCGAAGCTCGCCGGGCCCGACGCCGCCGACGCGCTGGCGGTCGCGATCTGCCACGCGCATCACATGGCGAGCGCGCAGGGGATGATGCGCCGCGCCCGGCCGGGCGCCTAGGCGCATCGGCTCCCGACCGTCATCCCCGCGGGGGCAAGACCTCTGCGAAACTCAGTTTCCTGTTCCCCGGCGAAGGCGGGACCTTTGCCAAACGGGCGCAACAGCACCCAGCCCACGCCGTGCTCCTGCGCACGCAGGAGCCCAGGGCCCAGCACATCAACGCCTTATGGAACCCGCAACCCCGGGCTCCTGCCTGCGCAGGAGCACGGGGGAGCCTTTTGCAAAGGTCCCGCCTCCGCCGGGGAACGGCGGCATTATCGAGCGATCCACGACGTTCGCAGAGGTTTCGCGGAGGCGGGAATGACGAAGGCCAGTAGGAGAACCCCCCTACCTCATCGCGGCAGCTGCCACCGCACGCGATCGCTGTAGGTCGATGCCACGCGCGCGCCGCCGTCGTCGCGCGCCGCCTCGAACCGGGCGCGCTTCGCATAGAGCCGGCACGTCGCCTGATCGAGCGCGGCGGACCCGCTCGACTGCGTCACGCTGCACGTCGAGACCCGCCCGTCGGCATCGACCGCGACGGTGATCGCGACCGTTCCCTGTTCCTCGGCGCGGATCGCCGACGGCGGATAATCGTCGTTGGTGATCCACGACGCGCGCTCACCCCGCACCCGCACCCCGCTCGCCCGGCTGGCGGGCGTGACCGAGGGCTGGGGTTGCGGCGTGCCGGTGGCGATCGGCAGCGGATCGGGGCGGGCCAGCGGCAGCGGCTCGATATAGATCGGCTCGATCGCGCGGGGCAGGTTCACGATCGGCGTCGCGGTACTGGCCGCGGTCTGCCGCACCGGCTGCTGAACCCTGGGCGGTTCCTTCGGCTGCGGCGGTGGCGGCTCGACCGGCAAGGGCACGTTCGTCGTCGTGAGCGTGCGCGTCACCCCGCGCACCACGTCCACCACCATCCCCGTGACGAACGCATAACCGATGATACCGTGGATCAGCGCGACGCCCGCGATGGTCGTGAACCGCCGTGCACCGGGAACCTGATCGGCATAGGCCATGTGACATCCCTCCATCATCCGGAGTGTCGCAGGCGCTGGAATCCGCCTGTCGACGAAGCTCCGGGAACGCAGGCTGCGCCCATCGCCCGCGCCCGGGCAAGCGACTTAGTTCGCATTATGCACGGCGGCAGACGCAGCGCGGGCTTGCGTTGTCGCCAAAGCGACGCCAACGCTGCGGCGCATGATCGACGATTCTGCCGCCAGCGGCCCGGACTCGCACAGCGACGTGGACCCGACGGGCCTGGCCGCGGGACGTCCCGCCGGCGGCGCGATGGACGTCGGTGCCAGCGAGCCGATCGAGCGCCCCGGGCTGCACCATTGGCGCGAGAGCACGATCACCGATGCCGATCTGAACGACCGCGGCGGGGTCTTCTTCGCCGCGATCGAGATGACGCGGATGCCGATGATCCTGACCGATCCCAATCTGGACGACAATCCGATCGTCTTCGCCAACAAGGCGTTCTTCGACCTGACCGGGTATGAGGAAGACGAAGTGCTGGGGCGCAACTGCCGCTTCCTTCAGGGCGCGCAGACCGACCGCAGCGCGGTCGCCGAACTGCGCGAGGCGATCGAGAAGCGCTCCGCGATCGCGCTGGAACTGCTCAACTACCGCCGCGACGGCTCGCCGTTCTGGAATGCGGTGTTCATCGGCCCGGTCTACGACAAGGGAGGCGCGCTGCGCTATTTCTTCGCGAGCCAGCTCGACGTCACGCGCCGCCGCAATACCGAGCAGAGCTACCGCCAGGCGCAGAAGATGGAGTCGATCGGTCAGCTGACCGCCGGGCTCGCGCACGATTTCAACAACCTGCTCCAGGTCGTGAACGGCAATCTGGAACTGGTCGCCGCCACCAACGATCCCGAGCGCGTGAAGCGCTACGTCAGCGCCGCGCAATCCGCCGCGGAGCGCGGGGCGAAGCTGACGCGGCAGCTGCTCGCCTTCGCGCGCAAGACCCGGCTGGAGCCGCGCCCGCTCGACCTGTCGCGGCTGGTCAGCGAATTCTCCGACCTGATCGAAAGCTCGGTCAACAAGCAGGTCGACATCCACCTCAGCCTGCGCCGCCGCCTGCCGCATGTCGTGGTCGATCCCGACCAGCTGGAAATGGCGCTGCTCAACATCGTCAACAACGCGCGCGACGCGATGCCCGACGGCGGGCTCGTCACCATCTCCACGCTGCCGCGCCGGCTGGAGACCGACGATACCGTCGATCTGGAGCCGGGCGATTATGTCGCGCTCCAGGTCGAGGACGAGGGGCACGGCATGAGCCCCGACGTGCTGGAGCGCGCGTCGGAGCCGTTCTTCACCACGAAGGGCGTGGGCAAGGGCACCGGACTGGGCCTGGCGATGGCGAGCGGCTTCGTCCGCCAGTCGGGCGGCAAGCTGGAGATCGAGAGCGAGCCGGGCAAGGGGACGCGCATCCGCATGCTGTTCCCGGTCATGCCGGTCGCGGACAAGGCCAATGCGCCGCGCCATCACGTCCCGGCGCAGGCAATGCCCGGCGACGGCGGGCAGCCGCACGTGCTGGTGGTCGAGGACAATGACGAGGTGCTGGCGATCGCGCGCGAGATCCTGGAGAGTGCGGGCTACCGCGTCTCCACCGCGATCAGCGGCGACGAGGGGCTGCGTTTCTTCGAGGCGACGCACGCGCACGACCGCATCGACCTGCTGTTCACCGACCTCGTCATGCCGGGCGGGATGAACGGGCTGATGCTGGCGGATGCGGTGACCGAGCGCGACCCGGCGGTATCGGTGCTGATGACGACCGGCTATAACGAGGAGCTGGTCATCAACGGCCCGCGCGCGCGCACCACCGACGTGCTCAGCAAGCCGTACCGCCGCTCCGAGTTGCTCGACCGCATCAGCCAGGCGCTCAACCGCCGGGGCGAAGGGCAGCCGCGCCGCCAGCGTTCGGACTTCGGCGCCGCGCAGGCCTGAGCCGCGACGCCCGCCACCGCGGATTTGCCACGCCGCGCCGGATCGACCAGACAGCGGGGCATGTTGCCGAACCCGCTCGCCGGCCTGCGCCTGCTGCTCCCCGCGATCGTCCCGTCATGGCGGTTCTTCGATGCGGTCGGCGACAGCCCGCGGATCGACCATGCGGTCGTGGCCGGCCCCGACACGCCGGTCGTGCGGTGGCATACGGACGACCCCCGCGTGCGCCACCTCTCGCCCGCCCGGATGATCCGCCGGCTGTTCTGGAACCCGGCGTGGAACGACGGCCTCTACCGCGTCAGCCTGGCCGAGCGGCTGCTGACCGGCGACGACCCGCGGACGGTGGCGCATAGCGAGCGCGAGATGATCCGGCGTATCGCGCGCGGTCTGGATGCCGCGCCCGGCGACTGGCTGCGCATCCGTATCCGCCTCGTCACGCGCGACAGCGAGCGCGTCGCATATGAAAGCGGCGCCGTCCGCGTTTCCGACCTGATCGCACCATGACGCTCGACCACGCGATCCGGCTGACCGCGGCGATGATGGCGGCGGCGTTCGTCCAGCAGAGCGCCGAGCACCTGCGGCCCGCCGCGCGCGGCACCGAACGCGCGCTCTTCGCGCCGCGCCTGATCCTGTCGCTGCTGCTGCTCGCCGCCGCCGCGCTCGGCGCACCGCCGCCCGCCTTGCTGCTGGCGCTGGTCGCCAACCACCTGTTCACCCTGCCCTTCTTCAACGGCCCCTATAACGGCGGGGCGGACCGGATGAGCCTGTTGATCCTGCTGTGCCTGACCGCCGCCGTGCTGCTGCCGGAGCCGCGCTGGCGCGAGGCGGCGTTCGGCTATCTCGCGATGCAGTTGCTGCTCAGCTACGCGGTCGCGGGTGCGGTGAAGATCGTGAACCCCGCGTGGCGCGACGGCGGCGCGCTGCGCGACGTCTTCCGCTTCTCGGCCTATCCCGCGGGCGACAACATTCGCCGCCTCGCCGACCGGCCGCGGCTGCTGCGGGCGGCGGGCTGGGCGGTGATGCTGTTCGAGCTGGCCTTCCCGCTCGCGATCCTGTCGCGCCCGGCCCTGATCGTCGCGCTGGTCGTCGCGGCGCTGTTCCATCTCGCCAATGCGTGCCTGTTCGGGCTCAACCGCTTCTTCTGGATCTGGCTGTGCGCCTATCCCTCGCTCCTGTGGCTGCAGGAGCGGGTGGTGGGCTGACATCCGGCAACACCGCCTTGCCGACCATCCCGGCGAAGGCGGGACGTTTGCAAAAGGGATGCAACAGCGCCACGTACCGGCCGTGCTCCTGCGCAGGCAGGAGCCCAAGGCCCAGCAGAACAACGCCTTATGGGACCTGCAACTCTGGGCTCCTGCCTTCGCAGGAGCACGGGGTAGCCTTTTGCAAAGGCGCCGCGAAGGCCGGGCCTTTGCAAAATGGCTGCAACAGCGCCGCTTACCGGCCGTGCTCCTGCCTGCGCAGGAGCACGGTGGAGACTTTTGCAAAGGTCCCGCCTGCGCCGGGGTGGACAGTCAGGCGACCGCGCCGATCGGTTCGGGCGCGAAATCTCACCCCTCGCACCGCTCCGGATGCTTGCGGCATTCGCGCAACCGCTTCTGCTCGCGCTCGTCCTCCTTGCGCATCCGCCGCAAATACTTTTCGTCGCGTTCCTTCTCGCTGGTGGTCATCATGTCGACCGTCCCGCCGACCGCCTTGCCCGCCAGCTTCACCGGCGCGGTGACGACGTTCGCCACCGTGCTGACGCATCCCCCGGTCGCCAGCATCAGACCGGCCGCGGCCAGCCCTCCCCATAGACGCATGTCACTTCACTCCCCGCCCCGTGGCGACGACGCCCATAGCAGGAAAATCGGTAAAGAACCCGTCGATCCCCTGCGCCAGCGCGGCGCGGATCTCCGCCACCACGTCGCCCCGTGCGCGCGGATCGGCGCCGCGGCGGAAGCGCTCGGGCAGGAAATAATTCTCCGCGCGATAGGTCCAGGGATGCACCTTCAGCCCCGCGGCGTGCGCATCCGCCACCAGCGTGCCGGGGGTCGCGCCGTCCCACAGCATCGCCTTGTTCGGCCCGATGCCATAGGCGTAGCGCGCCACGTCCCGCAGCCCGTCGGGCGTGGTCATCGCGGCATAGCTGGGCGCGGCCCCGTCAGCGGGCGCGCCCTCGCCGTCCACCAGCTGGATCAGCCGCACCTTCGTCATCCCCGCCAGCCGCTTGAGATTGGCGACCTCGAACGATTGCAGGAACACCGGCGCCTCGGCGCTGTCCCACCCCGCCTCGCGCAGCGCCTTCACCACCAGCGCATCGGTCGGATGGCCGATCGATGCGAAATAGGTCGGATGCTTGGTTTCGGGGTAGATGCCGACGCCGTTCGCCTTCGCCAGCGCGATCACCTCCGCGAAGGTCGGGATCGTCTCCTGCCCGTCATAGGCGGTGTTGCCGGGGCGCAGCTGCGGCAGACGTTCCTTCACGCGCAGCGTCTTCAGCTCGGCGAGCGTGAAATCCTCCGTGAACCAGCCGGTCAGCGTCTGGCCGTCGATCGTCTTCGTCGTGCGGCGCGCGGCGAACTCCGGGTGCTGCGCGACGTCGGTCGTCTCCGAAATCTCGTTCTCGTGCCGGGCGACCAGCACGTCGTCCTTCGTCGGCACCAGATCGGGCTCGATCACGTCGGCGCCCTCCCGGATCGCGAGCGCGTAGCTGGCGATGCTGTGTTCGGGGCGCTCGCCGCTGGCGCCGCGATGCGCGATGACGAGGGGGGAGGGTGTGGCGGAAGGCGGGGGGGTCATGGCCACCTTCTGCCCGGTCGTGCACGCCGATGCCAGCACCGCGCCCAAGGCGATGAGAATGGTTCGCACGGACCTGAACCCGCCCTGCTTAGTTTCACCGGGAATACCGAAAGGCTGGTCCATGCACTTCACCATCAACGGAAAATCCTACGAGGCGGAGGTCGACATCCGCACCTCGCTGCTCGATCTGGCCCGCGAACACCTGGGGCTGACCGGCAGCAAGAAGGGGTGCGACCACGGTCAGTGCGGGGCGTGCACCATGCTGGTGAACGGCCGCCGCATCAACGCGTGCCTCACGCTCGCCGTGATGCATCAGGATGACGAGATCGTGACGATCGAGGGGCTGGGCGAGGTCGGCGACCTCCATCCGATGCAGGACGCGTTCGTCCGCCACGACGGCTATCAGTGCGGCTATTGCACCCCGGGGCAGATCTGCTCCGCGGTCGGCATGCTGGACGAGGTGGCGAAGGGCTGGCCCAGCCACGCCAGCGCCGACCTGACCAACGTATCGCTCGACGATGCGGAGATCAGCGAGCGGATGAGCGGCAACATCTGCCGCTGCGCCGCTTACCCCAATATCGTCGACGCCATCCGCGAGGTAGCGGGCCGCGACGTCGCCGGCGCGAAGGTGGACGCATGAAGACCTTCGACTATGCCCGCGCCGCGAGCGTGGAGGAGGCGGTGCAGGCCGGCGGGCGGTTCATCGCCGGGGGCACGAACCTGCTCGACCTGATGAAGCTGCAGGTGGAGACGCCCGACAAGCTGGTCGACATCAGCCGCCTCGACCTCGACCGGATCGAGGAGCGCGACGACGGCGGGCTGACGATCGGCGCGCTGGTGCCCAACAGCGACCTCGCCGCCGATCCCCGCGTCATCGCGAAGTACGAGGTGCTGAGCCGCGCCTTGCTGGCGGGCGCTTCGGGGCAGCTGCGCAACAAGGCGACGACCGGGGGCAACCTGCTCCAGCGGACGCGCTGCTATTATTTCTACGACACCGCCGCGGGCTGCAACAAGCGCGCGCCGGGATCGGGCTGCGAGGCGATCGGCGGGTTCAACCGCATCCACGCGGTCCTGGGCACCAGCGACCAGTGTATCGCGACGCACCCCGGCGACATGCCGGTGGCGATGCGCGCGCTCGATGCGGTGATCGTGACGCAGGCGCCGGGCGGCGACAAGCGGCGCATCCCCATCGCCGACTTCTACCGCCTGCCCGGTGACACGCCGCAGGTGGAGAACGTGCTTCAGCGCGGCGAGCTCATCACCCATGTCGAGTTGCCCGCCCCGCCCGCCGGCCGGCAGGTCTATCGCAAGGTGCGCGACCGCGCCTCCTACGCCTTCGCGCTCGTTTCGATCGCGGGCGTCGTCGCGGTGGAGGACGGTCGCATCGCCGCCGCCGCGCTCGCCTTCGGCGGGCTGGCGCCCATGCCGTGGCGCGACGAAGCGGTGGAGGCGGCGCTGGTCGGACAGGCGCCGTCCGATGACGTCTTCGCCGCCGCCGCCGATGCGCTGGTCAAGGATGCACGCGGCTTCGGCTCGAACGACTTCAAGATCCCGCTGGTACGCCGCACCCTGATCGCCACCCTGCGGGAGCTGACGCGATGAACCTCATTTCCAAGCTGCTGGGCCGCGACGACACGCGCAGCCTGACGATGGATGCACCGCATCCCGACAGCCTGCTCGACCGCGATGCGCAAGGGATCATCGGCCGCCCGGTCGACCGCGTAGAGGGGCCGCTGAAAGTGTCCGGTCGCGCCACCTATGCCGCCGAATATCCGGCCGAGAATCTGGCCTATGGCGTGCTGGTCCGCGCGACCTTCGGCTCGGGCAGGATCACCGACGTGGTGACCGACGTCGCCCGGTCGGTTCCCGGCGTCATCGACATCGTGACCGACTATCCGACCTTCATCCGCAACCCGCAACAGGGCGGCGAGACGACGGCCCCGACGCAAGGGGTCGAGAAGGTCGACTATTTTGGCGAGATCGTCGCGATCGTCGTCGCCGAGACGTTCGAGGCGGCGCGCGAGGCGGCACAGCTGGTCGTCGTCACGCACGAGCCGGCGAAGGGCGCGTTCGTCTTCGAGGCGCACCGCACCGAGGCGGAGACCCCGCCCCCCGACCAGATCCCGCCGCGCACCGAACAGGGCGACGTGGACATGGCGATGGCGCAGGCCGCGGTCGCGATCGACGCGACCTATACGACCCCCAGCCAGAATTCGGCCGCGATGGAGCCCCATGCCTCGATCGCGGAGTGGAAGGAGGACGGCACGCTCGTGCTCCACGGCGCGTATCAGATGGTGGCCTCCGACCAGATGCAGCTCGCCAAGGCGCTGGGCGTGGGCGAGGACAAGGTGCGGATCATTGCGCGCTATGTCGGCGGCGGGTTCGGCTCCAAGCTGGGCATCGCGCCCGAGAGCGTCGCCGCCGCGATCGCCGCGAAGAAGCTCGGCCGCCCGGTCAAGGTCGCGATGGCGCGCCAGCAGGTGTTCGACGCCACCGTGCGCCGCTCCAATACCGAGCAGCGCATCCGGCTGGGCGCCACGGCCGACGGGAAGCTGACCGCGATCGCGCATGAGACGCTGACCAGCAACCTGCCCGGCGAGGATTTCTTCGAACCCGCCGGCATGGGCACGCATTTCGCCTATGCGGGCGAGAACCGGCTGATCGATCACAAGATCGTGCGGCTCAACTGGCTGCTGGCGGGATCGATGCGCGCGCCGGGCGAGGCGGTGGGGATGCTGGCGCTCGAATCGGCGATGGACGAACTCGCCGAGCGTCTCGGCATCGATCCGATCGAGCTGCGCCGCCGCAACGAGCCGGGGCAGGACCCGGAGAAGGAAATCCCCTTCTCCTCGCGCTCGCTGGTCGCGTGCATGGACAAGGGCGCCGAACTGTTCGGCTGGTCAGACCGCAAGCCGCAACCGGCGCAGGATCGCCGCGGCGAATGGTGGCACGGCGTGGGCATGGCCGCCGCGGTGCGCTCCAACATGCTCCAGAAGTCGTCCGCCTCGGTCGAGCTGACCCCGGACGGGCGCGCGATCGTGTCGACCGACATGACCGACATCGGCACCGGCACCTACACCATCCTGGCGCAGATCGCGGCGGAGACGCTGGGGCTGCCGCTCGACCGCGTCATCGTCCACCTGGGCGACGGCGCCGCGCCGCCCGCGGCGGGATCGGGCGGGTCGTGGGGCGCGGGGTCGTCGGGCTCGTCGGTCTACCTCGCGTGCGAGGGCATCCGCGAGAAGCTGGCCAAGGCGATGGACGTGTCGCCGGACGAGCTGACGCTGAAGGACGCGCGCGCCATTGCGGCGAACCGCGCGGTCGACGTGACCGACCTGGTCGGCGACGGCATCACCGTCACCGGCGAGATCGCGCCGGGCAAGCAGGAGAAGCTGTTCAACCAGGCCAGCTACGGCGCGCATTTCGCGGAGGTGAAGGTCAATGCCGTCACCGGCGAGATCCGCGTCGAGCGGATGCTGGGGGTGTTCACCGCGGGCCGCATCCTGAACGCGAAGACCGCACGCTCGCAATGCCTGGGGGGCATGACCTTCGGCATCGGCGGCGCGCTGTCGGAGGAGCTTGTCCACGATCCCCGCAACGGCAAGGTCGTGAACCGCGACCTCGCCGAATATCACGTGCCGGTGAACGCCGACGTGCCG
Organism: Sphingomonas adhaesiva; assembly: GCF_036946125.1. NCBI lineage: Bacteria > Pseudomonadati > Pseudomonadota > Alphaproteobacteria > Sphingomonadales > Sphingomonadaceae > Sphingomonas > Sphingomonas adhaesiva. The sequence continues at coordinate 129,303 of NZ_JAQIJT010000001.1, forward strand.
CAGCTGGACGTCCATTTCCTGGAGGAGCGCGACATCCACGCCAACCCGATCCACGCCAAGGGGATCGGCGAGCTGGGCATCTCCGGCGCGGGCGCCGCGATCGCCAACGCGGTCTACAACGCCACCGGCGTGCGCGTGCGCGACTTCCCGATCACGTGCGACAAGCTACTGGAAGGATTGCCGGACTGACCCCCGCGGTGCAAAATGCCGCGATGCCGCCTCCTTTCATCATTGCGAGCGCAGCGAAGCGGTCCGGGGCCAGGCGCGGAACACCGGATTGCTTCGCTGCGCTCGCAATGACGGCGATATTCAGGAATATACGATGACCGAACAGGCGATCGACACCGCGGAGCGGCCCGGCGCGCTCGCCCGCGCGACGCAGGGCGTGCTGGGCGCGCCGATCGCGCGCGTCGAGGGCCCGTTGAAGGTCACCGGCGCCGCCACCTACGCCTACGAACACGCCCCCCGGGGCACGCTCTACGCCGCGATCGTCGGCGCGCCGGTCGCGCGCGGACGCGTGACGGGGATCGACGATGCCGCGGCCAGGGCGCTGCCCGGCGTCGTCGCGGTGATCCACGACGATCCGCGCATCCCCGCGGGCGAGGGCAATTCGCGCGCGATGCCGTCGCAGGGGACCGACCGCATCTTCCACCACGGTCAGCCCGTCGCGATCGTCGTCGCCGAAACGCAGGCCGCCGCGCGCGAGGCGGCGACCCTCGTCACGGTGATCGCGGAGGCGAGCGACGGCCGCTTCGACATGACCGGCGAGCCGGTGCAGCGCGACCACAAGCTCGGCTTCCTCCTGGCGATCGACATCGGCGACGTCGATGCCGCGCTGGCGGAGGCGGCGGTGACGTTCGACGCCACCTACGAAACGCCGGTCCATTTCCCCGCCGCGCTGGAGCCGCATGCCTCGACCATCTGGTGGGACGGCGAGGTGCTGACCGTCCGCTCCAGCAATCAGGTGATCGGCGGCGCGCGGGACACGATCGCCAGGGCGATGGGGCTGCCGCCCGAGCGCGTCCGCGTGCTCGCCCCCTATGTCGGCGGCGGCTTCGGCGGCAAGACCGGGGTCGGTCCCGAGGTCGTCATGGCCGCGATCGCCGCGGAGAAGCTGCGCCGGCCGGTCAAGATCGCGCTGCCGCGGCGCGACACCGCCTATCTCGTCCACCACCGCAGCGCGACGAGGCAGCGCGTGCGGATCGCGTGCGACACGGATGGTCGCATCGCCGCCTTCGCGCATGAGGGCGTAGCGGCGCAGAACGACGACAGCGCGTTCCTGGAGCCGATCCCGTTCGGCTCGATCCCGCTCTATGCCGGCGCGGCGCGGCGCTTCCGCACCGATCTCGTCCGCCTCGACCTGCCCCCCACCGGCGCGGTGCGCGCACCCGGCGAGGCGATCGGCACCTTCGCGGTCGAATGCGCGATGGACGAACTCGCCGAGCGGCTGGGTCTCGACCCCGTCGAGCTGCGCCGCCGCAACGAGCCGGAGCGCGACCCCACCAGCGGCAAGCCCTTCTCCACCCGCCGGATGCTGGAATGCTATGACGAGGGCGCGCGCCGCTTCGGCTGGCCCGCACGGGTGCCCGCGCCCGGCAGCGTGCGCGAGGGCGACTGGCTGATCGGCATCGGCATGGCCGCCAGCCTGCGCGGCAATTTCACCGTGGAGGCATCCGCGACGGTCCGGCTGGAGGCGGACGGGCGCGCCGCGGTCGAATGCGACATGACCGACATCGGCACCGGCACCTATACGATCCTGGCGCAGACCGTCGCGGAGATCCTGGGCCTGTCGCCCGGCGCGGTCGACGTGCGGATCGGCGACACCAACTATCCCAGGAGCGCCGGCTCCGGCGGGTCGTTCGGCGCGGGCAGCGCCGCCTCCGCCGCGGCGCTGGCGTGCGAGGACGTGGTCGCCGAACTCGCGCGCCGGATGAACGCCGCGCCCGGGGACCTGTCGCTCCACGATGGCCGCGTCACCGCGGACGCGCGCGAGGTGCCGCTCGCCGAGCTGGTCCGCGGCCAGCCGATCGTCGGCCACGGCAGGAGCAAGCCCGGCGCGCAGGCGAAGAAGACCAGCCAGGCGAGCCACGGCGCGCAATTCTGCGAGGTGGCGGTCAACGCGATCACCGGCGAGGTGCGCGTGCGCCGGATGCTGGGCGTGTTCGACGTCGGCCGCGTCCTCAACCGCGCCACCGCGGCGAACCAGATCGTCGGGGGGATGGTGTGGGGCATCAGCTATGCGCTGGGCGAGGCGGCGGTGGTCGACACCCGCTCGGGCCGCTTCGTGAACCCCGATTTCGGTGAATATCACGTCGCGGTAAACGCCGACGTGCCGCAGATCGAATGCCATTTCGTCGAGGAGATCGACGATGCCGCCAACCAGGCCGGCGCGAAGGGGGTCGGCGAGCTCGGCATCTCCGGCGCGGGCGCGGCGGTGGTCAACGCGATCTACAACGCCACCGGCATCCGCACCCGCGAGGTGCCGGTGACGCTCGACACGCTGCTGGCGGGACTGCCGGCGGCTTAGTTCATTTCGCCCTCACCCTTCCGGCGCTGCGCGCCTCCCTCCTTCTCCCGCCGGGAGAGGGAAGGGGCCCGCCCGGCGCAGCCGGGTGGGAAGGGTGAGGGCGACGAAGGAAGACGATATGGCCGACAACGATTCCGTCCTCGCCGCCGCCCGCGACTGGAAGGGCGCGCGCCTGGCGCTCGCCACCGTCGTCTCGACCTGGGGCAGCGCACCGCGCCCGCGCGGCAGCCACATGCTGGTGCACGAGGACGGCCGCTTCGAAGGTTCCGTCTCGGGCGGCTGCGTCGAGGGCGAGATCCTGGATACCGCCGCGCGCGTCATCGCGGGGGAGCCGTTCGCGGTGAAGACCTACGGCGTCGCCGACGACAGCGCATGGGAGGTGGGCCTGCCGTGCGGCGGGCAGATTTCGGTCATGGTCCAGCCGGTGTCCGCCGACGGCTTCGACCCCGAATTGTTCGATCGCATCGCCGAGGCGCGCGGCGCGGGCCGCGCGCTCACCGTCACCACCGACCTCGCCACCGGCCGGTCGGAGATGTCGGATCGCCCGTCACCGGGCGAGGGTGGCACCGGCCCGCAGCCCACCAGCGAGGCCTTCGCCAACCGCTACGATCCGCCGCGCCGGCTGCTGATCGTGGGCGCGGTGCAGATCGCGCAGTCGCTCGCCGCGCTGGCGGCGACGCTGGGGATCGAGACCGTCGTCATCGACCCGCGCGGGCGCTTCCTGACCGCGGAGCGCTTCCCCGGCGTGACGCTCGACGATCGCTGGCCCGACGAGGCGGTGGCGGCATGGAATCCCGGCCCCTCGACCGCGGTCGTGACGCTCAGCCACGATACGAAGATCGACGACCCCGCGCTGATCGCCGCGCTGGCCGCCGACACCGCCTATATCGGTGCGCTGGGCAGCCGCAAAAGTCATGCCGCGCGGCGGGAGCGGCTGGCGGCGTCAGGCGTTGATGCCGATCAGCTGGATCGCATCGACGGCCCCGTGGGGATCGATATCGGCGCGATCGGCCCGGCCGAGATCGCGCTGTCGATCGCCGCCGCCATGGTGGGAGCGTTCCATGATCGCCGTTGAAGATACCGTCCTCATCCTCCTCGCCGCGGGCCGGTCGGAACGGTTCGGCGATGTCGGCAGCAAGCTGGACCAGCCGTTCCTCTCGCGCCCGCTCGGGCTCCACGTCGCGGTCGCGCTGGAGGAGATTCCGTTCAGGCAGCGCATCGCGGTCGTCGACGGGTGCAAGCTGGATTACGCGCAGCACGGCTTCAAGCTGCTCCACAACGAGGATCCGGAGCGCGACATGGCGTCGTCGGTGCGGATGGGCGTCGAGTGCGCGCGGGCGCTGGACGCGAAGGCGGTGCTGATCGCGCTGGCGGACATGCCGCGCGTCACCGCCTCGCACATCTACCGGCTGATGGATGCCGCCGACAGCGAGGATGCGGTGGTGGCGTCGAGCGACGGCGTCGCGCCCAAGCCGCCCGCGCTGTTCGGCCGTGCGCGGTTCGACGACGTGCTCGCGATCAGGGGCGATCAGGGCGCGCGCGACCTGATCCAGGCCGGACGCCACGTCGTCACGAACGCCGCGGAGCTCATCGACATCGACACGCGCGAGGATTTGAAGGAGCTCCAGCGCCTCGTCCATGCGCCCGAGCCGCTCAACCGCACCGATTCGCACGCCATCCGGGGGTAAGTCCCCGTCACCCCGGGCGTGACCCGGGGTCCCGCTTTCTCTGCCGCGTCGGCGCGAAGCGGGACCCCGGATCAAGTCCGGGGTGACGAATATCACTCGTGCCGCAGCGCGTCGATCGGGTTGAGTGCCGCCGCGCGCCGCGCGGGAAAATATCCGAACACCACCCCGATCACCGCCGAGATCGCGAACGCGATCAGGTTGATCTGCGCATCGAACAGGAACGGCAGCCCGCCGGCCCAGGACAATCCGACGATCGCCACCTGTGCCAGTACCAGCCCGATCAGCCCGCCCAGCATCGACAGCACCACCGCCTCCACCAGGAATTGCAGCAGCACCTCGTTAGCGACCGCCCCGATGGCGAGGCGGATGCCGATCTCGCGCGTGCGCTCGGTCACCGACACCAGCATGATGTTCATGATGCCGATGCCGCCGACGACCAGGCTGATCGCCGCCACCGCGGTGACGATCCGCGTCAGCAGCTGCGTCGTGCTCGATAGCGTGTCGCTGATCTGCCTGGTGTCGAGGATGTTGAAATTGTCCTCGCGTCCGTCCTCGATCCGGCGGCGCTCGCGCAGCAGGTCGGTGATCCCCGCCTGCACGGTCGCGGTGGCATAGGCCGGATCGACCCCCACCAGCATCAGCCGGATGTCGCGGCTGCCGGTGAAGCGGCGCTGCACCGCCTTGATCGGCATGATGACGACATCGTCCTGATCCCCGCCGAACCCCGCCTGCCCGCGCGTCGACAGGATGCCGATCACGTCGCAGCTGACATTGCCCAGCCGGAAGCGCTGCCCCACCGCGTCGCCGCCGCGGAACAGGTTCTGCCGCACGGTATTGCCGATGATGCAGACCGCCTTGCCCGCCTGTTCCTCCGCCGGGGTCCACAGCCGCCCGGCGACCAGCGGCCACGGCTGGACCTCGAAATAGGCCGCGGTGGTCCCGTTGATCGTGGTCGACCAATTGGCCCCTTCGTAGATGGCGGTGGCGCTCGCCTGCGCCTGCGGGGCGACCGCGGTGACGCCCGCGATCTGATCGGCGATCGCGCTCACGTCCTCCGGCGCGAAATCGGGCGGCCGCGGCCCGCCGCCGCCGCGGCCGAACCCCTGCCCGGGGCGGATCTGGAGGATGTTGGTGCCCAGCGAGGAGATGTTCTGCTGCACCTGCGCCGTGGTCGCCTTGCCCAGCGTCACCATCGTGACGACCGCGCCGACCCCGATCACGATTCCCAGGATCGTCAGGAACGATCGCAGCAGGTGCCGCCGGATCGACCGGATCGCGAGCAGGAAGGTAGTGCCGAGCATGTTACGCCTGCCCTTCCGCGTGACGGCGCCCCACCCGCACCGTCACCCCGGGCCCGTTCCGGGGTCCAGGGTTCCGCGCGCCGCCGCATCGGGGTGCGCACGGGACCCTGGATGCCGGGACGAGCCCGGCATGACGGAACAAGTCGCTCACGCCACCACCTCGCGCGGCGCATTCGTCTCGATTCGCTCGACCAGCCCGTCCTTGAAATGCACCAGCGTCCGCGCGAACGCCGCCATGTCGGGCTCGTGCGTCACCATCAGCACGGTGATGCCGCTGTCGCGGTTGAGGCCGGTCAGCAGTTCCATGATCTCCACCGACCGCTCCGAATCCAGATTGCCGGTGGGCTCGTCGGCCAGCAGCACGTCGGGTTCGGTCACGATCGCCCGCGCGATCGCGACGCGCTGCTGCTGCCCGCCCGACAGCTCGGCCGGGGTATGATCCCACCAGCGATCGAGCCCCACCTTCTCCAGCGCCGCCATCGCGCGGTCGCGGCGCGCGCGCTTCTCGTCGCCGCGGTACAGCAGCGGCAGCTCGACATTCTCCAGCGCGCTGGTGCGCGACAGCAGGTTGAACCCCTGAAACACGAAGCCCAGGTAGCGCCGCCGCAGCAGCGCGCGCTGGTCGCGGTCCAGCGTCTCGACATGATGCCCGCGGAACAGGAACGTGCCCCCGCTGGGTACGTCCAGACAGCCCAAGATGTTCATCGTCGTCGACTTGCCCGAGCCCGACGGTCCCATCACCGCGACGAAATCGCCGCCCGCGATGTCCAGGTCGATTCCCTTCAGCGCGTGGAACTGCGTCGCGCCGGTGCCATAGACCCTGGTGACGCCGCGCAGCCGGATGAGGGCGTCGGCGCTACTGGCCACCGCCCCCGCCTCCCCCGCCGCCGCGCCGGCGCTGGCCGCCGGCCGAGCCGCCGCCGCCCGCCCCGTCGCTCGACAACTGGCCGGTGATGACCTGCATCCCCGCGGTCAGCCCGCCCGACGTGACTTCGGTCTGCGATCCGTCGGTGTCGCCGGTGGTGACCTGGATCGGCTTCGGCTTGCCGTCGTCGCCGACGACGTACACGGTCTGCGTCGCGCCGCGACCGACCTGCGCGGTACGCTCCGCGCCGCCGCCACGCCGCGGCCCGCGCGGGATGATCGATCCCGTGATCCCGCCCCCGCTCGCCCCGGTTCCGCTCGACGGCTTGAAGCGGAAGGCGGCGTTGGGGACGAGCAGCACGTTGCGCTTGTCCGCGGTCACGATGTCCGCGGTCGCGGTCATCCCGGGGCGCAGCTGGAGCGTCGGGTTGGAGACGCTGAGGTCCGCGGCATAGGACACCACCTGCCCCGTCGTCGCGGTGGCGCTGGTGCCGGTGGACGAGGAGGAGGCGGTCGCGTTGCTGACCGTCAGGTTCGACCCCAGGTCGACGCGGGTGATCGTCGCGGGGAAGGTCCGCCCGGGAAAGGCGTCGACGGTGAAGGTCGCCTTCTGCCCGTTGCGCACCTCGCCCACGTCCGCCTCGTCGATCGCGACCTCCAGCTTCATGCGGGTCAGGTCCTCGGCGATCACGAACAAGGTCGGCGTGTTGAACGACGCGGCCACGGTCTGACCGGGGTCGACCTGCCGCGCCAGCACCACGCCGTTGACCGGCGAGCGGATGATCGCGCGCGCCCGCTGCGTCTGCGACTGCGACAGCTGCGCGCGTGCCGCGGTGACGTTCGCCTCCGCCACCTTCAGCGCGGCGGTCGCGCGTTGCGCGTCGGCCTGCCCGGTCTGCAACTCGGTCTTCGACGGCACGCGACCGTTCGACAGGCGGTATACCTCCTGCAACCGCGCCAGCTGCGCCTGCGTCTCCGCGACGGTCGCGCGCGCCTGGTTCACCTGCGCCTCGTTGGCGGCGAGCGTCGCCTGCCCTGCGCGGATCTGGTCGTCGATCTGCTCGGGATCGATCAGCGCCAGCGGCTGACCCGCGACCACGCGGTCGTTGACGTCGACCACCACGCGCGTGACCAGCCCCGACAGCTGCGACCCCACCGTCACCTGATTGGTCGGCGCCAGCTTCCCCGTGGCGGACACGGTCACGGTCAGGTTGCCGCGCCGCGCCGGCGTGGTGGCATAGCGCACCTCGTCGCCGCCCCCCAGCACGCAGCGCGTCAGCACCAGCAGCAGCAGCACGCAGCCCGCCGCCACCAGTCCCCATTTGGCCCAGCGCCGCCAGGCCGGCTGCGGCTTCACCCCCAGGAAATCGTCGAGTGCGGTATCGGCCATCAGGGGGTTCCTGCGGGGGCGCTAGAGGGGGTGGAGGGCACGTCGGGCACGCGGGCGGCGTCCCATCCGCCGCCCAGCGCGCCGAACAGCTGGACCAGCGCGGTCGCGGCATCGGCGCGCGCCTGCGCCACGCCGTTGCGGGCCGACAGCGCCGCCGCCTCCTGCTGGCTCAGCGTCGTGAAATCGGTCAGCCCGCTGCGATACAGGCTGCGCGACAGCACCGCCGCGGCGTCCGCGGCATCGGCGGCGGTCGCCAGCGTCGCCTGACGCCGCTGCGCGGTGTCCAGCGCGACGATCGCATTCTCGACATCCTCCAGCGCGGTCAGCACCGCCGCCTTGTACGCCGCCAGCGCGGCATCGGCGGCGGCGCGCTGTCCGCGCACCTGGCTGCGCAGCCGTCCGCCGTTGAAGATCGCCTGCGTCACCCCCGCGAACAGCCCCCCGGTCACGGTGTCGAGCAGCGTGCCGACGGTGCCGGCGCGCGTGTTGATGTTCCCGCTGATCGCCAGATTGGGATAGAGCGCCGCCTCCGCCACCCCGATCCGCGCGGTGGCGCCCGCCAGCTGGCGTTCCGCTGCGCGCACGTCGGGACGCTGGCGCAGCACGTCGGCGGGGATTCCCACGCCCTGCGCGGGCAGACCGGCGGGGATCGCGCGCACCGGCGCCATCAGCGGCTTCAGCGCGCCGGGCGCCTGCGCGGTCAGCACGCCCAGCCGCGACACCGCGGCGTTATATTGCTGCTCCAGCGTCGGGATCGACGCCGCGGTCTGCGCGCGCTGCACCCGCGCCTGCTCCTGATCGAGCGAGGAGACGAGTCCGGCCTGCACGCGAAAGCCCGCGATCTCCAGATTGTCGTCCTGCAACGTCAGGCTGGCGCGCGCATTGGCCAGCTGCGCCTGATACAGTCGCGCCAGCACATAATTGCGCGCCACCTCCTGCTCGACCGACAGCAGCGTCGTCGCATAGTCGAAGCCCGACGCCTGATAGTCCGCACGGCTCGCCTCGATCGTGCGGCGCACCTCGCCGAACAGCCCCAGCTGATATTGCGCGCTGGCGCCCAGCGAGAAATTGTTGGCCCCGCCCCCACCGACGTTCTGGACGGTGCCGTCGGGCAGGGTGATCGTCTGGCCCCCGCCGGCCAGCGTCTCGGACCGGCTGTACCCGGCCGTACCGCTGACGCTGGGCAGCAGATCGGCGCGGCTCTGCACCAGCGCCTCGCGCGCCTGCCGAAGCCGCGCCACCGCCTGCGCCACGTCCAGGTTGGCGCTGGCCGCCTGTTCGACCAACTGCCCCAGCACCGGATCGTCGAAGCGGTTCCACCACCGCGTCAGATCCTCGCGCGTGGGCGCGGCGGGGACGGAGAAGGCCGCGGGCACCCCCAGCCCGGCGGGCGTCTGCGGACGATAGTCCGGCCCCACGCTGCACCCCGCGACGCCGAGCGACAGGAGGGGGACGAGGTGACGCAACCGCATGCCGCCGTGCATGAAGCGCGATGCCGGGCGCGTAAAGGCCGAAACTGTCGCGATATGTCGCGGGAAGTGCGGGGTGGCAGGTCGCAACAGGCACGGCGCTGGCCAGCGCCGGCGTCCCGACGGCTCTCCTGCCACCAGCACCCGTCACCCCGGGCTTGACCCGGGGTCCCGCTCTTTCTGCCACGTCGGAAGAACAGCGGGACCCCGGATCAGGTCCGGGGTGACGGTGTGGGCAAGCGCCCCCAAAGGCGGACCGGAGCGCCGCGCATCGAAGCGATGCACGCCCCCCCGCCCGCCCCGCTTATTCCAGCTCCAGGATCACCTGATCCACCGCCAGGCTCTCGCCCGCCTTCGCGCTGACCGTCTTCACCGTCGCGGACTTCTCGGCGCGCAGGATATTCTCCATCTTCATCGCCTCGACCACCGCCAGCGGCTGCCCGGCCTCGACCCGGTCGCCCTCGGCCACGTCCAGCCGCACCAGCAACCCCGGCATCGGCGCGATCAGGAACTTCGACAGATCGGGCGGCACCTTTTCGAGCAGGTGCCCGGCATAGCCCGCCACGCGCGCCGGCAGGACGCGCACCTTGTGCGCCGCGCCGCGCGCCGTCAGCGTGAAGCCGGCGCGCGTCGGCGCCACCTTCACCGTCACGCCGCCCACCCGCGCCGTGCGATCGAGCGCGGCATAGTCCACCGCCTCGGTCAGCGGCGTGCCGTCGACGGTGACGACCCCGTCCGTCAGCGCGACGCGGTGATCGCGCTTGCCGACCCGCACCACCCAGTCGGTGGGGGCGGGCAGCGGATGACCCAGCTGCCCGTCGATCGAGCGCGCCCGCGCCGCCTTGTCGTGCGCCGCGACCGCCGCCACGCCCGCCAGCGTCGCCACCAGCGCCTCGTCCGCCGGTGCGCCGTGGAAGCCGTCGGGATATTCCTCGGCGATGAACCCGGTCGTGATGTTCCCCTCGCGGAAGCGCGGGTGCTGCATCAGCGCGGAGAGGAAATCGAGGTTCGTCCCCGGCCCCTCGATCTCGAACGCGTCCAGCGCCGCGATCTGCGCGTCGATCGCCGCCTCGCGCGTGGGGGCCCAGGTGACGAGCTTGGCAATCATGGGATCGTAGAACATCGACACCTCGCCGCCCTCGCGCACGCCGTCGTCGACGCGGGTCAGGACGGTGCCCTTGTTCTGCGCCCCGAACGGCGCCTGATGCTTGTCCGCCGCGGGCGGGCGATAGCGCACCAGCCGCCCGATCGAGGGCAGGAAGCCGCGATAGGGATCCTCGGCATAAACGCGGTTCTCGACCGACCAGCCGTTGATCTTCACGTCCTTCTGCCCGAACGACAATTTCTCGCCGGCGGCGACGCGGATCATCTGCTCGACCAGGTCGAGCCCGGTGATCTCCTCGGTCACCGGATGCTCCACCTGGAGCCGGGTGTTCATCTCCAGGAAGTAGAAGCTCTCGCCCGTGGTGTCCGCGCCGCTGACGATCAGCTCGACCGTCCCCGCGCTGTAATAGCCGACCGCCTTGGCGAGCGCGACCGCCTGCTCGCCCATCGCCTTGCGCATCCTGGGCGTGACGAAGGGCGACGGCGCTTCCTCGACCACCTTCTGGTGGCGGCGCTGCACGCTGCATTCGCGCTCGTTCAGATAGACGACGTTGCCGTGCTGGTCGCCGAGCACCTGGATCTCGATGTGGCGCGGGCTCTCGATGAACTTCTCGATGAAGACGCGGTCGTCGCCGAACGAGGCGAGGCCCTCGCGCTTGGTCGCCTCGAACCCCTCGCGCACGTCCTTCTCGCTATAGGCGAGGCGCATCCCCTTGCCGCCGCCGCCCGCCGACGCCTTCATCATGACGGGATAGCCGATGTCGGTCGCGATCCGCACCGCCTCGTCGGTGTCGGCGATCTCCCCCAGGAAGCCGGGGACGACATTGACGCCGGCTTCCTTGGCGAGCTTCTTCGACTCGATCTTGTCGCCCATCGCCGCGATGGCGTTGGGCGGCGGTCCGACGAAGGCGATGCCCGCCTCGGCGCACGCCCTGGCGAAGCTCTCCCGCTCGGAGAGGAAGCCGTAGCCGGGGTGGATACAGTCCGCGCCCGTGTCCTTCGCCGCCTTCAGGATCAGGTCGGCCTTGAGATAGCTCTCCGCCGCCGGCGCCGGTCCCAGCCGCACCGCCTCGTCCGCCATCAGCACGTGCGGTGCACGCGCATCCGCGTCCGAATAGACCGCGACCGTCGCGATCCCCATCTTCTTGGCGGTCCGGAACACCCGACACGCGATCTCGCCCCGATTGGCGACCAGGATCTTCTTGAACACTCGTCTCTCCCCTTGTCGCGTCATGCTGCGCGTGGTGCCGGTGCGCCGCGGAGCAGGCCCTCGGTACTGAGGTCCTCGTCCACGTCCGGCCAATGAATGCCGTAACCCGCGCCGGCCTTCTCCCAATGCGACCGCTGCTCGGGCGTCGCGTTCATCAGTCGCGGATACCAGGCGAGCGGGGCAGAGATCGTCCGCCCATCCATCAGGTCGACGATCAGGCTCGCCTCGTCGAAGCGTACATCAAGGACGCGCTCATCGCTGATCCTAGCCGAAATATTCATGCCACGCCTCCAGAAGCGTTTCGCGATGCTCCGCGACCATATCGAGAATGCCATTGATCTCGTGCGCTCGGAACCCGCGGCTCTTGGCGACCTCCACCGGCTCCAGCCACACCTTGATCGTCGCCTCGCCGCGGTCGACGTGCACGTGCGGCGGCTCATGGGGCTCGTGACTGTAGAAGTAGAAACGAAACGCTTCGATCCGCAGCACCGTCGGCATTATTCCGCCGCCTCGCACACCCGCGCGCGCATCGGCTCCTCCGCCTGCATCGCGCGCACGCCCAGCTTCGCGAACAGCGCCGCGTCCGCGCTGTCGCCGCGGTTGCCCGCGGTCAGCAGCTTGTCGCCGGTGAAGATCGAGTTCGCTCCCGCCATGAAGCAAAGCGCCTGCGTCGCCTCCGACATGCTCTCGCGCCCCGCCGACAGCCGCACCATGCTCAGCGGCATCGCGATGCGCGCGACCGCCACCGTCCGCACGAACTCGATGTCGTCGATCTTGGCGAGCGGCGTGTCGGCCAGCATGTCGCCCAGCACCGTGCCCTTCACCGGCACCAGCGCATTGACCGGCACGCTCTCGGGATGACGCGGCAGCGTGGCGAGCGCGTGGACGAAGCCGACGCGGTCGTCGCGCGTCTCGCCCATGCCGACGATCCCGCCGCAGCACACGTTGATCCCGGCCTGCCGCACGTTCTCCAGCGTCTCCAGCCGCTCGCCGAAGGTGCGCGTCGTGATGACCTCGCCATACCGCTCGGGCGAGGTGTCGATATTGTGGTTGTAGTAATCGAGCCCCGCCGCGCTCAGCCGCTGCGCCTGTGCCGGCGTCAGCATCCCCAGCGTCATGCAGGTTTCCATCCCCATGCCGCGCACGCCCTCGATCATCTGGACGATCGCGTCCATGTCGCGGTCCTTGGGGTTGCGCCACGCCGCCCCCATGCAGAAGCGCTGCGAGCCGGCGTCCTTCGCCTCCGCCGCGCGCTGGAGCACCGCCTGCACGTCCATCAGCTTCGTCGCCTTGACCCCGCTGTCCGCCGCGACCGATTGCGAGCAATAGCCGCAATCCTCCGGGCAGCCGCCGGTCTTGATCGACAGCAGGGTGCACAATTGCACCTCGCCCGCGGCATGATGCGCGCGATGCACCGTCTGCGCGCGGTACATCAATTCGTCGAACGACAGGTCGAAGAGGTCCGCGATCTCTTCCCGGGTCCAGTCGTTGCGCGTCACGGTCGTCATTCTGCGGCTTCCTCCTGCGGGGGCATGTTGTGCCCGAGCAGGCGTAGCACTTCTTCCGCCGCCGCGATCAGGTTCGTACCGGGTCCGAAGATCGCCTGCACGCCGGCGTCACGCAGCGCCTGATAGTCCTGCGCCGGGATCACGCCCCCCGCGATCACCTTGATGTCGGGGCGCCCCGCATCGGCCAGATGCCCGATCAGCTCGGGGATCAGCGTCTTGTGCCCCGCCGCCAGGCTGGACGCGCCGACGACGTCGACGTCCTTGGCCAGCGCCAGCTCGGCGGCTTCCTTCGGCGTCTGGAACAGCGGGCCGGGCACGATCTCGAACCCCAGATCGCCGAACATCGACGACACCAGATTGGCGCCGCGGTCGTGGCCGTCCTGCCCCATCTTCGCGACCAGCATCCGCGGTTTGCGCCCCAGCCGGCGCTCGGTCGCCGCCACGCCGTCCTCCAGCCGGGCCCAGCGCGCATCCTCGGCATAGGCGCCGCCATAGATGCCCTTCACTGGCGTCGGCTGCGTGCCGAAGCGGCCGAAGACGTCCTCCATCGCGCTGGAAATCTCGCCCAGCGTCGCGCGGTGCCGCGCCGCCTCGACCGCCAGCGCCAGCAGGTTGCCGTCGCCCTTCGCGCCCTCGCGCAAGGCGTCGAGCGCGGCGCGGCAGGCGTCCTCGTCGCGCTCCGCCTTCGTCTTCTGGATGCGGCGGATCTGCGCCTCGCGCACCGCGTGGTTGTCGACGTCCAGGATCTCGATCGGATCCTCGTTATCCTTGCGATACTTGTTGACGCCGACGATCACGTCCTCGCCGCGATCGACGCGTGCCGCGCGCGCGGCGGAGGCCTCCTCGATCATCGCCTTGGGCCAGCCCGCGGCGACCGCCTTGGCCATGCCGCCCTCGCGCTCGACGCGCTCGATGATCTCCCACGCCTCATCGACCAGCCGCTTCGTCAGTGCCTCGATATAATAGCTGCCGCCCAGCGGATCGACGACGTTGCACATGCCGGTTTCCTCCTGGATCACCAGCTGCGTGTTGCGCGCGATCCGGGCGGAGAAGTCGGTGGGGAGCGCGATCGCCTCGTCCAGCGCGTTGGTGTGGAGCGACTGCGTACCCCCCAGCATCGCCGCCATCGCCTCGATCGTGGTGCGCATGACGTTGTTGTACGGGTCCTGCTCGGTCAGCGACACGCCGCTGGTCTGGCAGTGGGTGCGCAGCATCTTGCTGCGCTCGTCCTTCGCGCCCAGCTGCGTCATGACGCGGTGCCACAAGACGCGCGCGGCGCGCAGCTTGGCGATTTCCATGAAGAAGTTCATGCCGATCGCGAAGAAGAACGACAGCCGCCCGGCGAACCTGTCGATGTCGAGGCCGCTCGCGACGCCGTACTTCACATATTCCATGCCGTCGGCGATGGTGAAGGCCAGCTCCTGCACCTGCGTCGCGCCCGCCTCCTGCATGTGATAGCCGGAGATGGAGATGGAATTGAACTTCGGCATCTCGCGGCTGGTATAGCCGAAGATGTCGCTGATGATCCGCATGCTGGGTTCGGGCGGGTAGATATAGGTGTTGCGGACCATGAACTCCTTCAGGATGTCGTTCTGGATGGTCCCGTCGAGCAGGCGGCGCTCGACCCCCTGCTCCTCGCCGGCGACGATGAAGAAGGCGAGGATCGGGATCACCGCGCCGTTCATCGTCATGCTGACCGACATCTGATCGAGCGGGATGCCGTCGAACAGGATCTTCATGTCCTCGACGCTGTCGATCGCCACGCCCGCCTTGCCGACGTCGCCGGTCACGCGCGGATGGTCGCTGTCATAGCCGCGGTGCGTCGCCAGATCGAACGCGACCGACAGCCCCTTCTGCCCCGCCTTCAGGTTGCGGTGGTAGAAAGCGTTCGATTCCTCCGCGGTGGAGAAGCCGGCGTACTGGCGGATCGTCCACGGCCGCCCCGCATACATCGACGCGCGCACCCCGCGCGTGAACGGCGCGAACCCCGGCAGCCCCGGCTCCCAGTCGCCGACGTCCTCCGCGGTGTAGAGCGGCTTGACGTCGATCCCCTCCGGCGTGCGCCAGGTCAGGTCCTTGCCCTTCACCTCCTTCGCCGCCGCTGCGGACCACACGTCCAGCGTCGGGGAGGGCGCCGCGGGGGCCGGCGACGAAGAGGGCTTGGGCGCCGCGCCGCTGTCCTCGCCGGTGTTGGTTTCGATCGTCGGGTCGGTCATGTCATTCACCTGAAAGCCGTTCGTGCTGAGCGAAGTCTAAGCACGGCCGCACCGCTGCCGCCTGGCCTTCGACTTCGCTCAGGCCGAACGGAGGTTAGGCCCCCTTGAACACCGGCTTGCGCTTCTCCAGGAAGCTGCGCCCACCCTCGCGCGCGTCCTGCGTACCGCCGGCGATCCGCTGCCCCTCGGCCTCGGCGCGCAGCACCTCGTCGAGGGTGCCGTCCAGCGCGGTCATGATGTTGCGGCGCATCGTCGCCAGCGCGACGGTCGGCCCCGCCGCCAGCTTCGTGGCGAGCGCCAGCGCCTCGTCCTGCAACGCGGCATCGTCGACCGCCTTGTAGATCAGCCCCCATTGCTCCGCCTGATCCGCGCCGATCCGCTCGCCCAGCATCATCATCTGCGTCGCGCGCGCCTTGCCGATCGCCTTGGTCAGCAGCCACGTCGAGCCGCCGTCCGGCACCAGCCCGATGTTGACGAACGCCTGGAGGAAATAGGCCGAGCGCCCGGCGAAGACGAAATCGCCGGCCAGTCCGATCGAGCAGCCCACGCCCGCCGCCGGTCCGTTCACCGCGGTGACGACCGGCACCGGCAGCCGCATGATCTGACTGAGCGCGGGATTGTAATGGTTCATCAGCGCGCGGTGGCTGACGTCGCCCCCGCTGACCGCACTGTCACCGCCGCGCGCCTGAAGATCGGCCCCCGAGCAGAACGCCCGCCCTGCCCCGGTGATCAGCACCGCGCGCGCACCGTCAAGATTGTAGAGCGCGACCGACAGGTCGTCCGCCATCTGGAGCGAGGCGGCATTGAGCCGCTCGGGCCGGTTGAGCGTGACGACCAGGACGTCGCCCTTCTTCTCGGTCAGGATCGTTTCATATTCAGCCATGGCTTATTCCTCTCTCCTGCCCGTTCGTGTCGAGTAGAGACCGAGCTTGTCGAGGGCTCGTATCGAGACGCCTCGCCCATTCTCGATACGCTGTCTCGACGATGCTCGACAGCTACTCGACGCGAACGGATCATTGTCCGCGCTTCAATGCGCGCCCTTCGGCTCTTCCATCAATTCTACCAGCATCCCCCCGACATCCTTCGGGTGGACGAAGACGATCGGCGTGCCATGCGCCCCGATCCGCGGCTCCCCCAGCACGGTTGCGCCGTTCGCCGTCAGATGCGCCACCGCCGCATGGATGTCGGGCACCTCGAAGCAGACGTGATGCTGCCCGCCCGCCGGGTTCTTCTTCAGATAGCCTGCGATCGGCGACGTTTCGTCATACGGCTCAATCAACTCGATCTGCGTATTGGGCGCGTCGATGAAGCACACCTTCACCCCCTGCGCCGGCAGGTCGAACGGCTCCCCGATCGCGTCGGCGCCCAGCAGCGTGCGATAGGTCTCGATCGACTTGGCGATCGACGGCGTCGCGACGCCGACATGGTTGAGGCGGCCGAGGTTCATGCGCTTGCTCCATCCGTTCCGACCTGCCCGACGATCGCCGGATACAGGTCGCGCCAGTGCGGGTTTGCCGCCTCGATCAATGCGATTTTCCGCGCACGCGAGCCCGCCTTGATCTGCTTTTCGCGACCGATCGCCGCGTCCATCGTGTCGGCCATGTCGAACCACACCAGCGTCTTGCAGCCATATCGCCTGGTGAAACCCTCGACGGCGCCGTCACGATGTTGCGCCACGCGCCGGATCAGGTCCGAGGTGACGCCCGCATAGAGCGTCCCGTTGCGCCTGCTCGCCATCATGTACACCGCCGGCTGCTTCACCTCAGCATTCCTTCGTCATTGCGAGCGCAGCGACGCAATCCAGGGTCACGAGCGCCACGCTGGATTGCTTCGCTGCGCTCGCAATGACGACCATCGAGCTCACAACGGAATGTTGTCATGCTTCTTCCACGGATTCTCGAGCGTCTTGTGCCGCAGCTTGCGCAGCCCCAGCGCGATCCGCCGCCGCGTCGAGTGCGGCTGGATCACCTCGTCGACGAAGCCCTTGCTCGCCGCGACGAAGGGATTGGCGAAGCGCGCCTCGTATTCCGCGGTCTTCTCCGCGATGCCGTGCTCGTTCAGCCCGCGGAAGATGATCTCCACCGCACCCTTCGCGCCCATCACCGCGATCTCCGCGGTCGGCCACGCATAGTTCAAGTCACCGCGCAGATGCTTCGACGCCATCACGTCATAGGCGCCGCCGTACGCCTTGCGCGTGATGACCGTGATCTTGGGCACCGTCGCCTCGGCATAGGCGAACAGCAGCTTCGCGCCGTGCTTGATGATGCCGTTATGCTCCTGCGCCGTGCCCGGGAGGAACCCCGGCACGTCGACGAAGGTCACGATCGGGATCTCGAACGCATCGCAGAAGCGCACGAACCGCGCCGCCTTCTTCGACGAATTGATGTCGAGCACGCCCGCCAGCACCATCGGCTGGTTGGCGACGATGCCGACGGTGCGCCCCTCCACCCGGCCGAAGCCGGTGATGATATTGCCGGCGTGCGCGGGCTGCACCTCGAAGAAGTCGCCCTCGTCGACGACCTTCCGGATCAGCTCGTGCATGTCGTAGGGCTGGTTGGCGCTCGCCGGGATCAGCGTGTCGAGGCTGTCCTCGATCCGGTCCCACGGATCGTCGGTCGGCCGCTCCGGCACGCCGTCCCGGTTCGAGGCGGGCAGGAAGTCGATGAAGTCGCGCGCCGCCAGCAGCGCCTCGATATCGTCCTCGAATGCGACGTCGGCGACGCTGGTCTTGGTGGTGTGGGTGACGGCGCCGCCCAGCGCCTCCTGCGTCACCACCTCGTTCGTCACCGTCTTCACCACGTCGGGGCCGGTGACGAACATATAGCTCGAATCCTTCACCATGAAGATGAAGTCGGTCATCGCAGGCGAGTAGACCGCACCGCCGGCGCAGGGGCCCATGATGAGGCTCAGCTGCGGCACCACGCCCGACGCCAGCACGTTGCGCTGGAACACCTCGGCATAGCCGCCCAGCGACGCGACGCCCTCCTGGATGCGCGCGCCGCCCGAATCGTTCAGCCCGATGACCGGCGCGCCGACCTTCATCGCCATGTCCATGATCTTGCAGATCTTCTGCGCATGCCGCTCCGACAGCGAGCCGCCGAACACCGTGAAGTCCTGCGAGAAGACGAAGACGAGCCGCCCGTTGATCGTCCCCGACCCGGTGACCACGCCGTCACCGGGAATGATCTGGTCCTGCATCCCGAAGTCGACGCAATTGTGCTCGACGAACATGTCGAGCTCCTCGAAGCTGCCCTCGTCGAGCAGGACGTCGAGCCGCTCGCGCGCGGTCAGCTTGCCCTTGGCGTGCTGCGCATCGATCCGCTTCTGCCCGCCGCCGGCGCGCGCGGCGGCGCGGCGCTTCTCCAGTTCCGCGATGGTGGACGACATCCAACTCTCCTCATGGCGCGAACCGCCTTCCTGCCCCCGGTCGCGGCGCAGGGCAAATGCGAAGTTGCGAACTTGCGAAGATGCATGTTGCGAAATACTCGTCACCCCGGGCCTGACCCGGAGTCCCGCTTTCTGTTTCCCGTTACGCAGAAGTGGGACCCAGGCTCGAGGCCGGGGTAACGGCAACCGGAATCAACATGAAGCAACGCCTCTACGCCGGACAGCAGCTGCGCACATTGCGCCGCATCGCGGGCCTCAACCAGCGCGCGATGGCGGCGCGGCTCGGCCTGTCGGTCAGCTATCTGTCGCAGCTGGAGGGCGACGAACGCCCGCTCACCGCCGCGGTCACGGCGGCGCTGGCGCAGCATTTCCCCGCCGCGCTGGCGGGGATCGAGGGCGAGGCACCCGCGCGCCGCCTCGCCGCGCTCGCCCATGCGCTCGCCGATCCCGCGGTCGCGCCGATGCCCGCGGACGAGATCGCCCGGCTGGCGGAGGAGCGCCCCGACCTCGCCGATCGCCTGATCGCGCTACACGCCGCCAAGCGCGCGACCGAGGAACGCGTGGCGCTGGCGGAGGAAGCGATGACTGCCGGGGTCGGCGGGGTCGGGGGGCGCCTGCCGTGGGAGGCGGTACGCGACTGGTTCCACGACGCGGGCAATTACGTCGACGGGCTCGACCGCGCGGCGGAGGCGCTGGCGGGCGATCCGGCCGCGACGTTGCGCGGGCACGGCGTGGCGATCGCCGCCGACAATGACGAGGATGCGCCGCTCGCCCGCTTCGACGGCGCGACGCTGACGCTCAACGCCGCGCTGCCGGTCGAAAGCCGCAATTTCCTGATCGCGCACCGCCTCGCCGCCATCGCCTTCGCCGAACCGATCGCCGCGATCGTCGCCGCGGCCCCGCTGACGCAGCCGCAGGCGCGCCGGCTGCTCTCGATCGGCCTCGCCAATTACGCCGCCGGCGCGCTGGTGATGCCGTACCGCGCCTTTCGCGCGGAGGCGCGCCGCGTGCGCCACGACATCGACCGGCTGTCGCGCCGCTTCGGGGTCAGCTTCGAACAGGCGTGCCACCGCCTGTCCACGCTGCAACGCCCGGGCGAGGAGGGCATCCCCTTCTACTTCTGCCGCGTCGACATGGCGGGTAACATCACGAAGCGCCACTCCGCCACGCGGCTGCAATTCGCGCGCTTCGGCGGCGCCTGCCCCCTGTGGCACGTGCACGAGGCGGTCGCGATCCCCGACCGTATCCTGGTCCAGCATGCCGAAACGCCCGACGGCGTCCGCTACGTGTCGATGGCGAAGGGGCTGGTGAAGCCCTCGGGCCGCTTCGCGCGAGCCCCGCGCCGCTATGCGGTGGCGCTGGGGTGCGAGGCGACGCACGCCGCCGATTTCGTCTATGCCGATGCCGCCGATGCGCGTGGGGCAGCGACCCCGATCGGGATCAGCTGCCGGCTGTGCCCGCGTACCGACTGCGACCAGCGCGCCTTCCCCCCGACCGACCGCGCGATCGCGGTGGAGGGGGAAGTGCGCGGCGTGGTGCCCTATCGCGTGGTCTGACGCCCCCGCCGAACCGTCAATCCGCGAACGGATCGCGGACCAGGATCGTGTCGGCGCGCTCCGGGCTGGTCGACACCAGCGCCACCGGGCAGCGGATCAGCTCCTCGACGCGGCGGATGTACTTGATCGCCTGCGCCGGCAGGTCGGCCCAGCTGCGCGCGCCCGCGGTCGACTGCTGCCAGCCCTCCATCGTCTCATAGACCGGCTCGACCGCCATCTGGTCCGCGGCATGCGACGGGAAGTAATCCAGCACCTCGCCACGCAGCCTGTAGCCGGTGCAGATCTTCACCTCGTCGAACCCGTCGAGCACGTCGATCTTGGTCAGCGCGATCCCGGTGATTCCGCCGACCGCGGCCGACTGGCGCACCAGCACCGCGTCGAACCAGCCGCAGCGGCGCTTGCGCCCGGTCACGGTGCCGAACTCGTGCCCGCGCTGCCCCAGCCGCTCGCCGGTGTCGTCCGCCAGCTCGGTCGGGAACGGGCCGGAGCCGACCCGCGTCGTATAGGCCTTGGCGATCCCCAGCACGAAGCCGACCGCCGCCGGCCCCAGCCCCGATCCGCCCGCCGCGGTGCCCGCGATCGTGTTGCTGGAGGTGACGAAGGGATAGGTGCCGTGATCGATGTCGAGCAGCACGCCCTGCGCGCCCTCGAACAGGATGCGCTTGCCGCCCTCCTTCGCCGCGTTCAGGTCGCGCCACACCGGCTTGGCGAAGGGCAGCACGAACCCCGCGATCTCGCGCAGCTCGGCGACCAGCGCCTCGCGGTCGATCGGCGGCTCGCCGAACCCGGCGCGCAGCGCGTCGTGATGCGCGGTCAGCCGGTCGAGCTGGGGCCCCAGGTCGTCGAGATGCGCCAGGTCGCAGACGCGGATCGCGCGGCGCCCGACCTTGTCCTCGTACGCCGGGCCGATGCCGCGCCGCGTCGTCCCGATCTTCCCCGCGCCCGACGCATCCTCGCGCAGGCCGTCCAGGTCGCGGTGGAACGGCAGGATCAGCGCGCAGGTATCCGCGATGCGCAGCGTCTCCGGCGTGGCGACGACGCCCTGCGCGCCCAGCCGCTCGATCTCCGCCTTCAGCGCCCAGGGGTCGAGTACGACGCCGTTGCCGATGACCGACGGCGTCCCGCGCACGATCCCCGAGGGCAGCAGCGACAGTTTGTAGACGTTCTCGCCGACGACGAGCGTGTGGCCGGCGTTATGCCCGCCCTGGAAACGGACGACGACATCGGCGCGCTCGGCGAGCCAGTCGACGATCTTGCCCTTGCCCTCGTCGCCCCATTGCGCGCCGATGACTGCTACGTTGGCCATGGATACAGGTCTCCGCCTGCCGGGCGAACCCGCGCGCCCTTCGACAGGACTCGGCGCACGAGTGGTTCAGCGATGGTTCGCGGCGCGGTTAGCCGCGGTGGTCGACGGGGTCAACCGTGCGGTGGCAAGGGGACCGACCTCCCTACTCCATGGCCCGCCGTCCACATCAGCCGTCATTGCGAGCGTAGCGAAGCAATCCAGGGCGTCTCGGTCCGGCCCTGGATTGCTTCGCTACGCTCGCAATGACGCTAGAGGATCGTCGCGATTCCGAACCCGACCACCCCTTGCCCCCTTACGGCTTGGCGGGCGGTTCCGCCGCCAGCGCCTTGTCCTTCTGCGCGGCGGGATCGACCGAGGGTGCGCCCGAGGCGGGGCTGCCCTGGTTGGCGATGTCGGCGGTGTCGCCCTTCGTCGCGTCGGTCACGTTGGCGACCGCGCCGTCCTTCGGCGCCGCAGCGCCCGCCGCGGGGGCGGCCGGCAGCGGCAGGTTCGACCCCTGCTGGTTCATATAGGCGATGAGGTCCGCGCGATCCTTCGGATTGCCGAGCCCGGCGAAGGTCATCTTGGTACCGTTCGCGAACTTGCGCGGGCTGGTCAGCCACGCGTCCAGCTTTTCGAAGTCCCACGTGCCGCCGACCGACTTCAGCACCTCGGAGAAGGCGAAGCCGCCCTTGCCCTGCCCGACGCCCTCGCCCAGCGTGCCGTACAGGTTCGGGCCGATGCCGTTGGCGCCCCCCTGGTTGATCGTGTGGCACGCGGCGCACTTCTTGAAGACCTCGGCGCCCTTGGCCGGATCGGCCGTGGCGAGGCGTACCGCGATCGGCTCCGCCGCTTCGGCACCGCCGCCACCGGCCTCCTCGACGCCCTCGATCGCATAGCCCATCTTCTCGGGACGCTCGCCGTGGAATATCATGCCACCCACGATCGAGAGGCCCAGTGCCGCACCCGCACCCGCCAGCACCCAGCCCGCAATCGTGTTGTTCCGATCGTCCATGTCGCGCTATCCGCCCCTTTTAGATGCCCACCCCATAGAAAAGCCCCGTCCACACCGCAAGCGCTTGAGCGAAGCGCCGGCGTCTTCTACCCAGCGCGGCCATCATGGACAGCTACGCCGCCCCCGCCCGCTCGCTCGTCGCCGCCCTGGCCGCCGCCGCCGGCGCCGATCCGTCGCGCGCGGTCGCCTTTCAGGGCGCGCCTGGCGCGAACAGCCATGTCGCGGTGACCGAAGCGTTCCCGGACGCGCTCGCGCTCCCCTGTTTCAGCTTCGACGATGCGCTCGACGCGGTAAAGGACGGCCGCGCCGACCGCGCGATGATCCCGATCGAGAATTCGCTCCACGGCCGCGTCGCCGACATCCATTTCCTGCTGCCCGAATCCGGGCTGGTCATTACGGCCGAGCATTTCCTCGGCATCCGCCACGCGCTGATCGGCTGCGGCCCGAAGGACGGCGTGCGCCAGGCGATGAGCCACCCGCAGGCGCTGGGCCAATGCCGCCACTGGCTGAAGGCGCACGGGATCGAGCCGGTCAACTACGCCGACACCGCCGGCGCCGCCGCGCTCGTGGCGGAGCGGCGCGACCCCGCGATCGCCGCGCTCGCCCCGCCGGGCGCGGCGGCGCTCTACGGCCTCGACCTGCTCGCGACCGACATCGCCGACGCCGACCACAACATGACCCGCTTCGTCACGCTGGCGCGCGGCACGAAGCCGCTGCTGGGCGAAGGGCCGTGGATGACGACCTTCATCTTCGAGGTGCGGAACGTCCCCGCCGCGCTCTACAAGGCGATGGGCGGTTTCGCGACGAACGGCGTCAACATGACCAAGCTGGAAAGCTACCAGCGCGGCGGCAGCTTCGCCGCGACCGAATTCTTCTGCGATGTCGAGGGGCGCCCGGGCGACCCGGCGTTCGACCGCGCGATGGAGGAGCTGGGCTTCCATTGCAAATGGGTCCGCGTGCTCGGCACCTATGCGCAAGCAAGGGCGCGGGGCTAGTTGCCCCCTGCCGTCGCCCCGGGCTTGAGCCGGGGTGACGAAAGGGACGCATGCGCCGCCTTCAGGTCCTCCACGAAGCGCGCATATTCCGCCTCCCGCGCCGCCTCGTCGGGCAGCCGCAGCAGGTAGCTGGGGTGCACCGTGATCCACGCCGCCCCCCCGTCGGGCAGCCGCTGCGCCCGCCCGCGCTCGCGCGAGATCGTCATCGTCCGCCCGAACAGGCTGCGCGCCGCGGTCGCGCCCAGCGCCACCGTGACAGCGGGGCGCAACAGCATCTGTTCCTGCTCGATCCACCAGCGACACGCATCGATCTCGCCCGCATCCGGCCTGGCATGGATGCGCCGCCGCCCGCGCGGCTCGAACTTGAAATGCTTCACCGCATTGGTGACATATGTTTCCGCGCGCGTGATGCCCGCGGCGGCCAGCGCGCGATCGAACACCTGTCCCGCCGGTCCGACGAAGGGATGCCCCGCCAGGTCCTCCTGGTCGCCCGGCTGCTCGCCGACGAACATCATGCCGGCGTCGAGCGGCCCTTCGCCGAACACCGTCTGGGTCGCCGGCTTGTACAGCGGACAGCGCGTACACCCCGCCGCTTCCTCGCGCAGCGCCTCCCACGCCGCGGTGACGTTTCCGCCCATGTCCGACCGTGACGTCGCGATCATTCCGCTCTCCCGTGCCTGCGCGCTCGCCAGCAGCTGCGGCACCAGCGCGGTTTCCGGCATGTTCTTCCAGTATTTGCGCGGCATCTCCTTCAGCATCGCGCCGACCTTCACGCGCGCGGGATTGAAGATGCTGGCGTAATAGGTCTTCCACACCTCCTCGACGGGGTCGCCGTCCGGCGCCTCCGCACGCGACGCCCCCGGCCCCTCCGACAATGCCCTGCCGTCCCAATGGAGCGATACCCCGGGCGTCAGGATCGACCAGCGCATGCTGGCGAAGCGGTTGACGAAGAAGGCGGCGTTGGCGCGGACGATATGATGCTCCGGCTCGAACCAGGCGACGTAGCGCGTGCCGCCTTCCTCCTCGCCCCTCTCCTCGACGGCACGGAAGCGCAGGAAGGCGCGCATCTTGTGGATGTCGCGCCGCACCGCCTTCGCCAGCCCCTCCAGCCGCCGCACCAGCGGATCGGCATGGTCCTCCGCCAGCTTCGGCGCGTCGCGCAGCCGCCACAGCATCGCATAGAGCAGCGCGAACCGCTCCGGATCGGCGTGAAGCGCCGCGTCGCCCGCGAGGGCGAGGAACGCGCGCGACACCCGCAGCGGTGCGCCGGTCGGATCGGCACGCGGCGCCGCCGCGGCCTGGGCGAACAGATCGGTCGAGGCATCGCCCAGCTGCCATACGACGCGGTCGGGTGGAATGTCGTCCGCGATCAGCCCCCGCGCGGCACCGCGCCACGCGTCGACATCGTCGGGGGCGGGCAAGGTGACGGTGCGCATCTAGGACGCACCACCCCCACCCGCATCGTCATTCCCGCGAAGGCGGGAGTCCAGACACGCTGACGCCGCGACCATCATCGAAACGTCGGCGTATCTGAATCCCCGTCTCCGCGGGGATGACGGCGCGAAGGAACGCCTCACTCGCGCTCGTCGCCCCCCGGCGGGTTGGCACGCGCCAGTTCCAGCTCCTCGGGCTTGCGCTCCTCATACGTTTCCGCCAGCCGTTCCTCGGTCGTGCTGTCGAGCTCCTTCTCCGCGGCGGGGAACATCTCTTCCTCCTCCTCGTCGATATGATGCTCGTAGCGGTGGCGCATGTGGAAGAATTTCGACTCCCATTCGTCCGATGCAAAATCCAGGTCCATCATCTCGCCCAGCAGGTCGTCGACCTCCTTGTGCTCGGCGACCGAATGCCGCGCATCGTCGCGCAGATCGGGGTTGCTCAGCATCTCGGCATAAAGCGATTCCTCTTCCGCCGCGGCGTGGCTCTGCACCTCCAGCCGGAAGTCCTCGAACAGCTTCTGCCGCTTCTTCGCATCGCCCTTCAGCTCGGCAAGTTCCTTCAGCATCTTGCGCTGCTTGTCGTGATCGCGCTTCAGATCGGCGTAGATTGCGGCGGTCGCCATCGGACATCTCCTTCGCCACCGACAGCGCACGACCGCGCGCACCGTTTCACCCGCGAGTCATTCTCACGCGGCGAACAATTCCAGCTGTTGCGTCCTTGCCTTCGGCGCGACCAGCGGCGTCAGATCGGCACGGTCCGCCAGCACCACCGGGCGCCAGTCCTCGGTCGTGATGAACGGCCGAACGCGCGCGATCGACACCGTCAGCCGCGCGACATCGTCCAGCCGCAACCGCCGCCAGCGCCGCGCCGCCAGGATGCTCGCCACCGCCTTCGTCCCCAGCCCCGGCACGCGCCACAGCAGCTCGCGCGGCGCGCGATTGATGTCGACCGGGAAGCGCTCGCGAAATTTCAGCGCCCACGCCAGCTTGGGGTCCATATCGAGCGGCAGCATCCCCGTCGCCGCATCGGTCGCCGCCACCACCTCCGCGGGCTGGAAGCCGTAGAAGCGCATCAGCCAGTCCGACTGGTACAGCCGGTGCTCGCGCATCAGCGGCGGGCGCTGGAGCGGCAGCACCGCGGACGCGTCCGGGATCGGGCTGAAGGCCGAATAATAGACCCGCCGCAAGCCGAAGCGGTCGTACAGCGCCGACGCCCTGGTCACGATGTCGCCGTCCGTCGCGGCATCCGCCCCGACGATCATCTGCGTCGACTGCCCCGCGGGCGCGAACGTCGGCGCCGATCTGTAGCGCTTCTTCGCATCCGCCGTATCGACGATCGCGCTCTTCATGTCGCGCATCGCGCCCTCGATCCGCGCCCCGTCCTTCTCGGGCGCCAGCCGCTTCAGCCCGCCCGCGGTCGGCAGCTCGACGTTGATCGAGACGCGGTCGGCAAACAGGCCCGCGCGATGCACCAGCTCCGGATCGGCGTCGGGGATCGTCTTGAGGTGGATGTATCCGCGAAAATGATGATCCTCGCGCAGCGACCGCGCCACCTCGACGATCTGTTCCATCGTATAGTCCGACGAATGGATGATCCCCGACGACAGGAACAGCCCCTCGATATAATTGCGCCGATAGAAGGACAGGGTGAGGTTCACCACCTCCTGCGCGGTTAACCGCGCGCGCCGCACGTTCGAGCTCTTGCGGTTGATGCAATAATGACAGTCGAAGATGCAGCTGTTGGTCAGCAGGATCTTGAGCAGCGAAATGCACCGGCCATCAGGGGCATAGGCATGGCAGATGCCCATCCCCTCGGTCGAACCCAGCCCCTTGCCGTCCTTCGAGTTCCGCTTCGCCGTGCCCGACGACGCGCAGGACGCATCGTACTTCGCCGCATCGGCGAGGATCTCCAGCTTCCGGCGGGTGTCGAGTTGCGCCATATGTTCGATGTATGTTCGCGCGCGCGCCTTGTCGAGGGCGAACCGTGCTGCCATGGATCAAGTCGATGAAGCGTATCGTCGATCGGCTCGGCCCCAACGGCCCCTATCTGGCGCTGGCCCTGACCTGCCTGCTCGGCTGGGGGTTCAAGGCGCATTGCGGCGCGGGCTGGACCGGCAGCGAACAATATACCACCGGCTGTTACAGCGACGCCGTCCCCTTCTGGGGGATGCGCGGGCTGGCCGACGGCAAGGTGCCGTACTTCCAGGCGCGGATGGAATATCCGGTGCTGACCGGCGCGCTGATCTGGGTCGAGGCGCTGTTCGCGCGGGTCACCGCCGGCGTCCGCGCCGATGCCGCCACCTTCCTCAACGCGGTCGTGCTGGGCAATGCGATCCTCGCCTTCGCCATTCTGGAGATGATCCGGGGCGTCGGCCTGTCGCTTCGGCGCCAGTATGCCTGGGCACTGGCGCCGCCGCTTGTCCTCTACCTCGGCCACAATTGGGACCTGCTGGCCGCATCCTTCGCGGTAGCTGCGATGCTGGCAGCCCGTCGCGACCGGCGCGTCCGCGCCACCGCGCTCGCTGCACTGGGCGGCGCGGCGAAGCTCTTCCCGGTGCTGATGCTGCCGCTTCTCGGGCTGGGCGCGCTGTTCGCACCCCGACGCTCCCACCGGGACCGTTTCGTCGGCGCGGCGTCGCTGGTCGTCGTGGCGATCGCCGCATGGGGCGCGGTGAACCTGCCGGTGGCCGCGCTCGCCTTCGACAACTGGCGCGAATTCTACGCCTTCTCCGGCGAGCGCCCCGGCACGGCGGCGAGCATGTGGGAGCTGATGGCGCAATTCGGCTGGTGGATCACCGACGTGCCGACGCGCAACCTGTGGTCGTTCCTGCTGTTCGCCGGCGGCGCGGCGACGATCGTCGCGGCTGGATGGCGGCGGCATGGCGAACAGCCGTGGCTGCTGTTCACCCCGGTGCTCGCGTGGTTCCTGCTGACCAACAAGGTGTGGTCGCCGCAATTCGACCTGTGGCTCTGGCCGATGCTGGTGCTGACCGGCACGCGCGCGCGCCCGATGGCATTGTTCCTGCTGGGCGACGTGGCCGCCTATTTCGCCGAATTCTGGATGTTCGCCGGCATGGAAGGCGCCTCCCCCTCCGCCACCCACACCGACATCCTCACCGCCGCCCTGGTCCGCGCCGTTGCGATCCTGTGGCTGATCCACGCGGCGGTCCGCGACCCGGCGCCGAGTTGGGCGCGATTCACGCGAAGCCGCGAAGACGCAAAGGCGTAGCGCCCGGCGCAAAGCGCCCTTACTGGATCGCGCAGAGGAAGACAGGCCCCCGCCGTCCCCGAGCGCTCCATCTTCGCGTCTTCGCGTCTTCGCGAGAGAAAGGGATACACGCGGAGGCGCGGAGGCGCGGAGGCGCGGAGAGCATCGGCACCGCCCTCTGCGTCCTTCGCGTGCTCTGCGCGAACCAGAAAAAAAGAGCCGCCCGTGGCGGCTCGGAACGACCCCGGCGCCGGCCTGAATCGGATTCACGCGAAGCCGCGAAGACGCGAAGGCGGAGCGCCCTTACTGGTTCGCGCAGAGCACGCAGAGAACGCAGAGGAAGACAGGCCCCCGCCGCCCCCGAGCGCTCCATCTTCGCGTCTTCACGTCTTCGCGAGAGAAAAGGATTCACGCGGAGGCGCGGAGGCGCAGAAAGCATCGGCACCGCCCTCTGCGTCCTTCGCGTGCTCTGCGCGAACCAGAAAAAAAGAGCCGTCCGTGGCGGCTCGGAGCGACCCCGGCGCCGGCCTGAATCGGATTCACGCGAAGCCGCGAAGACGCGAAGGCGGAGCGCCCTTACTGGTTCGCGCAGAGTACGCAGAGAACGCAGAGGAAGACAGGCCCCCGCCGCCCCCGAGCGCTCCATCTTCGCGTCTTCGCGTCTTCGCGAGATAAAAGGATTCACGCGGATGCGCAGAGAGCATCGGCACCACCCTCTGCGTCCTCCGCGTGCTCTGCGCGAACCAGAAAAGAGAGCCGCCCGTGGCGGCTCGGAACGCAGCAACAGACGCCACACCTCCGCGTCTTCGCGCCTCCGCGTGAACCCGATCTACTCCGCCGCCAGCAATTCCGCCGCCTGAAGGTCCACCGACACCAGCCGGCTCACCCCCTTTTCCACCATCGTCACCCCGAACAGCCGGTGCATCCGGCTCATCGTCACCGCATTGTGCGTCACGATCAGGTACCGCGTGTCGGTTTCCTGCGTCATCCGGTCGAGCAGGTCGCAGAATCGCTCGATATTCGCATCGTCCAGCGGCGCATCCACCTCGTCCAGCACGCAGATCGGCGCCGGATTCGTCAGAAACAGCCCGAAGATCAGCGCCACCGCGGTCAACGCCTGCTCGCCCCCCGACAATAACGTCAGCGATTGCAGCCGCTTGCCCGGCGGTTGCGCCATGATCTCCAGCCCCGCCTCCAGCGGATCGTCCGAATCCACCATCGCCAGATGCGCCTGCCCGCCGTCGAACAGCGTCGTGAACAGCCGCCGGAAATGCCCGTCCACCGCCTCGAACGCCGCCAGCAGCCGCTGCCGCCCCTCGCGGTTGAGCGTCCCGATCGACCCGCGCAGCCGGTTGACCGCCTGCCCCAGCTCGTCGCGTTCCGCCGCGGTCGCGCTGCCCGTCGCCTCCAGCTCGGCCAGTTCGCGCTCCGCGACCAGATTGACCGGCCCCAGCCGCTCGCGATCGAGCGTCAGCCGCTCGTGCGCCTGCGACTCGGCCTGCGGCGTGGCCACCGACCCGCTGTCGAACCCCGCCTTCTTCGGCAGCACGGGGGCGGGACATTCGAACCGTTCGCCCGCGACCCGCCCCATCTCGACACGGCGCAGGTCGTGGTTCTCCGCCCGCGCCGCCGCCCCCGCGCGTGCCTCGCGGGCGGCGGCGAGCGCCTCGTTCGCGCGCGCCTGCGCCGCATCGGCTGCGCGTACCGCGCTATCCGCATCCCGCTCCGCCGCCTGCGCGACATCTGCCGCCTCCTGCGTCTCGCGGTGCGCGGTCTCCAGCGTCGCGATCTGCGCCGTCAGCTGCGCCGGGCGATCGACCAGTCTCTCCAGCTCCGCGCCCAGATCGCCCGCGCGCTTGTCCATGTCGCCGATCCGCCGCGCCGCCTCGCCTGCGCGCGCGCGCCAGCCCTTCGCCTCCGCGGTTCCCGCCGCGCGCCGCTCGCGCGCGGTCGCCAGCATGCGGTCGTGCGAGGTGCGATCGGCCCGCGCCAGCGCCACCTGCGCGCGCGCCGCCTGCGCCTCGGCCTGCAACCGCGCGACCTCGCCCGCCGCGCCGCTGCCATCGGGGAGCGCCTCCAGCGCAGCCTGCGCGCCGTCGCGCTCGCGCTCCGCCTCGGCGACGTCCGCCGCCGCACGCTCCGCCCGGACGGTCAGGTCCCGGCGCTGCTCCGCCAGCCGGTCCAGTTGCGCGGCGGCGCGATCCTCCTCGCGCTGTGCGGCGCGCTCCTCTTCCTCCGCCCTGGTCAGCAGCGCGCGCGCCGATTGCGCCGCACCGCGCGCGCGCGCGATCCGCTCGTCGACCGCCGCGCGGCGCTGCGTCGCCTGCGCCACCGCCGCCTCGACGCCGGGCCGCTCGGCCTCGATCGCGGCCAGCCGGTTGCGCCGCTCCATCCGCTCCGCCGCCGCCGCGCCCCCGCCGGTGGTGATATAGCCGTCCCACCGTCGCAGCCGCCCCTCGCGCGTGACCAGCCGCTGCCCGGGCGACAGCGGCTGCCCCGAATCCGCCTCCACCAGAAAGATCTGCGACAGCCGCCGCGTCATCGCGTCCGGCGCGGTGACGCGCGCGGCGAGCGGCAGCGTCCCCACCGGCGCCGGCGGGTCGGTCTTGCGCACCGCCGACCCGCGCCAGTCCTCCAGCGAGGATTCCAGATCGTCCCCCAGCGCCGCCGCCAGCGCACGTTCGAACCCCGGCTCCGCGCTGATCGCATCGACCAGCCGGTCGCCCGCCTCGCGCGTGGCGCGGCGCAGCGCCGCCGCCTCGCCGTCCAGCGCCGCGAGCGCGGCGATCGCCGCGGCGCGCGCCGCCTCCGCCGGATCGCGGTCCTCGCGCGCCTCCGCCTCGCTGGTATCCGCCCAGTCGAGCGCCGCGCGCGCCTTCGCCGCCTGCTCGCGCGCCGTCGCCTGCGCCGCCGCCGCGGCATCGCGCGCGGCCTCCAGCACCGCCGGGTCGTCGAGGGACGCGAGCGCACGCGTCACCTGCTCGCCATCGCGCACCGCGCGATCGTGGCGCGCCTGCGCAGCCGCCAGCGCGGCGGCGGCAACGCGCCGCTCCGCCGCCTCCGCCGCCTGCGCCGACAGCGCCTGCGCCAGCGTCACCTCGACATCGCGCGCCGCACGTTCCGCGTCGGACAGCGCCTGCTCCAGCGCAGGGACCGCCGCGGTCGCCTCGGCGATACGGCGGTCGAGGTCGGCCGCCTCCTCGCCCAGCCGCGCCAGCGCCTCCGATGCGTCGTGCGCCAGCGCATCCTCACGCGCGCGATCCTCCGCGATCCGCCTGGCGGTGGTCTCCATCTCCAGCAACCGGCGCTGGAGCCCGTGGCGCTGCTCTCGCGCGCGGGTCAGCTGATGACCCACCTCGCCCGCCCGGTCGCGCGCCGCCAGCGCCGCGGAGCGCGCGGCCGCCAGCGTCGCCGCCGCGTCGCGCTGTGCGGCCAGCGTCGCCTGCTCCGCGGTCGTCGCGTCCGCGACCGCGCGGTCCGCCGCCGCCGCCTCGGCGCGCGCCGCCTCCGCCGCCGCCGCGGCATCGCGCCAGCGCGCATAGATCATCCGCGCCTCCGCCACGCGGATCCGCTCCGACAGCAGCCGATAGCGTTCCGCCGCGCGCGCCTGCCGCCGCAGCGCCGCGACGCGCGTCGCCTGGTCCGCCATCAGTTCGTCGAGCCGCGCCAGATTGGCCTCGGTCGCGCGCAGCCGCGCCTCGGCATCCTTGCGCCGCACGTGGAGGCCCGCGATCCCGGCGGCTTCCTCCAGCATCGCCCGCCGCTCGCCGGGCTTCGCCGAAATGATCGCGCCGATCCGGTTCTGGCTGACCAGCGCGGGCGAATGCGCGCCCGTCGCCGAATCGGCGAACAGCAACTGCACGTCCCTGGCGCGCACGTCGCGCCCGTCGATCCGGTAGGCGCTGCCCGCGCCGCGCTCGATCCGGCGCACCACCTCGCTTTCGGTGGCGCCGTCCGGGCCGTCGACCTCGGCCAGCAGCGCGACCTCGGCGAAGTCGCGCGGCGGACGCGTCGCGGTGCCCGCGAAGATCACGTCCTCCATGCCCGCGCCGCGCATCGACTTCGCGCTGTTCTCGCCCATCGTCCAGCGCAGCGCTTCGAGCAGGTTGGACTTGCCGCAGCCGTTGGGGCCGACGACGCCGGTCAGCCCGGGCTCGATGCGCAGGTCGGCCGGGTCGACGAAGCTCTTGAAGCCCGTCAGCCGCAGCCGCTTGATCCGCATCGCGCCCCCCGCCAGCCGCCGGGCGTCAGGCGCCCGCGTTCTTCAACGCGCCCTCGACCGCCTGCCACGTCACCGCATTGTCCAGCTTCTGCCCGTTCAGGAAGAAGGTCGGCGTGCCGGTGACGCCCGCGTTCGAGCCTGCGTCCATATACTTCACCAGCGCATCGATCTGCTTCTGGTCGCTCAGGCAGGCGCGGACCTGCGCCTCGGTCAGCCCGCGCTGCTTGGCGAAGTCGATGAAGCCCAGCTTCTCGGCCCAGGCGGTGAAGATCTTCGCCGGGGGCTGCCCCTGCAACTGCTGCTGGAACGCGCCTGCATCCTCCATCCTGGGCAGTACCTGCGGCTGTTCGGCGAACATCTGCTCCAGCATCGGGAAGAACGGCTGCGCCCCGGCGCAGCGCCCGATCAGCGCGGGCGCGAAATCGGGCGCGCCGTGGACCAGGAACTCGCGGAACTCGTACGACACCTTCCCCGCTTTGACGTAATTGTCGATCAGCGGGCGCATGCCGGTGTTGGCGAAGGCGCCGCACGTCGGGCACAGCCGCGAGCCGTACTCGACCAGCTTCAGCGGCGCGTCGGGATTGCCCATCACATAGCCGCCCTCCGGCGTCGCGGCCACGGTCTGCGTCCAGTCCTGCCCGGCGGGCGCACTGACCGCCGCGACCGAATTGGCGGGCGCGGCGACGTTGCCGTCCCCGCCCGAGCCGCATGCCGCCAGCAGCGCCGCAGGGATCAGCGAGAGGATCGCGATACGCTTCATCATGTCACTCCATCACTTCGCGCCGGCGGCGCGCAATTGCGGTTGCAGCTGGGCCCAGCCGACATTCTGCACCAGGCGGCCGTTGATGCGGAAGGCCGGCGTGCCCTGCACCCCGCCCTGCGGCCCCGCGCTCGTCGCCTCCGACACCGCCAGCACGCGCTTCACCGCGGCATCGCTGGCGAAGCAGGCGTCGATCGCCGGCGCGGGGGCACCCGCGGCGCGCGCGATCGCGGTCAGCCCGGCGCCCTCGGCCATCGCCTTCATCTGCGCCAGCTGCGGCCAGCTGGCGATCCGCTCGCGATTGCCCTCGCCCCATTCGCCCGCACGCTCGATCCATTGCATCTGATCGGCGAAGACGCGCTCGTGATAGGCCGGCCAGGCGCGCGGCCCGACGCAGCGCGCCAGCGTGGCCGCAATCAGGTCGAGCCCGTCGTGCACCTGGTTGCGCACCTCGACGCTCAGCGTACCGGAGCGCACCATCGACGTGACGACCGGCTTCGATTCGGCGGCATAATGCGCGCAGTGCGGACAGGTGTAGCTGACATATTCGACCAGCTTCACGCCCGCCCTGGGATTGCCGGTCACGTAGCTTCCCGTGGCGACCGGCGTGACGACGGCGGTCCACGGCCGCGCCGGGGCGGCGGCGGTGATCGGCGCGGCGAGCAGGACCAGCGCCGCAAAGGGCAGGAAACGGCGCATCAGCGGACCTTCGGCAGGGTGAGAGGGGGCGCGGCGACACCGGCGGCGAGCGCCTCCAGCACCGCCTTCAGCTCGGGATCGGCGATCGTCTTCAGGCTCTCGCCCATCTCGGACGGCGCGGGCGCCAGCGTCGGCGCGACGCGCCGCTCGGGACGCTTGCTCACCTCGCCCTGCCGGATCGCGACCTTCACCACCGCGCCATAGCCGAAGAAGCGGTTGACCCGCTCGATGATCTCCGGCGTCAGGTGCGTCATCATCGGTGCGTGCGCGCCGCGCACGACCAGCGTCAGCGTGCCGTCCTGCTTCTTGCCCATCGGAAAGCGGATCGATTCGGGGGTGCTGACCGCCGACAGCCGCTCGCCGACGATCTCGGGCCAGCGCGACACGACCGCGGACTGGACGAAGCCGAATTTGCGAAACGCCGCGCCGCCGATCGCGGGCAACAGCTCGGCGACCGCGCGCGAGCGGTTCTGCCGCTCGGGCTCGGCCTTGGGCGGCTTCGGGGTGGGGGCGCGCTCGCGCTTGCTCATTTGCCGCCCCATGCCATAGCCGGGGCATGGACGCCAAGCGCCGCGACGTCGCCCCTTTGCTGCTCGACTGGTACGACCGTCATCGCCGCGACCTGCCCTGGCGCGCGCGCGCGGGCGAGACGCCCGATCCGTACCGCGTCTGGCTGTCGGAGGTGATGCTCCAGCAGACCACCGTCGCCACCGTGCGCCCGCGCTTCGCCGCGTGGACCCGGCGCTGGCCGACCTTCGCCGATCTGGCCGCGGCCGGCGACGAGGACGTCATGGCCGCCTGGGCGGGGCTCGGCTATTACGCCCGCGCGCGCAACCTGCTCGCCGCCGCACGCACGATCGCGCGCGATCACGGGGGACGGCTGCCCGATAGCGAGGCCGCGCTGCGCGCGCTGCCCGGCTTCGGCGACTATACCGCCGCCGCGGTCGCCGCGATCGCCTTCGGACGGCGCGCGGTCGTCGTCGATGCCAATGTCGAGCGCGTCGTCGCGCGGCTGTTCGCGATTCGCGAGCCCCTGCCCAGCGCCCGCCGCGCGATCCGCGCCGCCGCCGGGACGATCACGCCTGACACGCGCGCCGGCGATTTCGCGCAAGGAATGATGGACCTGGGCTCTGCGATCTGCACCCCGCGCAAGCCCCGCTGCCTGCTGTGCCCGATCGCGACTGCGTGCGACGCGCTCGCCGCCGGCGCGCCCGAGGCGTTCCCGGTCAGGAAGCCCAAGGCGGCGCGCCCGCACCGCCACGGCACGATCTTCTGGCTGGAGCGCGACGGCGCGGTGCTGCTCGTGCGCCGCCCCGATACCGGGCTGCTCGGCGGGATGCGCGCCTTGCCCACCGGCGCGTGGAGCGATGCCCCGCCGGGGCTGGCCGACGCCCCCGCGGATGCGGCGTGGCAGGTGCTGGACGAGCGGGTCCACCACGGCTTCACCCATTTCACGCTCGACCTTGCGCTGGCGGTCGCGCGGACGCATCACGCGGTGAATACAGGCGAATGGTGGCCGATCGCGCGGCTGGACGAGGCGGGGCTGCCCACCTTGTTCGCGAAGGCGGCCGGGATCGTGAGGAGAGCGGAACGATGAAGGCGAGATCGATGCTGGCCGCCACGCTGGTGCTGGCCGCCGGCGGCAGCGCGCTGGCGCAGCAGGCGCGCCCCGCGCCCGCCCTCCCCGGCGATGCCGAGGCCCGCGTCACCCCCGCCTTGCCCGCGACGCAGGCGCTGTTCGACGGCTATGTCGCGCAACGGCGCGTTCCCGGCATCGTCGGCGCGTTCGGGGTCGGCGACGCTCCGACGGCCTTCGTCGCCTCGGGCCGGATCGCCTACGACCCGTCCGCCCCCGCCGCCGGGCCGGACAGCCTGTGGCGCATCTATTCGATGACGAAGCCGATCACCGCGATGGCGGCGATGATCCTGATCGAGGAGGGGAAGATCGGGCTCGACGATCCGCTGTCGAAATACTTCCCCGCCTTCGCGCGCATGCGCGTGCTGACCAGTCCCGACACGTCGCTCGAGTCGAAGCCGGCGACCAGGCCGATCACGATCCGCGAACTGCTCACCCACACCGCCGGCCTGGGCTACAACATCAACGCCAAGGGACCGCTGCTCAAGGAATACGAGCGCCTCGGCATCCTGCCGGCGCAGCTCAACGCGCCCACCGAGGCGCAGGCGCGCGCGGTACGCCCCAAGACGCTGGAGGAATTCGCCAACCGCGTCGCGACCGTGCCGCTGATCGCGGAGCCGGGGACGACGTGGCATTATTCGATCGGCCTCGACATCATGGGCGCGGTGATCGAGAAGGCGAGCGGGATGCCGTTCGACCGCTTCGTCCAGACGCGGCTGCTGGACCCGCTCCAGATGACCTCGACCTTCTGGCACGTGCCCGCAGGCGACACGAGCCGGTTCGCCACCAATTACGCGGTCGTCGACGGGCGGAGCCTGCCGATCGACCCCGCGGCGACATCTCCCTATCGGCAACGCCCCAGCTTCCCCTATGGCGGCGCGGGGCTGGTGTCGTCCGCGCGCGACTACGACCGCTTCCTCCACATGGTACAGGACAGCGGCACGCTGGACGGCGTCCGGGTACTCAAGCCGGAGACGATCGCGCTTGCGACCTCCAACCTGCTGCCCCCGGGCGTGACCTTCACCGGGGTGACGCCGGGCGCGAACACCAACGCCGGCTACGGCGCGGGCGGCTATGTCATCCTCGCGGACAAGCCCGGCGTGATGGCGGGCACCTGGGGCTGGGACGGCGCGGCCAACACCGTCGCCTGGGCCAATCCGAAGCGGCGCATGCGCGGCGTGGTGATGGTCAACATCTTCCCGCCCGGCTCGCTGCCGCTGCGCGCCGAGGTGCCGCGCGCGCTGTTGGCGGATGCGGCGCGGATGAACACGCCTGCGGGAGCGCTCAAGTGATCGCCCCGGCCATTCCAGCGCCCGGCTTCACCGGCGGCCTGCTCGACCGCGCCGATCATCTGCGCCACGATGCCGATGCCTTCGCCAGCGCGATGGGCAATTGGCAGGCGCGCCTGCTCAAGCTGCACGATTTCGAGCCGGAGGTGACCGAGGACGGCCGCCTCGCGTGGACCATGCTGACCGAGGCGCCCGACGAGGCGGAGTTCGTGCTGCTCGGGCTCGACAACGGTCGCCCGCGCTTCGCCGCGGTGATGCCGGGGCAGGCCGCGCCGCCGCCCTTCCGCTCCCCCAACCTGTTCGCATTGCTCGACCAGATGCAGCCGGGCGAGGCGGCGACCTTCGCCGCCGCCCGCTCCCTGATCGACTGGCATGCGCGGCATCCGTTCTGCGCGCGCTGCGGCGTGAAGACCGCGATCTTCCGCGCCGGGTGGGGCCGGAAGTGCGACGGCTGCGGCACCGAGCATTTCCCGCGCGTCGATCCGGTCGTCATCATGATCGCCGAGCATGACGGGCGCGCGCTTCTGGGCCGCCAGCCGTCCTGGCCGCGCGGCCGTTACTCCGCGCTCGCCGGCTTCCTGGAGCCGGGCGAATCGATCGAGGAAGCGGTGACGCGCGAAATCTCGGAAGAGGCCGGGATAAAGGTGACGAACGTCCGCTACATCGCGAGCCAGCCCTGGCCGTTCCCGTCGCAGCTGATGATCGCCTGCGTCGCGACCGCGGCCGACGATACGCTCACGCTCGACACCAACGAGCTGGAGGATGCGATCTGGGTGACGCGCGACGAGGTCCGCGCGGCGCTGGCAGGCGAAGAGGCACCGTTCCTCGCACCCCCGCCCTACGCCATCGCGCACACGCTGCTGGCGACCTGGGCGGAGGGAGCGTAGCACCACCCCGGCGAGGGCGGGGCCTTTGCAAAAGGCCACACCGTGCTCCTGCGTAGGCAGGAGCCCAGGGTCGCAGGTCCCATAAGGCGTTGATGTGCTGGGCCCTGGGCTCCTGCCTGCGCAGGAGCACGGCGTGGGCTCGGTGCTGTTGCACCTGTTTTTGCAAAGGTCCCGCCTTCGCCGGGGTGGCATAGGGCGATATCAAAGCTCCCGCGGGTCCGGCCCCATCCGCCCGTCGGGATCGTCCATCGCATCGATCCCGGCGATGTCCGCGTCGCTCAGCCGGACGTTTCGCGCGCCCCAGTTGCTCTCCAGATGGTCGGGATCGGCGGCCTTGGGGATCACCGACAGCCCCTTGGCCAGATGCCAGGCGATGATGACCTGCGCCGGGGTCGCCCCGACGCGCTCGGCTATGGCGACGATCCGCTCGTCCTTCAGCGTCGCGCCCTGCCCCAGCGGGCTCCAGCTCTGCGTCACGATGCCGTGCGCCCGATTGTATGCCTGCACCTCGCGCTGCTGGAACGTCGGGTGCAACTCGATCTGATTGACCGCCGGTGTCACGCCGGTCGCCTCGACGATCGCGTCGAGATGCTCGGGCAGGAAGTTCGAGACGCCGATCGACCGCGCCTTCCCCGCCTCGCGAAGCGCCACCAGCCCCTTCCACGCCTCGACGAACTTGCCGCCCGCGGGATGCGGCCAGTGGATCAGGTACAGGTCCACCGCCTCGCGCCCTAGCAGTGCCAGGCTCGCGTCGAGCGCGCCTTCGGCGTCGCCGTGCTGGTCGTGCCACAGCTTGGTCGTCACCCAGACGTCGTCATGGCCCAGCCCGTCGCCGACGCCGCGCTCGTTATGATACAGCGCCGCGGTGTCGATCAGGCGGAAGCCCAGGTCGATCCCGGCGCGTACCACCGGCGCCACCTGCGAATCGGGGATCTGATAGGTGCCGAGCCCCAGCTGGGGCATGCTGCGGCCGTCGTTCAGGGTCAGGTCGGTCATCCGCCACGAACCGTCGCTGGCGCGTGCGGTTCCCGCTTTCGCGCTTCCCTTTCCGGCGCGTCTGTCGCAGGGGCGCGAACATGGTCGAGAAGATCCTTGCCGCACTGGCGCTGTTCGCCGTCTCCGTGATCCGCGCCGGTGGCTATTGGGGCGTCGCCCTTCTGATGGCGATCGAGAGCGCCTGCATCCCGCTGCCGTCGGAGATCATCATGCCCTTCGCGGGCTATCTGGTCTCGACCGGCGAGATGAACCTGTTGCTCGCCGCGACCGCGGGCGCGCTGGGGTGCAACCTGGGCTCGATCGTCGCCTATGAGATCGGGCGGCGCGGCGGGCGGCCGATGGCCGAGAAGTTCGGCCGCTACGTCCTGATCGGCCCGGGCGAGCTCGACCTCGCCGATCGATTCTTCAACCGCTGGGGGACGTGGGCGATCCTGATCGGGCGGATGCTGCCGGTGATCCGCACCTTCATCGCCTTCCCCGCAGGCGTCGCACGGATGAAGCTGATCCCGTTCCACGTCTACACCTTCGTCGGCAGCTGGCCGTTCTGCCTGCTGCTCGCCTGGATCGGCGCGACGCTGGGCGACAAGTGGAACAGCGACCCCCGGCTGAAGGCGTTCTTCCACCGCGCCGATGCAGTCATCGGCGTGGTGCTGGTGGCGGCGATCGCCTTCTACATCTGGCACCGCGTGAAGGGGCTGAAGAAGGCGGAATAACTGCCGCACCGTCGTCGCTGCGAGCGTAGCGAAGCAATGACGACGGTGCCCCCCCCCCCCCCCCCGCCTTAAAACCCCCGCCGCGCCGCCAGCGCCCGCAGCCGCTCGTCGCGCCCCGGCGCCAGCTGCGCGACGCGCTTCTCATAGGCCTCCACCGCCGCCACGCCCGCGCGCTCGGGCGAGCCTGCATCGAACGGCGGCGCGGGATCATATTCCAGCGACAGCTGCACCGCGCGCGCATGCGCCTCGCCGCGGATCAGCGCCATCAGCGTCAGCGCGAAGTCGATCCCCGCGGTCACCCCGCCGCCCGTCACGCGGTTGCGGTCGACCACCACGCGCTCCGCCACCGGCTCCGCACCGAACAGCGGCAGCATATGTCGTTGCGCCCAATGGCACCCCGCCTCGTACCCGCGCAGCAACCCCGCGGCGCCCAGCACCAGCGAGCCGGTGCACACGCTCGTCACCCAGGTCGCCCCCTCCCCGATGCGACGGACCCAGTCCATCGTCCGGTCGTCGGCGATGACCTGCATCGTCCCGAACCCGCCGGGGATGCACAGAATGTCCGCCGCGGTCACCTCGTCGAAGGTGGCGGTGGGCAGGATCGAGAAGCCCGCGTCGGTCGGCACCGGCTCCAGCGTGGCGGCGACCAGGTCGAGCCGGGCATTGCCCAGCCGCGACAGCACCTGCGCCGGGCCGGTCAGGTCCAGCTGGGTCACGTCGGGGAACAGCAGGAAAGCGATTCGCAGCGTCTCGGTCATGCCACAGGCTCCTTCGTCACGAGGGTGCCCAGGCGCGCGGCGGAAAAGTCGGGGTCGCGCTTCCCCGCGGTGCTCCGCGAATGCGCCAGTCACGCGACCGGGCGGATGCTATCAGCCCGCCCGCACCCTGTCACGGCACATCGTTGGCGCCCTTCGCCGCGGCGCGCTGTTCGCGCTTCCACCGCGTGGCGTTCTGCACGACGCAGCCCGTCGCGCTGTTCGCGCCGACCGTGGAACAGGTGCCGACCCCGACGTTGCCGACCTCCTGGTTCGCCTGCACCTGCGTCGCCCAGGACTGGTTCTCGGGCGTCACCTCGAAATTGCGCAGCTCCTTGGGGATGCGGAACTGCTCTTCGGCGGGACGGCGCGAGCACACCACGATTTCCTCGCCATTGGCGTTCGTCGGGCATCGCTCGTTGCCATAGAGCACCAGTACCCCGTTGACCGGCGCACTGCGCGAGGCGCCGCCCGCCAGACCCCCGGTCTTCGGCTTGCGCACCATATCGGGAGACGGCGGTCCGCTTTGCGCCAGCGCCGCTGCGGGCAGCAGGGCGAACGACAGCAGCAGGGCGACAGCACGCATCGGGGTCAGATCCTCTTGGCGGTGGCGATGGCGATGCGGCATCCCAGCCGGATCGCGGCGGACATCAGCGGATAGGCGGGCGCATCCTCCGCGCCGCTCGCCAGCGCGGTATCGCGATGCTCCAGTTCCTCGGCCTGGAATTCGGCGATGGCGTGCGACAGCTCGGGGTCGCTGTCGCCCAGCTCGACCAGCTGGTCGGCATAATGCTTGTCGATCTCGGTCTCGACCGCGGCGGTGCAGGCCATCGCCGCCTCCGGCCCGATCGCGGCGGTGACCGCCCCCAGCGCGAAGCCGGCCACGTCCCAGAACGGTTGCAGGATCGTCGGGCGCACGCCGCGCTCCGCGATCATCCGGTCGAAGAAGGCGCGGTGCCGCTCCTCCTGCAACGCCATTGCGGAAATCTTGCGCGCCATCGGCGAGCGCTGGCCCATGATCGCCAGCTGCCCGGCATAGATGCGCGTCGCGCCATATTCGCCCGCCTGATCGACGCGGATCATCGAAGCGCTCGCCGCGGGACGATCGCCCGGCTTCCATCCCATCACCGCCTCCTCAGCTGCATCGCGATCAGCGCGGCGCCGATGAGCGAGACGACCGCGTTCCACCCCGCCAGCGATATGCCCAGCAACGTCCACTGTGCCGCATCGCATCGAACGATCGGCGCGGCGAGCAGGTCCTTGAGCGCCTCCTCGGTCGAGCGCCCGGCGGTGGAGACGGTCTGGGTGCAGGCCGTGATCCCCTGCCACCAATGATATTCCACCCCGGCGTGGAAGACGCCGATCAGCCCGGAGATCGCGATCAGCGCCGCCGCGCCGGCGACCAGCGTCGCCTTGCCGCGCGGCCCGCCGGTCACGAACGCGAGCGCGGCAAAGACCAATGCGCCGTAATGCGGCCAGCGCTGCCAATGGCACATCTCGCACGGATACAGACCGCCGATCAGCTGGAACGCCCAGGCCCCGCCGAGCAGCGCGGCGGGGATGAGCAGCGCGAGCAGCCGCGCGTTGCGCAAGGCAAGCGTCATGCCGCCCGCCCTCCCCCGTCATGCCGGGCTCGTCCCGGCCTCCAGGGCGCCGCGCGCCTCACGATCGTTGATCGCGCGGAACCCTGGACCCCGGAACAAGTCCGGGGTGACGAGGTGGTGGAGGCTACCGCTAGAGCCCCGTCACCCCGGGCTTGACCCGGGGTCCCGTTCGCTTTCGCCTGCGCGTCCCTCACTTCTTCGCGTCCGGCTTCGCCATCGCCGCCGTCACCGCGGCGACCTGCTGCGCCCCGCCCAGCCGCGCGATCGTCTTCAGCGCGTACCACAGCTGGAAATCATCGACCCCCTGCTTCTTCAGCGCCTCGGGCGTGGCGGAGAAGCGCGGATCGTCCTTCACATCCTCCTCCAGCACCGCATTGTCGGGCGCCTTGATCTCGTTGATGAGGTGGCGGCGCAGGTCGCTCTCGCGGAACACCGGGCGGTTCTTGTAATCCGGGTCGGACAGCTGGGGCACGCGGATGTCGGGTTCGATCCCGCCTTCCTGCACGCTGCGGCCCGACGGGGTGAAGTAGCGCGCCGTCGTCAGCCGCAGCGCGGTGCGCGGCCCCAGCGGCAACAGCGTCTGCACCGATCCCTTGCCGAACGTCCGCTCGCCCATCACCAGCGCGCGGTGGTGGTCCTGAAGCGCACCCGCGACGATCTCGCTGGCGGACGCGGTGCCCGCATCGGTCAGCACGATCACCGGCAGCCCGTGCGCGTCGTCGCCCGGCTTCGCATAGTAACGCTGCGTATTGGCCGCCTCGCGCTCACGCTGCGACACGATCTCGCCGCGCTCCAGGAACGAGTCCGCGACCGCGATCGCCTGGTCCAGCAGCCCGCCGCCATTCTCGCGCAGGTCGACGACATAGCCGAGCGGGCGATGCCCCAGCGCCTTGTCGATCGCCATGATCGCGGCGCGCGTGTCGGCGCCGGTCTGCTCGGAGAAGGTGTTGATGTTGATATAGCCGACGTCGCCCTTCACCTCCCATTTCACCGGGCGCTGGACGATGACCTCGCGCACCAGCGTGACGACGATCGGCTTGTCGCGGCCGGGGCGGACCAGCGTCAGCGTCACCTTGCTGCCCGGACGCCCGCGCATCTGCGCCGTCGCCTCGTCCAGCGTGCCGCCGTAGATCAGCTTGCCGTCGATATGCGTGATATAGTCGCCCGACTTGATCCCGGCGCGCCCAGCGGGCGTATCCTCCTGCGGCGCGACGACCTTCACCGCGCCGTCCTCCATCGACACGGTCAGGCCCAGCCCGCCGTAGCTCCCCTGCGTCTGGATGCGCAGATTGTCGAAATCGGACCCGTCGACATAGCTGGAATGCGGATCGAGCGCGGCGAGCATGCCGTCGATCGCGCCCTTCATCAGCTGTTCGTCGGTGACCTTGTCGACATAATCCGCCTTCACGCGGTTGTAGACGTCGAGGAACTTGTCGAGCTCGCGGTAACTGACGGTGTCGGCCGCGGCCATCGCCCCGGTGGCGACGGGGACCATCGCGATTCCGGTGACCAGCGCGGCGGCCTGAAGCAGTCTGGACTTCATACGATCGGATCGATCCTGCGACGAAAGAAGGCGAAAAGCCGGTGTAGCGGAAAGGCGGGCGCGATCAAAGCGGGTCCGTCCGCACCGGCATCCGCCGCCCACCATGGGCATCGCCGCCTGAACCCCCGCTGAGCGTGCGTCACCCCACCAGCCGCGCGATGTCCATCGGCCGCCCCAGCCGCCGCAATTCCACCGTCACCTGCGCCCCGTCGTTGACCGCCGCCCGCCCGATCGGAGCACCCGCCGCCACCGTCTGCCCGGGCCGTACCGACAGCGTCCCCAGCCCGGTCAGCAGCGTCGTCCACCCCGCGCCGTGATCGACGATGACGACGCCGCCATAGCTGCGGAACGGACGCGCATAGGCGATCCGCCCAGCGGCGGGCGCGACCATCGCCGCGCCGGGCGCGACGGCGAAGGTCAGCCCCCGCGCGCGCACCCCGTCGCCCGACACCTCGCCCAGCCCGGTGACCAGCCGCCCGCGCACCGGCAGGCGATAGGCGGGCGCGTCCGCCACCGCGGCCGGGGGGGCCGCCGCGGGTGGCCCCGGCAGCGCGATGACGTCGCCCAGCACCGCCTGTTCCCCGCCGATCCGCGCCAGCCGTTCGCCGGTGTCGCGCGCGACCTCGCCCAGCGCCAGCGCGCGCTCGTCGCCGTCCCCCACCGCGCCGCGCAGCGCCGCGAGTTGTTCGCGCGCCTCGACCAGCCGGCCGCGACCGTCCTCCAGCGCACGCGCCGCCGTCTCGGCATTGTCCTGCAGGGTACGGGTCCGCGCCACCTGCGCGCGCAGCGTCGCGGTCCGCTCGCGCAGGGCGGGCAGCGTCGTCGCCAGCACC
Organism: Sphingomonas adhaesiva; assembly: GCF_036946125.1. NCBI lineage: Bacteria > Pseudomonadati > Pseudomonadota > Alphaproteobacteria > Sphingomonadales > Sphingomonadaceae > Sphingomonas > Sphingomonas adhaesiva. Next base: position 173,399 of record NZ_JAQIJT010000001.1, read on the forward strand.
GCCTGCACATGCACCAGGTCGCTCACGCTACCGGGCCGCACCAGCGTCACCAGCGCCGGGCGCCGGGCGAGCGTGACGAGCGATTCCAGCGCCGCCGCGATCGGGGCCTGCTGCGCGGCCAGCGCGCGGCGCTGCTCGCTGAGCAACGCGCCGATCAGCGCCGCGCGCGTGCGCCCGGCGGCGATCTCCGCCTCCGCCGCGGCCACGCGCGCGGCGACCGCCTGCTCCTGCCACCGTGCGCGTTCCGCCGGATCGGTCGCGGCATCGGCCCGCGCGTCAAACGCGCGCGCCTGCCGCTGTGCGATCAGCACCGCCGCCTTGGCACCGCGCAGGTCGTCCCCCGTCGCCGCCGTCGCCGCCGCCCAGGCCGCGGCGCTCGCGACCGACGCGACCGCCGCCGCCAGCAGGAGACGTCCGCGTGTCATCCCTCGCGGTGATAGGGATGGTTGGCCAGGATGCTGGTGGCGCGGAACAATTGCTCCGCCAGCATCGCGCGCGCCAGCAGGTGGGGCCAGGTCGCGCGTCCGAACGACAGCAGCAGGTCCGCCTCGCCGCGCTCGGCGTCGGAAAAGCCGTCCGCCGCGCCGATCAGGAAGCGCGCCTCGCGCACGCCATCGTCGCGCCACCGCCCCAGCCGCTCCGCCAGCGCCATCGACGCCAGCACCTCGCCCTTTTCGTCGAGCAGGATGCGGCGCGCCTGCGCCACCGGGCGATCGGGCTCGCGCCCGCCGCGATCGGGCAGCTCGCTGACGCGCGTCGGCCAGGCGATCCGCTTCATGTAGCGATCGACCAGCTCGGCCTCGGGCGAGCGCGCGATCCGCCCGCGCGCGACGATGTGGAGCAGCATGTCAGCCGCGCTGGCGCGTCAGGCGGTCCCCGTGGCGGGGGCGGTCGCTGGTCCTGTCGCCGGGGCTGCGGGCGCGTCGCCGAACGACCACATCCGCTCCAGATTGTAGAAGCTGCGCACCTCGGGGCGGAACAGGTGGACGATCACGTCGCCCGCATCGATCAGCACCCAATCCGCATTGGGCAGCCCCTCGATCCGCGCCGATCGCCCGGTCTCGACCTTGATCCGCTGCGCCAGCTTCGACGCCATCGACGCCACCTGCCGGGTGGAGCGGCCGCTGGCGATCACCATATGGTCCGCGATCGACGACTTCCCCGCGAGCGGGATCGAGATCGTGTCCACCGCCTGATCGTCGTCCAGCGACTCCAGGACGAGCTTGTGCAGCGCCTCGATCACCTCGTCGGACGGGCGTTCGGGGGCGGAAGACGGGTCGGTAGCGGGCAAGATGGCTCCTAGGATTGCCGGTTCGGTGAGGATATGGGATCGTCGACGTGCCGGTGCCAGTCGGGATCCTGCGCGCGCAGCTGCGTCGCGGATGTCGTGTCGGGGCGGAACCGCAGCAGCACCAGCGCCGGAACGCTCCATTCGGCCCAGTCACCTGACTGGCATGCGGGCCGCCGAAAGCGCCGCAGCCACGCCATCGCGGGCGCCGCGAGGGCACGCGCATCATAGCCGGGGCGCGCCACGACCGCAATCGGCATCGTGCGCGCGATCGTTCGCCACTGCCGCCAGCGGTCGAACTGCGCCAGATTGTCCGCCCCCATGATCCAGACGAAGCGGATGCGCGGATAGCGCCGCACCAGCGCGCGCAGCGTATCGACGGTGTAGCGGGTGCGCAGCCGCGCCTCGATATCGGTCGCGCGGATCGGCGCCCGCCGCGCCATCCGGCGTGCCGAGGCGAGCCGCGCGGGCAGCGGCGCCATGCCGGCGACGGGCTTCAGCGGGTTGCCCGGCGACACCAGCCACCACGCCTCGTCCAGCTCCAGCGCGCGGATCGCCGCCAGCGTGACGTGCCGATGCCCGCGATGCGCCGGGTTGAAGGAGCCGCCGAGCAGCCCGACGCGGCGCGTCATGGCGCGATCTGCCAGTCTTCGCGCTCATGATAGACGCGTAGAACGTCGACCTGCCGACCGGGCCCGAGCTGATAATGAATAAGATACGGAGTACCAAGCACCCGCAGGATACGGGTGCCGTCGGCATGGGGGCGCCCGCCCCGAGGAAACCTGGCCAGGAAGCTCGCCCGCTCGCGGATGCTGGCGAGCGTGACGATCGCGAATTGGGGGCTCGCCTCTCGTTCAAGCCACGCGTCGATGTCACGCAGGTCGTCCCGCGCCGCGATCGACCATCGCACCGCCGTCATCGACGGCGCCGCTCAATCATCTCCGACAGTTCCTGCATCATCTCTTCATGCGTGACGTACTCGCCCCGCGCGATCTGGTCTGCACCGACCCGGACGAACGCGGCAAAGTCGGCCTCGCTCTCAGCTACCCGTCGGATCGCCTCGGCCGCGAAGTCGTCGCGTGACATGCCGCGGGCGGCTGCCAGCTGTTCGACCAGGGCCAGCGTATCATCGCCGAGCTCCGGGCGAAGCGGGCGATGCGCGTTCACGGCCGCACCTGCCCGGTGCCGCGCCCGACCCATTTGTACGTCGTCAGCCCCTCCAGCGCGACCGGCCCGCGCGCGTGGAGGCGCCCCGTGGCGATGCCGATCTCCGCGCCCAGCCCGAATTCGCCGCCATCGGCGAACTGCGTGGAGGCGTTCCACAGCACGATCGCCGAATCGACCTGCGCCAGGAAGCGTTCCGCCACCGCCGCGTCGCCCGCCACGATCGCATCGGTATGCCCGGAGGCGTGCCGCGCGATATGCGCCAGCGCGCCGGCCAGCCCGTCGACCAGCGCGACGGAGCAGATCGCGTCGAGATATTCCGTATCCCAATCCGCCGCATCCGCCGGCTCGACGATCTCCCCGATCGATGCCTCCCGCGGGTCGCCGCGCACCTCGCATCCCGCGGCCTGCAACGCCTCGACCAGCTCGACCGGCCGCGCATAGGCGCGGTCGATCAGCAGCGTCTCCATCGCGCCGCACACCCCGGTGCGCCGCATCTTGGCATTGAGCGCCACCGCGCGCGCCATCGCCGGATCGGCCGACGCATCGACATAGAGGTGGTTGACGCCGTCGAGGTGCGCCAGCACCGGCACCCTCGCCTCCGCCTGCACCCGCGCGACCAGGCTCTTGCCCCCGCGCGGGATGATGAGGTCGATCGCGCCCTCCGCCGCCAGCATCGCCCCCACCGCCGCCCGGTCGGTCGTCGGCACCAGCTGGACCGCATCCGCGGGAAGCCCCGCCGTCACGATCCCCTCCACCATCGCGGCGTGGATCGCGCGGTTGCTCTCCACCGCCTCCGACCCGCCGCGCAGGATCACCGCATTGCCCGAGCGCAGACACAGCGCCGCGGCGTCCGCGGTCACGTTCGGCCGGCTTTCGTAGATGATGCCGATCACCCCGATCGGCACGCGCACGCGCGACAGCCGCAGCCCGTTGGGCCGCTCGCTGCGGTCGATCACCTGCCCCACCGGATCGGGGAGCGCCGCGACCGCCGCGACGCCGTCCGCGGTCGCCGCCAGCCGCCTTTCATCCAGCCGCAGCCGGTCGAGCATCGCCGCGCTCAGCCCCGCCGCCCCGCCGCGCGCGACGTCGGCCGCATTCGCCGCCAGGATCGCCGGCGCCGCCGCGCGGATCGCCTCGGCCGCCAGCGTGAGCGCCCGCGCCTTTGCGGCATCGCCGGCGCGCGCCATCGACGCAGCGGCGGTACGCGCGCGCGTGCCCATGGCAGACATCAGCGCGACAGGGGATTGGGGGTCCAGCATGACGGCCACCCTATCACGCCGCGATGCCTCACCTCAATCGCGCGAGAGCGGCTCCGCCTCAAGCGGGGCAGGCGCGGTGCAATCCCCCTCGCGCATGGTCGCGGCGGGGCGGGCGCGCCCCATCGTCCAGTTCGCCTGCATCCGCACCTTCGGGTTGGGCGCACACCAGATCTCGCCCGTCGCGTTGATCGCAGTGACCCAGATGAGGTTGTGCTCCTGCCCGTAATCGATCACCGCGATCGCGAAGCCGGGACCCTTGTCGAGGACATGGATCGGGATCGGCGGATCGAGCTGCTGGAACGACATGGGAATAGACCTTTCGGTTCAGCCATATAACCGATGCCGGCTGGGTACGGTTCCGGCCCGTGGCGTCCGGCCGGCGCACGCCTATATTGCCGTCATGACCGACACCGCCCCCGACCGCCGCCGTTTCCTGACGCTTGCCGGACTGGGCACGCTGTCGCTCCCGCTGATCGCCTGCGGCACGCGCAGCGCCGCCGCGGCGGAGCGTTTCCCGGTGACGAAGACCGACGCGCAGTGGCGCGCGCAGCTGGGCCCCGCCGCCTATGACGTATTGCGGCGTGAGGGCACCGAACGCCCCTTCTCCAGCCCGCTCAACGACGAGCATCGCGCCGGCACCTTCGCCTGCAAAGGCTGCGCGCAGCCGCTCTTCCCGTCGCGGACGAAGTTCGACAGCGGCACCGGCTGGCCCAGCTTCTGGGCGCCGCTCAAGGATGCGGTGGCAACGCGGCGCGACGGATCGCTGGGGATGACGCGGGTGGAGGTGCATTGCCGCCGCTGCGGCGGGCATCTGGGCCATGTGTTCGACGACGGGCCGAAGCCGACCGGCAAGCGCTATTGCATGAACGGCGTGGCGATGACGTTCCGGGCGGCGTAAAACGCCGCCGATGCGTCAGTTCGCCGCGATCGATACCGGCACGGTGGCGGCGGTCGCGATCGTCAGCGGGGGCAGCGCCTCCTCGACCGGGGCAGGCGTCGCCGGAGCCTTGCCCGCATAGATGAACCCGGCCACCGGATAACTGCTGGTGCCCAGCCCGCCGACCGGCGCGAACCACACGCGGACCTGGCTCCAGTCGCCTGCCGCCGACACGTCGATCGCACGTACGTTGCGCTCCACGCCGCCGCGGCGCGACCAGTTGGCGTGGGTCAGCAGCACTTCGCGCGCGCTCACCACCTTGCTCACCATGGCGACATGACCGACCGGCATGGAACGGACCGCCTTGAACGCCATCACCGCGCCGACCTGCGGCGTGGCGCCGCGCTCGTAGCGGCCGGCGGCCTGGCCCCACCAGGTGTTGGCGTTGCCGCGGATCTCGATGCCCGACACCTCACGCGCGAACGGCGCGCACTGCAGGTAACCTGCCTGTGCCGCGGTCGCCGTCATCAGGGCGCACGATGCCACCAGCGCAAAACGCGCTGCCAAAGCCTTCAACGTCAAGGGAGACCCCCCGGTCCGAAACTGTCGAATGTGGGGCTACCGGGGGACGTTGCGCGCCACAACCATCGCCGGGCACCGATCGGATGAACGGGACGTGACCGGCGACGAACGGACGCGAGATGCGACGAAACACTTCATCGCACGCTGCAAACGTTACCGAAACCTTTACGCGAAGGGCTCTCGCGGTGCCGAATCGATGACCGGCGCGCCCGTCAACTTGGCCATCCGCAGTTCATGCTCGCGCCGGCCGAACGGGAAGCGGGTGTAGAAGAAGGCCGCCAGGACGTTGAACGCGACATAGCAGCAGGCATAGATCAGCGTCAGCCGGTCGAGCACGGCGGGCGCGACCTGCCCCGGCACCGCCTTCTCCGGAAAGCCCGCCGCCGCGAGGATCAGCCCGCAGACGAAGATGCCGATGCCGCTGGTGCATTTCTGCACGAAGAAACCGCCGGCGAAGAACATCCCCTCCGACCGGCGTCCGGTGCGCACCTCCGAATCCTCGACCACATCGGCCAGCATCGACGCGCCCAGGATATAGGCGGTGACGCCGCACGCGGTGCCTGCGGTCGCGAAGGCGAACAGCAGCGGCAGCATCGCGGGCTCGCCCACGGTGGGGAACACCCCCGCCAGCCGCAACCAATAGGGCGTCGTGCCCAGCGTCACGCTCAACAGCGCCGCGACGGCGGCGGCGCGCGGTTTGGCCAGCCTCGCCCCGATCTTCGGCGCGGCGATGAAGGCGACCATCACGCCCGCGAACAGCGACATGCTGAAATAGACGAAGGTCGCGCCGCGAAATCCCCAGACGAAGCTGTAGAGGTAGTTGGACAGCGCATAGACCAGCCCCTGCCCGGTATAGGCGCACACCCCCGCCAGCATCAGGATCGCGAACGCGCGGTTCCTCACCGTCTCCGCGATCTCGGCGAAGCTCTCCTTCAGCGACTGCGCCCGATGCGCCTGCTTGGGCAGGTACGGGATCTCCTTGTGCGTTCCCAGCGCGGAGATGACGATCGTCAGCCCCATCATGATCGCGCCCGCGATCGCGAAGCCGCGATAGCCCGCCGGATTGAGCAGCCCGTTGGGATAGCCCGGCGCCGGCGCCAGGAAATACATATAGGCCGACACCAGCATCAGCAGCCCGCCGGCCCAGCCGAAGAGATAGCGATACGCCATGATCCGCGTCCGTTCGTCGTAATCGCCCGACAGTTCGGCGGCGAGCGCCTGGCTCGGCACCTCATAGGCGCTGACCGCCGACCGCACGATCACCGCGACGACGAACAACCAGCCCAGCACCATCTGGTGCGAGGCCGCGGGCGGGTTCCACAGCAGCAGCCAGCCGAGCATGATCGGCAGCGCGGCGCCGTACATCCACGGATGCCGCCGCCCCCAGCGCCCGCGCGTGCGATCCGAGAGAAAACCGATCGTGGGATCGACGAATGCGTCGACGATCAGCGCGCACATCACGACGAACCCCACGGTCGCCGCGGGCACGCCCACCACCTGGTTGTAGAACAGCAGCAGGAAGGTACCGAACCCGCTGTCCTTCACGCCGTACGCCGCCGCCCCCAGGCCATAGCTGGCCATCGTGCCCGGCGAGAGGCGGCGGACCATCGGCGCGCTCGACGCAGGCGTCGCCCCCGCGGCGTCGACCGCGCCGGGGGCGGTCACTGGAACGCCTCCAGCGCGCTGAACAACGACGGCTGCGTCTCGTCCCAGCTGGCACGGGTGCCGATGGTGAGCCCGCCGTCGACCAGGATGTGCGTGCCGGTGACGAAGGCCGCGTCGTCGCTGGCGAGATAGGCGACCGCGGCGGCGATATCCTCGGGCCGCCCGGCGCGCTTCACCGGCTGCGCCGCGGCGGCGACCTGCGCGATCGCCTGGTTGGCGGCCTGTCGCTTCTCCTCCGGCACGTCGAGGTGGCGGGTGAAGATGTTGGTCGTGATGAAGCCGGGCACCACCGCGTTGACGCGGATATTGTGGCGCGACAGCTCCGCCGCGGCCATCCTCGTCAGGTGGAGCACGCCCGCCTTTGCGGTCGAATAGGCGAGCGGTGCATAGCCCGATCCCAGCGCCGACACGCTGGAGGTGTTGACGATCGCGCCCCCGCCGCGCGCGGTCATCAGCGGCGCGGCATGCCGGATGCCGAGCGCCACGGAGCGGAGCAGCAGCGCCTGCGTACGGTCCCAGTCGGCCGCCGAAATCTCGTCGATCCGCTCGCGCGCGCCGCCGGCACCGGCGTTGTTGAAGACGATATCGAGGCCGCCGGCCAAATCGGCGGCCTGCATCAGCGCCGCGATCGCGGCGTCGTCGGTGACGTCGGTGTGCTGGAAACGAATCCGGCCGTTCGACGTCGCGGCGAGCTCCTCGCCCGCGCCGCTGTCGATATCGCCGATCCAGACCTCGGCACCCTCTTCCACCAGACGAAGCGCGGTAGCGCGTCCGATGCCCGATGCACCGCCCGTCACCACCGCGCGCTTGCCCTGAAGCCGCATCACACTCTCCTGCGAACGGCCGGTTTCCCGGCTCTTTCGGCAGCATAGTATGGTGGTTCAGCGCGTCAACACAACGCCGTTCGAATAATGGGTTTGCCCTGTCGCGATGTTCGGCATAGACCGCGCGCATGGCTCTCGATCCCGAAACCTTCGACGCACTCATCGACAACATCCGCCGCTTCGTCGGCGAGCGCCTGCGCCCGCTGGAGGCGCAGGTGGAGGCCGATGACGCCATCCCTGCGAACGTCGTGCAGGAAATGCGCGACATGGGGCTGTTCGGCCTCTCGATCGCGGAGGAATATGGCGGGCTGGGCCTCGACATGATGGAGGAGGCGCGCGTCGCCATCGAGCTGGGCCGCACGACGCCGGCGTTCCGCAGCAACTTCGGCACCAACGTGGGCATCGGCTCGCAGGGCCTCGTCATGGCCGGCACCCCCGAACAGAAGGCGGAGTGGCTGCCCCGAATCGCGAGCGGCGACATCATCACCAGCTTCGCGCTGACCGAGCCCGACGTCGGCAGCGATTCGGGCAGCGTGAAGACGCGCGCGGTGCGCGACGGCGACGTCTATCGCCTGTCGGGCACGAAGCGCTACATCACCAATGCCGACCGCGCCGACCTCTTCACCGTCATGGCGCGCACCGGCGACGAGCCCGGCGGGCGCGGCGTCTCCGCCTTCCTGGTGCCGAAGTCGCTGGCCGGCGTCTCGATCGGCGAGCCCGAGAAGAAGATGGGGCAGAAGGGCGCGAAGGTCGCCGACGTGATCTTCGACGACGCCCCCGTCCCCGTCGGCAACCGGCTGGGTGCGGAAGGGGAGGGCTTCAAGATCGCGATGCGCGTCCTCGACCGCGGGCGGCTCCACATCTCCGCGGTGTGCATCGGCGTCGCCGAGCGGCTGATCGCGGACTGCGTCGCCTATGCCGGCGAGCGCAAGCAGTTCGGCAAGCCGATCGCCGAGCACCAGTTGATCCAGGCGATGATCGCCGATTCCAAGACCGAGGCGCTCGCCGCGCGTGCGCTGGTGCTGGAAACCGCCGCCGCCAAGGATGCGGGCAAGGACGTGGTGATGGAGAGCGCCGCGGCGAAATATTACGCCAGCGAGATGGTCGGCCGCGTCGCCGATCGCGCGGTGCAGATCTTCGGCGGCGCGGGCTATATCGCCGATTACGGGATCGAGCGGCTGTACCGCGACGTGCGGCTGTTCCGCATCTACGAAGGTACCAGCCAGATCCAGCAGATCATCATCGCGCGCGAGACGATGAAGCGCGGCGGCTGAACCCAATACACGAGAGGATATCGATGGATACCACCAACCTGTTCCGGCTGGACGGCCGCGTCGCGCTCGTCACCGGGGGCAGCCGCGGCATCGGCAAGATGATCGCCGCCGGCTTCATCGCGCAGGGCGCGAAGGTCTATATCTCCAGCCGCAAGGCGCCCGCCTGCGAAGAGACCGCCGCAGAGCTGGGGCCGAACTGCATCCCCCTGCCCATGGACGTCTCGACCGTCGAGGGCTGCCGCGCGCTCGCCGCGGCGATGGCGGAGCGCGCGGAACGGCTCGACATCCTGGTCAACAACGCCGGCGCCGCCTGGGGCGTGCCGTTCGAGGAGTTTCCGGAGAGCGGCTGGGACAAGGTCATGGACCTCAACGTCAAGTCGCCCTTCTTCCTGACGCAGGCGCTGCACGACATGCTGAAGGCGGGGGCCGCGACCGGCACGGTGGCGAAGGTCATCAACATCACCTCGATCGACGGACTGCGGCTGAACCCGTGGGAGACGTACAGCTACCACGCCTCCAAATCGGCGCTGATCTACCTGACGAAGCGGATCGCCGCGCGGCTGGTGAAGGACGGGATCAACGTCACCTCGATCGCCCCCGGCGCCTTCGCCAGCGAGATGAACCGCGCCGCGCGCGACCACGGCGAGCAGGTCGCCAAGGCGATCCCCGCGCGCCGCATCGGCGAGCAGGAGGATATGGCCGGCACCGCCATCTACCTCGCCAGCCGCGCGGGCGACTATGTCATCGGTGAGACGATCGCGGTCGACGGCGGCATCGTCAACGCGTCGCTGGGCAGCAGCATCGACGCGTAGGAACGCGCACGTCGCGGCCGTCGTTCTGCCCTTCAGCAGGAGAATGACGATGGCCGCCGACGATCCGATCAAGCCCACCTCCGAAACCGACCGCCCCAATCTGTCGACCGAGCATCAGCGCGACGGCGATGCGCGCCGCCCGTCCGACACGCTCGACAAGGGGCAGCCGAACGAGGAGACGATCCCGCGCAAGTCGTCGCTGCTCGGGGACGGATGACCTTCGACCTGCGCGCCGCCTTGCTGAAGAAGGGCGAGGTCGAGAGCGCCCGGCTCGACGACTTCGCCTTTCGCCTGCGCGCGCGCACGATGCGGGTGCTGGCGGCGAGGCTGGGGGAGGACGCCGACGCGCTGGCCGCGCGCGTCGCGGCGGCCGACGATGCGACGATCCTGTCCGATCTGGCACTGCGCCATGACCCGGAGGCGCTGCATGCCGCCTTCCGGGGCGCGCGGGCGGAGGCACGCGACGCGCTGATCGCCGATCTCGGCGACCCGACGCCGCATCGGCTGGCATAAAGCCCTACGTCAGGCCGGGACGAGCGCGGCGTGACGAAGGAAAAGGGAAGTGGAGGGGCTTCTGTTGCCCGGCGCCCTCCGAACCGCTGGAATCCCTTCTGTTGCCCGGTGGGTCCAACCGCGCTATTTTGGTGTAACGTCAGGCCGTTAGGCCATCAGTTACGCCGCAATCGCGAGTGCTTCGTTATCGTTGGCACTTGTGTAATGGGCCGTTGCGGTGGTCCCATTCCGAGCGAAAACAGCGCCTTTCAATACACGTCGATCCTGGTTCGGCCCCATCAGCTGAGCCGCTTTGCCGGCACGCCTCACGCGTGTCGGCAAAGCGGCGCAAGTGGTGGAGCCGCCGGGTACTGCCCCCGGGTCCGCTGCATCTATTCTACGCCGCGATTTATCGCCATAGCCGGGTAGAACCCGGCGCGACCCATATAGGGGGCCCGCACGCCGGAGAAAAGCCCATGGCGGCCCTGACAGCGCCACAATATCCCTGTAAAGGATAGGACATGCTTACCCAGCGGTCCCGTTACGCCCTGCGCTCGATGCTGTTCCTCGCCACCGCACCGGCCACGACCCCGCCGATCCCGATGACGAAGATCGCGGCCGAGGCGAACGTCCCGCGCAAGTTCCTCGAGCTGATCCTCGCCGACCTACGCGATGCGGGGCTGCTGCACAGCACGCGCGGCAAGATGGGCGGCTATCGGCTGTCGCGCCCCGCGCACCTCATCTCGCTCGGCGAGATCATCCGCATCATCGAAGGGCCGCTGGCGCTCGTCCCCTGCGTCAGCCGCACCGCCTATCGCCCCTGCAACGACTGCAAGAGCGAGGCCGATTGCGCAATCCGCCACGCGATGATGCGCGTGCGCGACGAAACCGCGCGGATCCTCGACGGCACCAGCCTGGCGGATGCGGTGGCCGAGGATCTGGCGGCGGCGTGATGGAGTTCCGGACGCCGGAACGTATCTTTCTCCGGCGAAGGCAAGGCCTTTGCAAAACGTGTTGAACAGCACCGACTCCACGCCGTGCTCCTGCGCAGGCAGGAGCCCAGGGTTGCAATTCCCATAAGGCGTTGTTCTGCTTGGCCCTGGGCTCCTGCCTTCGCAGGAGCACGGTGTAGCCTTTGCAAAGGTCCCGCCTTCGCCGGGGATCAGGCAAGTCATTGGGCCGCGCAGGAGCCCGCTTTCGCAGGTGACGCGAACCCGTTACCTCGCATCCCATGACCGCGCCGCTGCCCGCCACCGAAACCGACGCCGCCGCCGAACTGGAGCGGCTGGCCGAGGAGATCGCGCGCCACAATCGCCTGTATCACACCGACGACGCGCCCGAGATCAGCGACGCCGAGTACGACGCGCTGGTCCGCCGCAACGGCGCGATCGAGCGCGCCTTCCCCGCGCTCGTCCGCAGCGACTCGCCCTCGCTCCAGGTCGGCGCCGCCCCCGCCGCGCATCTCGCCAAGGTCGCCCATGCACGCGCGATGATGAGCCTGGAGAACGCGTTCTCCGACGAGGAGGTGGCGGATTTCGTCGCCCGCGTCCGCCGCTTCCTGAAGCTCCCCGACGACGCCGCGGTGGCGCTGACGGCCGAGCCGAAGATCGACGGCCTGTCCTGTTCGCTGCGCTATCAGGACCGCCGGCTGGTGCAGGCGCTGACCCGCGGCGACGGTGCGGTGGGCGAGGATGTGACCGCCAACGTCCGCACCATCGCCGACATCCCTTCCGAGCTTCCCGCCGCGGCGCCCGACGTGTTCGAGGTGCGCGGCGAGGTCTATATGGACAAGGCCGCCTTCGCCGCGCTCAATGCCCGGCTGGCGGAGGAAGCCGCCGCCGCGGGCAAGGAGCCGCGCCGCTTCGCGAACCCGCGCAACGCCGCCGCCGGATCGCTGCGCCAGAAGGATGCCGCCGTCACCGCCAGCCGCCCGCTGCGCTTCCTGGCGCACGGCTGGGGCGAGGCGAGCGCCATACCCGGCGAGACGCAGGCGGCGGTCGTCGCCGCCCTGCGCGACTGGGGCTTCCCGGTCGCCGATTCGTTCGCCCGCTGCGACGGCGCCGATGCGGCGCTTGCGGTCTATCGCGCGATCGAGGCGCAGCGTGCCGACCTGCCGTTCGACATCGACGGCGTCGTCTACAAGCTCGACCGGCTCGACTGGCAGGCCCGGCTGGGCAGCGTCGGGCGCGCACCGCGCTGGGCGATCGCGCACAAATTTCCCGCCGAGCGCGCGGAGACGACGCTGGAGGCGATCGACATCCAGGTCGGGCGCACCGGCAAGCTGACCCCCGTGGCACGGCTGCGTCCCGTCACCGTCGGAGGCGTCGTCGTCACCAACGCCACGCTCCACAACCGCGACGAGATCGCGCGCCTCGATGCGCGCGTCGGCGACCGCGTCGTCCTGCAACGCGCCGGCGACGTCATCCCGCAGATCGTCGAGGTGCTGCCGCGCGAGGAGGAGCGCGCGCCCTTCGCCTTTCCCGACCATTGCCCGATCTGCGGCAGCGAGGCGGTGGCGGAGGAGGGCGAGGTCGACGTGCGCTGCACCGGCGGTCTCATCTGCCCGGCGCAGCGGCTGGAGCGGCTGAAGCATTTCGTCAGCCGCGGCGCGCTCGATATCGAGGGGCTGGGCGAGAAGACGCTGGTCGAGTTCCTCGATCTCGGCTGGATCGCGGAGCCGGCGGACATCTTCCGCCTCGCGGCGCATCGCGACGAACTGGTCGGGCGGGAAGGATGGCAGGCGAAGTCGGTCGACGCGCTGCTCGCCGCGATCGAGGCGAAGCGCGAACCCGATGCCGCGCGGCTGCTGTTCGGGCTCGGCATCCGCCATATCGGCATCGTCACCGCGCGCGACCTGATGAAGCGTTACGTGCACCTGCCCGCGCTCGCCGCGCTGGCGGGCGAGGTGATCGCGCTGCGCGACACGTTCCCCGCCGCGATCGGCGAGAGCGAGGCGAAGCACCGCACCCGCCTCGACAAGGCGATCGCCGACCTGATCGGAGTCGAGAATGTCGGCGCCGCGGTCGGCCATGCGCTCGCCGATTTCTTCCACGAACCCCACAATCGCGCGGTGTGGGACGACCTGCTGGGCGAGGTCTCCCCGCCCCCCTTCCACGTCGCGACGCGCGCGTCGGAGGTATCGGGCAAGACCGTCGTCTTCACCGGCACGCTGGAGACGCTGAGCCGCGACGAGGCCAAGGCGCAGGCCGAATCGCTCGGCGCGCACGTCTCGGGATCGGTATCGAAGAAGACCGACCTGCTGGTCGCCGGCCCGGGCGCGGGATCGAAGGCGAAGAAGGCGGCGGATCTCGGCATCCGCGTGGTCGACGAGGCGGGGTGGATCGCGATCGTGGCGGCGGCGGGTTAGCCGGAACCAAGGGTAGCCGGTCGCTCCGGACAGCCTCATCCTCTTCGTCATGCCGGGCTCGTCCCGGCATCCAGGGTTCCACGATCCTCGCCGCGATGTAGTGCAAGGAACGCTGGACCCCGGAACCAGTCGAAACCTCTGCGAGAATCGTGGATCGTTCGATAATTCCGCCGTTCCCCGGCGAAGGCCGGGGCCCAGTTGGCGCGGCTTTTCCGTCTGTTACCACCGTCCCCCAGCTGGGCCCCGGCCTTCGCCGGGGAGCAAGGAACCGGATTTCGCGGAGGTCTCGCTCAAGGCCAGGTGACGGTGGGTGTGGGGCGACCACCTTCCCGATCCCTTAACCATTCCCCCGCTACACCGCGGCGCATGTATCACGACCCCGCGCTCGCCTCCGCCGCCCGCGTGCCGCTCCGCCCCGCCTCGGCGGTGTCGCACGGCGTCGGCGTGGCGGGGCTGGCGGGGCTGGCGGCGTGGCTGATCGTCGCGATCCGTTATCGCATGGACGGCCCCTATGCCGCGCTCGTCGGCGTGGCGGCGTGCGGATTGCCGATGGTCCTGTGGTCGCTGCTGGTCGACCGGGTACACCGCAACCCCTCCACCGGAATCGACTGGAGCACCGCGCGACCCTGGCGCGAGACGATCGACGTCAGCCTGGTCAAACTGGCCGGGCTATGGGTCACCTGGACGGGGATCGCGCTGATCTACGCGACGGGACGCTTCTATGGGGAAATGCCCTTCGCCTTCGCGATCTGGTGCCTGGAAACCGCCGCGCCCGCGCTGTTCGTGCTCTCGATCCCCTATGTCCTGTGGCTCGATCGCCATCTGGAGAGCCCGCGCGACGGGGCATGGCATCTGGGCACCTGGCTGCTCGGCACCGGCACCGCCGATATCGGCCGGATCCACGCGCATCTGCGCGCCTGGGCGGTGAAGGCGTTCTTCCTCGCCTTCATGCTGGCGATCGTGCCGGGCGGGTTCGGGGAGTTCGTCGCGATGGACCCGCGCGCGGCGCTCGCCGATCCGGTGCGGCTGGCCAACTGGCTCATCACGCTGATGTTCGTGATCGACGTCGCCTTCGCCACCGTCGGCTATCTGCTGACGATGCGTCCGCTCGACGCGCATATCCGCTCCGCCAACCCGTTCATGGCGGCCTGGACCGCGGCGCTGATCTGCTACCCGCCGTTCATCATGATGGATGACGGGCGGCCGTTCGACTATCGCCCCGGCACCGCCGACTGGACCCACTGGATGCAGGGGCATCCGTGGCTGCTGGCGATGACGGGCGCGGTACTGGTCGCGCTGACCGCGATCTATGCCTGGGCGACGGTGGCGTTCGGGCTGCGGTTCTCCAACCTGACGAACCGCGGCGTGCTGACGCACGGCCCCTATGCGTGGTCGCGGCATCCGGCCTATCTGGCGAAGAATCTGTTCTGGTGGATGTCGACCATCCCGATGCTGTCGACCGGATCGCTGGTCGACGCCGCGCGCGCGACGATCCTGCTCGGCGTGGTCAGCGGCATCTATTACTGGCGCGCGAGGACCGAGGAGCGGCACCTGCGGCTCGACCCGGCCTACCGCGACTATGACGAATGGATCGAGGCGCACGGCGCGGTGCCGCGGTTCCTGCGCTGGGCGCGGGGGCGCTGAACGACCTGCCCCCGCTCGAAGGGCCAGCGCCGCGCTGGTGCTTCGAGACGGCGCTTCGACAAGCCCAGCGCTTCCTCAGCACGAACGGCGGTAGGTTCGTTCAGAACCGCGCTTCGTCGTACACCTTCGACACGTCGCCGTTCCAGGCCCCGTGGTAGCGCTCCAGCAGCACCTCCGCCGGCACCTTTCCCGACCGCACGATCTCGCGCAGCGGGTCGAGGAACCCCGTCTCGTCGTCGCCCGCGCCATTGGTCCGCGCCCGCGCGGCCAGCCCGGCGTGCGCGATGTCGAGCACCGCGCCGGCGATGTCGCGCAGCTGCCCGCCGCCCGGGATCGGCGCCGACAGCCCCAGCTTCGGCACCGCGTCGCGCAGCGCCTGCCGCTCGTCGAGCGTCCAGCCCTTCACCACGTCCCACGCCGCATCCAGCGCGCCCTGATCGTACAGCAGCCCGACCCAGAACGCCGGCAGCGCGCAGATGCGGCCCCACGGCCCGCCGTCCGCGCCGCGCATCTCCAGGAAGGTCTTGAGCCGCACCTCCGGGAAGGCGGTCGACAGGTGATCGTTCCAGTCGTCGATCGTCGGCCGCTCGCCCGGCAGCACCGACAGCTCGCCCTTCATGAAGTCGCGGAAGGACAGCCCGGCGGCGTCGATATACCGGCCGTCGCGGTAGACGAAGTACATCGGCACATCGAGCATGTAATCGGCATAGCGTTCGTAGCCGAAGCCGTCCTCGAACACGAACGGCAGCATGCCGGTGCGTGCGGGATCGGTGTCCGACCAGATATGGCTGCGATAGCTAAGGAAGCCGTTGGGCTTCCCTTCGGTGAACGGCGAATTGGCGAACAGCGCGGTGGCAAGCGGCTGGAGCGCCAGCCCGACGCGGAACTTCTGCGCCATGTCGGCTTCGCTGGCATAGTCCAGGTTCACCTGGATCGTGCAGGTGCGCAGCATCATGTCGAGCCCCATCGTGCCGACGCGCGGCATGTGGCGCAGCATGATCGCATAGCGGCCCTTGGGCATGATGGGCAGCTCGTCGCGGCGCTTGTCGGGCCACATGCCCAGCCCCAGGAAGCCGACGCCCAGCCGCTCGCCCGCCGCCTTCACCTGCTGCAGATGACGCCCCGTCTCGGCGCAGGTCTGGTGCAGGTTGTCGAGCGGCGCGCCCGACAGCTCGAACTGTCCCGCCGGCTCCAGGCTGACCGACCCGTCCGCCCCGCTCAGCGCGATGATCTTCCCGCCCTCTTCGATCGGCTTCCAGCCATGCTGCTGCAATTCCAGCAGAAGCGCGCGGATACCGCCCGGCTCGTCCCACGACGGCGCATGATGGTCCGCGGTCGCATAGACGAACTTTTCATGCTCGGTGCCGATGCGCCAGCGGTCCGCCGGCTTCTCCCCGCCCGCGAAATGGGCGATGAGCTCGTTGCGCGATCCGATGACCGCTGCGTTGCTGTTCGAAACGGTCTTCGTGGACATGACGCGCGCCTTACTCGCGGATGAACGGGTGCGCTAGGGGGTGCCGACCAGCATGGATCAGCCCCAGTCCCCGGCCGCCGCCATCCACACCGAAACGGCCGCCGCCGCCGCGGTTTCGGCGCGCAGGATCCGCGGGCCGAGCGTGATGCCGACCGCCTGCGGATGCGCGCGGATCGCGGCGCGCTCGCCCTCGTCGAAGCCGCCCTCCGGCCCGATCAGGATCGCCGCCGGCCCCGGCCGCGCGCGCATCGCCGCGGCGGCGGGCTCGCCCCCCGTCTCGTCGGCGAAGAACAAGGCGCGCCCCTCCGGCCAGTCGCGCAACAGATGCGGCAGCTTCACCGCGTCCGCCACCCGCGGCAGCGCGGTACGTCCGCATTGCTCCGCCGCCTCGATCATCTGCGTGCGCAGGCGGTCGGTGTTGGGCCGGTCGACGACGGTGCGGTGGGTGACGACGGGAACCAGCCGATCGACGCCCAGCTCGCACGCCTTCTCCGCCAGCCAGTCGACGCGCCCCTTCTTGAGCGGCGCGGCGCACAGCCACAGGTCGGGCACGGCTTCGCGCGCGCGCAGCCGTTCGGTCACGTCCAGCGAGACGTCGCGGCGCCCCGCCTGCGTGACCAGCGCCAGCCACTCGCCGGTCGTATCGTCGAACAATGTGACCGGATCGCCGGGCTTCGCGCGCATGACGGTCGCCAGGTAATGCGCCTGCGCGCCCTCCAGCCGCAGCGCGCCCGCGGTCAGGGCCCTGTCCACGAACACCCGCGGCGTCGATCGCGGCGGCCACGCCGGCTGTGCGCCCATCACCGTCACCCCTCATCCACCTCGGCGTACGATCAGCATCCGCGCGACCCAGAACAGGATCGCGACCGCCAGCGCAATCCCCAGCACGCCGCCCGCGATCGTCCCCGCCACCTTCAGCATGGCGAAGAACAACGCCTCGAAGAACCGGCCGATCGCGACCGAGAGGTGGATCACTGCGCCACGATCACTGGACCGGCATCATCGCGCGGCGACGCGGGTCCAGCGCTGCTCCTTGCACCCGAACCCGGCGAACAGGCAGCCCTGCACCACCAGCGTATCGCGCCCCGCCAGTTGCAGCGTGCCGTCCACCTCGCTCCCGATGTCGGGAACGAAGACGCTGCCCGCCCATGTCCCGTCGCCCTGCGGCTCGACACGGAGCAATTCGGTCCCGATCAGCCGGTCGGTGCCGCCGCGTGCGGCATCCTCGCGCGCCCTGGCGTCCGCGGCGACCACCGTGCCGCACACGCCCGGCTCGCCGCGGCACCGCGCGATGCGGATGCGCACCGTGTCGCCGGCATTGCGCCAGGTGCCCGCCACGGGATCGGACGCCGGCGCCGCGGCCAGCGCGAGGAGGGAGAGAAGCATCGACATGGCAGCAAGATAGGATGCCGCCCGGTGGAGATAAGGGGCGCGGTCAGGCCGCGCGCGCCAGCAGCGCTTCCCACGCCGACAGCTTCGGCTGATCCGGCCATAGCCCCCGCGTATCGTAGACCAGCTTGTCCGCCCGTTCGTCTAGCGGCACGGAGCGGAACACGTCGTGGTCGACCAGCACGATCATCGCATCGCACGTCGCCAGTGCGCTATCCAGGTCGATCAGCGCCGCGCCCGTCCCCGCGAAGGCGGCGGGCAGCGCCTCGACATGCGGCTCCACCAGCGCGATCCGGTCGCCGAACCGCCGCGCGAGCGCCGCGGCGATCTCCACCGCCGGGCTTTCGCGCAGATCGTCGATGTTCGGCTTGAAGGCGAGGCCCAGGCACGCGACGCGGGTATCGGGCAACCGCTCGATCAGCCGCAGCGCGCGGCCGATGACATGGTCGGTCTTCGCCTCGTTCACCTCGCGCGCGGTGCGGATCAGCCGGCTGTTGACCGGGTCCCCCGCGACCAGGAACCACGGATCGACCGCGATGCAATGCCCGCCGACGCCGGGGCCGGGTTGCAGGATCGACACGCGCGGGTGACGGTTGGCGAGGCGGATCACC
This sequence comes from Sphingomonas adhaesiva, assembly GCF_036946125.1. Classification (NCBI taxonomy): domain Bacteria; kingdom Pseudomonadati; phylum Pseudomonadota; class Alphaproteobacteria; order Sphingomonadales; family Sphingomonadaceae; genus Sphingomonas; species Sphingomonas adhaesiva. The sequence goes on from NZ_JAQIJT010000001.1 coordinate 192,124, forward strand.
TCCCACACGTCGATCGCCATTCCCTCCGCGATCAGCGACAGTTCGTTGGCGAAGGCGATGTTGACGTCGCGGTAGCTGTTCTCGACCAGCTTCACCATTTCCGCCGACCGCGCGGTGGTGGTCAGGCATTCGCCGCGCACGAAGCGCCGGTAGAAGGCCATGGCGCGGCGTGCGCAGCGCGGAGTGATGCCGCCGATGACGCGGTCGTTGTCGATCAGCTCGATCAGGATGCGCCCCGGCAGCACGCGCTCCGGGCAATAGGCGATGAACAGGTCAGCCGCGCCCGTGCCGCGTCCCGGGACCGACAGGTCGGGGCGCAGCGCCGCGATCGTCGCCGCGACCTGCTCGGTGGTGCCGACGGGCGAGGTGGATTCGAGGATGACGAGGTCGCCGCGCTTCAGCACCGGCGCGATGGTGCGCGCGGCGGCCAGCACATGGCTGACGTCGGGGCGATGATCGGCATCGAACGGGGTCGGCACCGCGATGATGAACGTGTCCGCCGCCTCCGGCGCGGCCGCGGCGCGCAGCAGCCCGCGCGCGGTCACGCCCTGCACCAGCCCGTGCAGGTCGACTTCCTCGATATGGACGCGCCCCTCCGCGACGGTGGCGACGACCTGCGCATTGACGTCGACGCCCAGCGTGGGGATGCCGGCGCGTGCGATCACCGCGGCGGTCGGCAGGCCGATATAGCCCAGCCCCATCACCACGGCGCCGAGCGCGGGCGCTTCCTGGTCAGCGGCGGTGGGCATCCTCGACGATCCTCGCGATCCGTGGTGCTGCCTGCCCGTCGCCATAGGGATTGTGCGCACGGGCCATGGCGGCATGCGCCCGGTCATCGTCGAGAAGAGCGAAGATATGGTTGACGATCGCGTCGGGATCGGTGCCGACGAGCGTCGCGGTGCCCGCCGCGACACCCTCCGGCCGCTCGGTCGTGTCGCGCATCACCAGCACCGGCGTGCCCAGGCTCGGCGCCTCTTCCTGCACGCCGCCCGAATCGGTCAGCATGACGTCGGCCAGCGCCATCAGCCGGACGAAGTGCGGATAATCGAGCGGCTCGACCAGCGCGACGTTCGCGTGGCGCCGCAGCGGCGCCATCGCGTCGCGCACCTGCGGGTTGGGGTGGACCGGGAAGATGACCGCGACGTCGCCGCGGTCGGCCACCCGCGCGATCGCGGCGGCGACGCGGGCCATCCCCTCCCCCCAATTCTCCCGCCGGTGCGTGGTGACCGCGACGATGCGCTTCCCCGCAAAGCGCGCGACGAGCGGGTCGAGTCCCGCGGCGAGCCCCGGCTCGCGCACCAGCCGGTCGCGCATCGCCAGCAGTGCATCGATCACGGTGTTGCCGGTGACGTGGATCGCGCCCGCCACATTTTCCGCGCGCAGGGCGGCTGCGGCCTGCGGCGTCGGGGCGAAGTGCAGGTCCGCGATCGTGCCCGCGATGCGGCGGTTGCCTTCCTCCGGCCAGGGCGACAGCAGGTCGCCGCTGCGCAATCCCGCCTCGACATGCGCCACGGGCACGCGGCGGAAGTAGGCCGCCAGCGTCGCCACCATCGTCGTCAGCGTGTCGCCGTGCACCAGGACGCGGTCGGGCCGCTCCGCGTCCAGCGCCGCGCCGAACGCGGTCAGCATCCGCGCGGCAAGCGCGTCGAGCGACTGGCCCGCCTGCATCAGGTCGAGGTCGATGTCGGGCACGATGCCGAAGATCGCCAGCACCTGGTCGAGCATCTCGCGGTGCTGCGCGGTCACCGCGACGCGTACCTCCAGCGTGCCGCGCGCGCGCAGTGCCGCGACGACGGGCGCCATCTTGATCGCCTCGGGGCGGGTGCCGAACACGACGAGAATGCGCGGGCGCTGGATCACGATGGCGGGCTTGTCATACAGGCGTTGCGATCAGGTGTATGGTGCGCCGCGGAACTTGGCCATGCCCCCGCGGATTTTGCGGGCGAGCGAGGAGACGACGATGCGACTGGTGATGATCGGGCTGGGGCGGATGGGCGGCAACATGGCGCGCCGTCTGATGAAGGCCGGGCACGAGATCGTCGCCTATGATCGCGATGCCGAGGCGGTCGCGAAGCTGGTGGCGGACGGCGCCACCGCCGCGATCGGGGTCGACGATGCGCGCGCGAAGGCGGGCAGCCCCGCGACCTGGTGGATCATGCTGCCGCACGGCGCGGTGACCGACGGCATGATCGGGGAGATCGCGGAGGGTGCGTCCGCGGGCGAGATCGTGATCGACGGCGGCAACAGCTTCTACAAGGACGACATCCGCCACGCGAAGATGCTCGCGGAGCGGCAGGTCCATTACGTCGACGTCGGCACCTCGGGCGGGGTGTGGGGGCTCGATCGCGGCTATTGCATGATGATCGGCGGCCCGGACGAGGTCGTGCGCCGGCTCGACCCGATCTTCGCCGCACTGGCGCCGGGCGAGGGCACGATCTCGCGCACCCCCGGTCGCGACGGCAACGACGCGGTCGATACGCGCGCGGAGAAGGGCTATATCCACGCCGGTCCCGCGGGTGCCGGGCATTTCGTGAAGATGATCCACAACGGCATCGAATACGGGCTGATGCAGGCCTATGCCGAGGGATTCGACGTGCTCAAGGGCAAGGCATCCGAGCATCTGCCGGAGGATGAGCGCTACGACCTGAACCTCGCCGACATCGCCGAGGTGTGGCGGCGCGGCAGCGTCATCTCCTCCTGGCTGCTGGATCTGACCGCACAGGCGCTGGCGAAGGACGGAAAGCTGGAGCAGTTCAGCGGACACGTCGCCGATTCGGGCGAGGGTCAATGGACGATCGAGGCGGCGATGGAGGAGGCCGTGCCCGTCAACGTGCTGACGACAGCGCTCTTCGCGCGCTATCGCAGCCGCGTCGACCATACCTTCGGAGAGAAGGCGCTGTCGGCGATGAGGTTCGGCTTCGGCGGGCATGTCGAGATGCCGCAATAATGCCGATCCGCTTGCTGGTGTCGGACATCGACGGCACGCTGGTGAACCGGGACAAGGCGCTGACCCCCGCGACGATCGCCGCGGTGAAGCGCCTGCGCGAGGCCGGTATCGGCTTCACCGTCATCAGCGCGCGGCCGATGTCGGGGCTGCGTCCGCTGCTGGCGCCGCTGGGGCTGACGGGCGAGGTCGCGGCGTTCAACGGCGGGCTGATCGCGCGAGCCGACGGCACCGTCGCCTACCACGCCACGATCGACGCGGACGCGGCGCGCACCGCGATGCGGCTGGCGCGTGGGGCGGCGGTCGACACATGGATCTTCGCCGACAATCGATGGTATGCGACCGACCCGGACGGCCCGCATACCGCGAGCGAGCGGCGCTCCTCCGCGCAGGAGCCGCTGACGCATGCCGACATGGATGCGCTGCTGGACCATGCCGACAAGATCACCTTCGTCAGCGACGACGAGGGCGCCCTGCGCGCGCTCTACGACACGGTGCACGCCGCGATCGGCGACCGCGCGACCGTCGCCCAGTCGCAGACCTATTACCTCGACGTGACCGCCACGACCGCCAACAAGGGCGACGGCATCGCGGCGCTGGCGAAGGCGCTGGGCGTCGACCTGGCCGATACCGCCGCCATCGGCGACCAGGCCAACGACCTGCCGATGCTGACCCGCGCCGGCCTTTCCATCGCGATGGGCAACGCGCCCGACGCGGTGAAGGCGGCGGCCGGCCACACCACTCGCACCAACGACGAAGATGGCGTAGCCCACGCCGTCGACACCCTGATCCTGCCCCACGGAGACCCTGCATGAAGAAGCTCGTCGCATTCGACCTCGATGGCACGCTGGCGCTGAGCAAGCAGCCGCTGAAGGACGACATGGGCGAGACGCTGGCGGACCTGCTCGGCGTGGCGGACGTCGCGGTCATCTCCGGCGGCGACTGGCCGCAGTTCGACAAGCAGGTGGCGAGCCGCCTGCCCGAGCGCGCCGATCGCGCGCGGTTGTGGCTGATGCCGACGACGGGGACGAAACTCTATACGTGGCAGGACGGCCGATGGACGACCGTCTATGCCGAGCTGTTCGACGAGGGCGAGAAGAAGAAGATCGTCGACGCGTTCGGCGAGTCGCTGGAGGCGACCGGGTTCGTGCCGGAGAAGACCTGGGGCGAGCGGATCGAGGATCGCGGCAGCCAGATCACCTTCTCCGCGCTGGGCCAGGAAGCACCGATCGAGGCGAAGGAGCATTGGGATCCCGATTTCGCCAAGCGCAAGGTGATCCAGGCCGACCTCAGGCAGCGCCTCCCCGGCCTCGCGATCAACATGGGCGGCGCCACCTCGATCGACATCACGCGCGAGGGCGTCGACAAGGGTTACGGCCTGCGCAAGCTGTCGGCGGAGAGCGGGTTCGGGCTGGACGAGATGCTGTTCATCGGCGATGCGATCTTCCCCGGCGGCAACGACTATCCCGCGCACGAGGCGGGCGTCGATTGCGTGCGCGTCCGCGATCCGCAGGAGACGATCAGCGTCGTCACCGCCATCGTCGCCTGCCAGAAGTAGGCGCCGCGCTTGGACATTCCCGGCCTCTGGGCACGGTTCATCCAGTGGATCGGCGACGGCACCGGGCTGCCCGACACCATCCTGCACATCCATGCCGGGATGGCGGTGCTGCTGATCGCGCGGGTCGTCACGCGCCGCTCGCTCGGCACGTTCGTCCCGCTCTCCGTCGTGATCGCGGCGGAGGCGGCGAACGAGATCCTCGACCGGCTGCACTGGGGCAGCTGGCGCTGGTCGGACACGATCGGCGACGTGGTGAATACATTGTTCTGGCCGACCGTGATCTGCCTCGCGGTCAGGCTGCGCCCGATGGTCGCCCGCGACGCGCGGCGGCGCTGAGCGCGGACCCGTCACCCCGGGCTCGACCCGGGGTCCAGCTGCTTCTCGTCACCGGCCGGAAAGCGGGACCCCGGATCCAGTCCGGGGTGACGGAGCCGAAGCCTCAGACAATTTCGAGTTTGATCCACGCGGCTTGAACCGGCCACAACCGCCTCCCCGGCGTAGGCGGGGCCTTTGCAGAACAGTGCAACAGCACCGAGCCCACGCCGTGCTCCTGCGCAGGCAGGAGCCCAGGGCCAGGCAGAACAACGCCCGATGGGACCTGCAACTCCGGGCTCCTGCCTGCGCAGGAGCACGGTGTAGCCTTTTGCAAAGGTCCCGCGTAGGCCGGGGTCCAGTTGGGCAGCGCTGGTGATCGAGCGCTCGCTTCCTCACCGAAGCCTTCCCAACTGGGCCCCGGCCTTCGCCGGGGAAGTGCTTCAGCCTGAATGGATCACGCCTAGTTCGCCGTCGCGATCGCCAGCAGCGCGCGGTCGATCGCGGCGGTGGCGGAGGCGTCGTCGGCCATGTCGTTGGCCAGCGCGGAGAAGGTCAGCGTGCGCCCCGACGCCGCGATCAGATAGCCCGACAGCGCGTTCGCGGCGTTGAGCGTGCCGGTCTTGGCGAACAATTTCCCGTCGAGCGGCGTGCCCGCGAAGCGTCTGGCCAGCGTGCCGTCGACCCCGCCGACCGGCAACGTCTCTCGCCACGCCGCGCCCCACGGCTGGGTCGCCGCCCAGCGCAGCAGCGCGACCGCGCTGCGCGGCGAGATGCGGTTGTAGCTCGACATCCCCGACCCGTCCGAGAAGTCGTAACCCGCACGCGCCACACCGGCCTTGTCGAGCAGCGCCGCCACCACCGCCTGTCCGTCCGCGACCGAACCGCTGCCCGTCACGCGCCCGACACGGCGCAGCAGCAGGTCGGCGTGCAGGTTCTGGCTGACCTTGTTGGTGAGGCGCACATCCTCGGCCAGCGGCCCCGGGGTGAGGCGCGCGAGCGGAACCGGCTCCGGCGCGCGCGCAACCGGCGCTTGCCCGCGCGTCGCCGGATCGTCGGCCGGTGTGACCGCGCGGTGGCGCACCCGCGCCGTACCCGTCACCCGCACCCCGGCGGCGCGCAGCAACCGCACGAAGCGCCACGCCGCACGGTGCGCGGGATCGTCCACGCCCACCGTCAGCGTCACCGGCGCATGGCCCGCGGGGATCGTGCCCGTCACCGTCATCCGGTCGCTGCCCGGCAGCCGCGCATAGCCCAGCGACGGTTCGCCCCCGGTCGTCACGTCGACGCGGCCGTCGATGCGGTAATAGCCGTCCCCGCTCACCTTCCCCGCGCCATCGACGGTCAGCGTCGTGACATTGTCGTCGAGCGTCAGCGCGGAAATCGCGGTGCCGTAGCGGCCGGGGATGTTGTTCCAGCTCATCCCCGCGGGCCAGCGCTCGTCGGGAAAGGCGGTGTCGTCGCCGATGACGTCGCGCACCGTGCGCGTCCTCGCCACGACCGCGCGCGCCAGCTCGGCGAGGCAGTCGGCGGTGCAGTCCGCCGCGCTCGACAGCCGCGCATCGCCGTGTCCGGCCAGCACGACGTCGCGCCCCTCCAGCCGCACCGTGGCACCGCCCGCCACGTCCGGTGCGGCGGTGTCGAGCGTGGCGAAGGCGGCGGCGGTGGTGAACAGCTTGGTATTCGATGCCGGGACGAACCGCTCGTCCGCGCGCACCGCGGCCAGTTCGCGACCGTCCGCATCGACCACCAGCAGCCCGATGCGCGTGCCCGGCGGCGCACTCGCCAGCGCCTGTTCGACCGTCTCCGCCGCGGCGGGGGTGGCAAGCAGCAGCAGCGGCAGCAGGATGTGGCGCATCAGCGTCCCTCGATGACGTCGCCGACCACCGCCAGGAACTCCGCGGCGAGCGCGCTGGGGGGTCGGTCGAGCAGGTGGATGGCGTGGACGTCGAACGTCAGCGGCGGCTTGAGCGAGCGCATCGCCAGCTCCTCCGCGCCGCTGCCCGCCAGCGTCGCATCGGCGGTGAAATTGTCGACCACGGTCACGCCGACGCCCGCGCGCACCAGCGCGGCGGCGATGTAGAAGGTGCGGGCGGAGGCGACCTCGTCCAGCTCCAGCCCCAGCCGCTCCAGCTCGTCGGTGAACAGCCGCCCGATCGGTCCCGACGCGGCCAGCGTGATGAACGGATGCCCCGCCAGTCGCGCCAGCTCGGTTCGCGGCGGCAGGTCGGGCAGGTCCGCCTCGCGGTGGAGCACGACCAGCTCGCCCTCGCCGAGCCACGTCTGCCCCAGCGGCGCGCCGCGCGGCACCTCGTTGGCGATCGCGATGTCCGCCTCGCGCTCGTACAGCTTGCGCAGCAGGTCGTCGTGATGGACGGTCTGCAGGTCGAAGCGGACCTCCGGGCGCTTCTTCAGGAACCGCGCCACCGCCTGCGGGATCACCCCCAACCCCAGACTTGGCAGCGCGGAGATGCGCAGCGTCGCGCCCGCGCCCGCACGCAGGTTGCGCCCCGCCTCGCGCAGCGCGCGCACCCGGTCCTGGATCTCCGCGACGCCGGAAAACAGCGCATGCGCATCCTCGGTCGGGACCAGCCGCCCGCCGGTGCGCTGGAACAGTTCGAACCCCAGCAGCGTCTCGGCATGGCGCAGCGTCTTCGACACCGACGGCTGCGACACGTTGAGCGCGCGCGCCGCCGCGCTGACCGATCCGTTGACATAGACGGCGTGGAAAATCTCGATGTGGCGCAGGTTCATGGGGCTCACCGTAGCGCTGCGTCGGCTATTCGGCCACTCGCCCGCGGAAGCGCGCCTCGTCCAGCGCGCCCTCGCCGCGCGCGACCAGCGTCGCGACGGTGAGGTTGGCGGAGGCGGACGGCACGGTGCGGGTCATGTCGAGCAGGCGGTCGAACGGCAGGACCAGCCCGACGACCAGCGCGGTCTGCTCCGCTCCCACTCCCACCGCCGACAGCATCGCGGCCAGCATGAAGAGCGACGCGGAGGGAACCGGCGCGGTGCCGAACGCGGCCAGCGCGCCGGTCATCAGCATCACCGCCAGCATCCACGCGTCGGGTACGATCCCCATCGCCTGAAGCGCGAACTGCCCGAGCAGCCCCACGTACATCGCGGTGCCGTCCTTCCCGATCGAGGCGCCCAGCGGCAGCACGGTGGACGCGACCGGGCGCGCGATGCCGAGATTGTCCTGCGCCACCCGCAACGCCACCGGCAGCGTCGCGGACGAGGAAGCGGTCGAGAAGGCGACGATCAGCGCATCGACGATGCCGCGAAAGAAGCGCGCCACCGGCAGCCGCGCCACCAGCCGCAGCAGCCCGGCATGGACCAGCAGCATCTGCACCAGCGACGCCGCGACGACGCACAGCGCGAGCCAGCCGACGTTGACGAAGACCGCCGCGCCCCCGCTCGCCACCGCATGGGCGATGAGCGCGGCGACGCCGAACGGCGTGACTTCCATCACGATGCGCACGATCTGGAGCAGCACCGCGGCGAGGCCCTGGAGCAGGTTGACGACCGGCCTGCCCGCCTCGCCCGCGACCACGCTGCCGATGCCGAGCAGGATCGCGGTGAAGATGATCGCCAGCATGTCGCCGCGCGCCAGCGCGTCGACGATGTTGGCCGGGACGATGTTCAGCAATTGCTCGGACGGGGGGACCGGCGCGCCGAGCACGTGCGGCGCCACTCCGCTCAGCCGGATGCCCGCGCCGGGCCGCACCAGCAGCCCCGCCGCCATCCCGATCGCGACCGAGACCAGCGTCGTCAGCGCGAACAGCCCGACGGTGCGCCCGCCGATCGGCCCCAGCCGCCGCGGATCGCCCAGTGCCGCGATCCCCGCCGCGATGGTGACGAGGACGACGGGCACGACCAGCATCTTGATGAGCCGGACGAACAGATCGCCGACGATCCGGATCGCGGCCGCCCCCTCCGGCCACAGCGCGCCGATCAGGATGCCGACGATCAGCCCCCCGACGACGCGCCGCCACAGCGGGATCGCGAACCAGCGGTTCATGGTCGGGCGATTTCGTCATGCCGGGCGTGTCCCTGGACCCCGGAACGGGTCCGGGGTGACGAAGGAGCCGGGGCAGCCGTCACGCCGCCCCCCAGAAACCGCGCGCCGGCGGGTGCAGGATGCCGCCGCGATTCCGCACGCCGCCGTCGCGGTCCTGCGCCAGCCACAGCGGTCCGTCGAGGTCGACGAACGCCGCCCGCCCTGCCAGCAGCAGCGCCGGCGCGATGCCGAGCGACGAACAGACCATGCACCCCACCATCAGCCCGAACCCCTTCGCGACCGCATCGTCGGCCAGCGCCAGGGCTTCGGTGAGCCCGCCGGTCTTGTCCAGCTTGACGTTCACATGGCTGTAGCGCCCGCGCAGCGCCGCCAGATCGGCACGCGTGTGGAGCGATTCGTCGGCACAGATCGCGATCCCCGCCGATACCTGCGCCAGCGCGCCGTCTTCGCCCGCCGGGAGCGGCTGTTCGAGCAGGTCGACGCGCTGTTCGCGCAGGAACGCGGCGAGCCCGTCGACCTCGGCGATGGTCCAGCTTTCGTTCGGGTCGACGATCAGCCGCGGCGCGGGGGCGGCGGCGCGGACGGCGGCGATCTGCGCCGCGGCATCCTCGCGGTTGACCTTTACCTTGAGCAGCGGGACGGTCGCGTGCCGCGCGGCGACCGCAGCCATCGCGTCGGGCGCGTCGATCGCGATCGTGATGGCGGAGGCGACCGGCGCGGCGGCGGCGACCCCGGCCAGCGCGGCGACCTCGCGGCCCGCCACGCGCGCCTCCACGTCCCACAGCGCATTGTCGACCGCGTTGCGCGCCGCGCCTGCGGGCATCACGGTCGCGATGTCGGCGCGCGATGCGCCCGCCTCGACCAGCGCGGCGATCGCGGCGATCTGCGCCAGTGCGTCGGGGATCGTCTCGCCATAGCGCGGATACGGCACGCCCTCGCCGCGCCCGACGTGCGCGCCGTCGCGGATATTCACCGTCACCACATCCGCCGCGGTCTTCACCCCGCGCGCGATGCGGAACGGCGCGTTCAGCGCGAAGCGGTCATGGGATGCGGAGAGGGTGCGCAGCACGTCAGGGTCCAATCGACGATGGCGTCCGCACCGAAGCGGTACGGATCGGTGCAGGGCAGGCCGAGCGCGTCGGCCGTCTCGGCGCACAGGCGGCGCGCAGCGGCCTCGTCCAGCTTCACGGTGTTGAGCGCGACGCCGACCGCCTGCACGTCCGGACTGGTCAGCCGCGCGACCGAAAGGTTGGCGGCGAGGCATTCCGCCAGCCCCGGCAGCGCATAATGCGGCAGCCCGCGCATATGGCCGCGCGACGGATCGTGGCACAGCACGATCGCGCGCGGCTGCGCCCCGTGGAGCAGCCCGGTCGACACGCCCGCGAAGCTGGGGTGGAACAGCGATCCCTGCCCCTCGATCAGGTCCCAGCCGTCGTCGTCGCGCGCCGGCGTCAGCACCTCGATCGCGCCCGAGATGAAGTCCGCCACCACCGCGTCGAGCGGCACGCCGTCGCCGGCGATCAGGATGCCGGTCTGCCCCGTCGCGCGAAAGTCCGCCGCGAGCCCGCGCGCGCGGAACGCATCGCGCAGGGTCAGCGTCGCGTACATCTTGCCCACGGAGCAATCGGTGCCGACCGTCAGCAGGCGGTTGCCCGCACGCGCGCGGCCGTTGCCGACGGGCAGGTGCGCGGGCGGATCGCGCACGTCGAACAGCGACACCCCCGCCTGCGCGGCGGCGGCGACCAGCCGCGGTTCGTCGCGCAGCCGCTGGTGGAGCCCCGACGCGACGTTCATGCCGCTCGCGATCGCGGTCAGCGCGTCCGCGATCAGGTCCGCGCCCAGCGTGCCGCCGGCATTGGCGATCCCCAGCACCAGCGTGCGCGCGCCGGCGGCGCGACCGGCGGCGGCATCCATCCGCGGCAGGTCGAGCGTCAGCGGGCAATCGTCATGCCGCCACTCCCCGACGCAATCGTCCCGGCGGAAGGCGGCGAGCCCGCGCGAGGTCTTGATGCCGATCTCGTCATCGGAATGGCCGAGGTAGAGGAGGTAGGGGCCGGGGATCATCGCGCACCTGTGTCGGAAGGATGACACGGAGCGTAGGGGCGGGCCGTGTCGACGCGCCAATCATGGTGACGGCGGTGGGTATAAAGCGGGATTATGGGCGCGCGGCGCGTCACGAACACCCCTTTGGCGTCGCGCGCAACAGCACCCGCCCCGGCATCGCTCCGGTCGCCGCGCCGTCACGCAGCGCCAGCTTTCCGTTGACGAACAGCGCGCTGACACCGGCGCTGGCGACGCGCGGGTGGACATAGTCCGCGCGCGGCGCGTAACGCGCGGGATCGAACACCACGACATCCGCGAAATAGCCCGGCCGCAGATACCCGCGCCGCGCGATGCGATAGATGTCCGCGGTCGCGCCGGTCGAGCGGCGGATGAAATCGGCGAGCGTGATGACCTTCCGCTCCACCACATAGGTCCGGTATTTCTTCGGGAAGGTCGCCCATTGCCGCGGATGGCCGTCCGACCCGTCGGAGCTGGTGACCACCCACGGCTGCTGCATGAGGAGGTCGACGTCGCGGTCCGCCATGTTGAAGCTGGCGATCGCGCTCCCTGCGGGGTCCGTCCGGTCCCTGTTCGGCACGCGCAGGATGCGGATCGCGGCATCGACCGGCGACAGTTTCCACAGCGTCGCCATCTGCCCCAGCGTGCGCCCGGTCCACGGCTGCCCCTGCGCGGTCAGCAGGATCGATTCCCTGCCCCCGCGGCGGCGCAGGTTCTCCGCCATCTCCGCCTTGATCTTTGCCAGCGTCGCGGGGTCGTCGAACCGCGCGATCATCCTCGCATAGCCGCCGTCGACCGCCCAGCCCGGCACCAGCGCGGCGTCCACGCTGCTGCCCGAGGCGAGCCAGGGATATTGGTCCGCGGTCACCTCCTGCCCCGCGCGGCGCGCCGCCTCGATCGTGGCGATCAGCGTCGGGGCCATGCCCTGCACGTCGACGCCCAGCGCCTTCAGGTGCGCGATATGCACCGGCATCCCAGCCTCGCGCCCGATCCGGATCGCCTCCTTCGTGGAGGCGATCAGGCCGATCGTATAATTGGATTCGTCGCGCTGGTGGCTGTCGTACATGCCGCCGCGCGACGCCGCCTCGCGGGCGACCGCGATCACCTCCTCGGTCTTCGCATAGCTTTGCGGGGCGTAGAACAGCCCCGTCGAGAAGCCGGTCGCCCCCTGGCACATCGCGCCCGCGACCAGCGCCTTTTCCCGCGCCAGTTCGGCCGGCGTCGGCGCACGGTCGTCGCGTCCCAGCACGCGCGTGCGCACCGCGCCGAAGCCGACGAAGGGCACGATGTTGGTGCCCACGCCGCCGGCGGTCAGCTTGCGTGCGTCCGCCGCCACGTCGGGCGTGCCGTATCCGTCGACCCCGGTGACGATCGTCGCCACCCCCTGCGCCAGCCAGGGCAGGTTGACGTGCTGCCGTACATCGGCGGCGCGGATATAGGTATCGGGGTGGGTGTGCGCGTCGATGAAGCCCGGCGCGACGATGCGGTGGCGCGCGTCCACGACCTGTTTCGCGCGCGTATCGCGGGTCGGGCCGACATAGACGATGCGGTCGCCGACGATCTCCACGTCGCCGGTGACGGGGGCGGTGGAGGCCCCGGTGTAGATGGTGCCGCCGCGGATCACGATATCGACGGTGGTGCCCGCCTGCGCGACCGCGGGGCCGGCGAGCAGCGCGGCGAGAGCGAACATCGGCTTCATGCGCGGGTCCCGGGCGACAGGGTGGTGACGGTGCGGACATGCGCGTCGACCGCGGCGCGCGTGTACAGCATCGGGTGCATTTGGCCCGCGATCCACGGATCGTACTGATCGCGGTAGTGCGGGCTCTTCGGATCGGCGGACTGGCCGGGCAGGTTGAGCATGAGCGACTGGTCCCACGCCCCGACGTCGATCACCTGAAGGTAGCTCGCCCCGCCCCCGGTGCGCCAGCCCGGACCATTGCCCAGCCAGCGCGCCATCACCGTATAGCCGTCCCCGCCCGATCCCTTGCCGTCGATCGGCGGGAAGGCGGCGGCGATCGCGGGGATGCGCGACAGCGGATGCGCGATGCGCACCTGATGCAGCGCGTCCCACCGCCACGCCGCAGGATCGGGGCCAAGGAGGGCGCCCGCCCGGTCCCACCCGGCGGCCAGCGACGCGGCGACCAGCGCGGGGCGCTTGCGCGCCTCCGCCACCAGGACGCCGGGCGCGATCTCTGTCACCAGATCCTGCGCGCGCGGCGGGATCAGCACGCCCAGCATCCGCCGCGACAGGTCGCGCCAGACGATCTCGAACAACGCCGCCGCCGCGCTGGCGCCGTCCAGCCGCGCGTTCCAGCCGCGCAGCATGTCCGCCGCGGGGGACGCGCCGGCAGGCAGCAACGCCACGAACGCCTGCGCGGGCAGCGACAGCGTATCGTGCTGGAGCGCGACGCTGTCGGCCAACGTGTGCCGGGGCTGGGCGGACAGCACCGCGGCGATCCGGTCGTAGCGATAGGGATCGCGGAACGAATAGGCCGGGACGCGGTCCGCGGGCCAATCGGCGGGCAGATTGTTCTGATTGGCCGATGCGAACCACCCTTTGGCCGGATTGTATTCGCTCGGCAGGCGGCGGAAGTCGGTGTAGCCGGTCCAGTCGTAGCGCCCGTCGCCCGGCACCGGCAGCAGCCCGTCGCCCCTCTTTCGCGTCGGCTGGAAACCGATCACCTGCCACCCGGTGTTGCCCGCGACGTCGGCATAATGGAAATTGGTCGGCGACGGATGCAGCACGAACGCCTGCTTCAGCGAGGCCCAGTCGCCGGCCAGGTTGATCGCGATCATCGCGAACGCGCCGCTGCCGCCCGGCTGCATCCCGATCGTCGCCAGCACCGTGGCGCGGCGGCGCGCGGGGTCGTGGCTGACCACCGGCCCCTGCACCGCATGGCGCAGCGTCGCGGCGGCGGGGGCGGCATCCTTGACCGGGATCGCCACGTCGATGCGGTCGAACCGCTTCCACCCGCCGCCGTGGCGGTAGCGTTCGGGGTCGTCGGGGTGCAGCTCCAGCACGAACAGGTCGGACTGGTCGATGTGGAAATTGGTGCGTCCGAACGCGAAGCGATCGGTGTGCCCCTGCATGATCCCCGGCAGCCCGGGCGCGCCGCCGCCGATCACGTCCAGCCCCGGCGCGGTCAGATGGGCGACGTGGCGCGGTGCGAAGCCGCCGATCCCCAGATGCGGATCGTTGGCCAGGATCGCACGGCCCGTCGCGGAGCGCTGCGGCGCGATCGTCCAGGCGTTGCTGCCCGCATTGGCGCGCTCCAGCGGGGTGTCCGGCTCCCCCGGCTCGCGGGTCGGCGTCTGCGGCCCGAACGGCAGCGCCCCCAGCCGCAGCACGCCCAGATCCGCTTCGCTCACCGCGGTCACGTCCAGCCCGTCGGGCACGGTCATGCGGTGCGCCGGGCGGAGCGGCGCGACGATCGCATCCAGCTCCAGCAGCCCCAGCGCGGCGAGCTGCGCGCGGCGCACCTCGTCGTCGGCATTTCCCTCCGCCCCGCCGCGCGCCAGCACGAAATCGCGCACGTCCCACGTCAGCGGGCGCACGTTCAGGATCGCATATTCGGCCGGCAGCAGCGACGGATCGGCGGTCACCTCCGCGACGCGGGCGTTGATCCCGGCGCAATAGGCGCGCGCGCAGGCCAGTACGTCGGCGGGCACCCGCGCCAGTTCCGCCGCCGGGTCGCCGCGATAATGGAACAGGCGCGCCGCGGCGTCGTGCCGCGCGAAGTCCGCCCCGAACGCCTCCGCCATCCGCCCCAGGTCGCGGCGGTGCGACAGGTCGATCTGGAACAGCCGGTCGCGCGCGACGACATAGCCCTGCCCGAAGAAGGCATCCGGGATCGTCGCGGCGCGGATGTGCGGCACGCCCCATTCGTCATCCGCGATCTCGATCGGCGCGGACGCTTCCGCCACGACGACGGTGCGCGACGGCGTCGCGACGCCGGCGGGACGCTGCGGCTTCGCCCGGCACGCCGGGGCCAGCGCCACGACCGCGGCGGAGCCGAGCAGGAAGGAGCGACGGTCGAACATCGGACACGAACTCCGGTGGGGATGGCGAATGTCCACGCTAACGGCCCTGCCGCCGCCGTCCATACCGCAGGCGGACGGCGGGCATAGGGCACGGCTATGGCGCGACCGCCGGACGCCACCGTATAGTCGCGGGCTATGGCCTCGCGAAGCGTTCGAAGCGCCGCGCCGCTTGACGCGTCCCGCGCCCGCCCGGCACCTTCGCCCATCGAAACCCGCCAGACCGCCGGCATCCAACGACCGGGGCGCGGGGATCGCGTCGCGCGGGAGCGACGGAAGGCCGCGCCCCGGCGGCGCGGTCAGCGAGCCATTAGGGGGCCATGATGACGATTGAGAGGCAGTTCGACCGCCGCAAGGCTTTCCTCGCCGGCTTCGCGAGCATGGCGGCGCTGGCCGTATCGCTCCCCGCCGCCGCGCAGGAGGCGGCGCCGACCCGCAACACCGCCACCGCGCAGGCGCCGGAGCCCGCGTCCGACAGCGGCGAGGCGGGCCCCGACGTCGTCGTGACCGGCACGCGCATCGTCCGCAGCGGCTTCGAGGCACCGACGCCGCTGACGGTGCTCAGCCGTGAGGACATCCAGAACGGCTCGCCGTCGAACAACATCGCGGACTTCGTCAACCAGCTGCCCGCCCTCGCCGGGTCGACCCGGCCGTCCAACTCGCGCCTCAACCTGTCGAGCGGGCAGGCGGGCATCAATGCGCTCAACCTGCGCAACCTGGGGCCGGAGCGAACGCTGGTGCTGCTCGACGGACGGCGGTCGGTGCCGTCGACGATCAACGGGCTGGTCGACATCAATACGCTGCCGCAGGCACTGATCGAACGGGTCGAGGTCGTCACCGGGGGCGCATCCGCCGCTTACGGCTCGGACGCGGTCGCCGGCGTGGTCAACTTCGTCCTGAACAAGAAGTACCAGGGGCTCAAGGTCGCGATCGACAGCGGCATCACCGAGGAAGGCGACGGCGGGAATTACTCGTTCCAGGTCGCGGGCGGCACCTCGTTCGCCGGTGGTCGCGGCCATATCCTGCTGAGCGGGGAGGTCGCGCATCGCGACGGCATCTTCTCGGTCGACCGCGACTGGAACCAGATCGGCTTCCTCCGCTTCGAAAACCCGGCCTACAACGCCGCCACCAACTCCAGCGTCCCGCAGTACATCTTCGTGCGCGGCGCCGGGCCGACCAATTCCACCCCGGGCGGCATCATCACCAATTCCGCCGGCACCACGCCCAACGCGCTGCGCGGCCTCTATTTCGGGCCGGGCGGGCAGCCGCTGCAATATCAATATGGCGCGCTGACCTTTCCCGCGGTGAGCGGGTCGGCGGCACCGGCGCGGACCGTCGGAGGCGACTGGCGCGTCAACGATACGGGACGGCGCATCGGGCTCGATCCGCTCGACGACCGCTACGGCGTGTTCGGTCGCGTCAGCTTCGAGGTGGCGGACGGGGTCGAGCTGTTCGCGGAAGGGGCGTACAACCGCCAGCACGTCTTCTTCAACGCCGGGCCGAACCTGTCGACCGGCGCGGTGCTGAACGCCACCGGCTGTTCGGGCGCGGCGACCGCCGCGGCCGCGCCGCTGACCTGCAATGCCTTCCTCTACAATACGCTGGGACCCGCGCGGTTGCAGGGCGTGACGAGCGTCACCGTCGCCACGAGCTTCGCCGACCTGCCGTTCCGCGCGGTCGACAACAAGCGCGAGGCGCAGCGTTACGCGGTGGGCGCGGAGGGCGATCTGAACCTGTTCGGCAAACGATCGCCGTGGAACGTCTATGCGCAATACGGCCGCGTGGATACGCGCGAGCAGCTGCGCAACATCCAGAACGTCACGCGGCTGAACAATGCCACGAGCGTCGCCTTCGCGCCGGTGGGCAACGCCGGCGGCTATGCGCCGGGCTCGATCCAGTGCCTCGTCAACCTGAACGCCAGCACCGCCGACGACGATCGCGCCTGCGTGCCGCTCAACCGGCTGGGGCTGGGCGTCGCCAACCCGGCGGCGATCCCGTACGTGCTGGGCGATCCCTACCGCGAGCAGCGGCTGCAACAGATCACCGCGGGCGCCAACCTGTCGCTGACGCCGTTCGCCACCTGGGCGGGCGACGTCAGCATCGCGGTGGGCGCGGAATATCGCGAGGAGAAGGTCAGCGGCTTCGTGCCCAGCGAGTTTCAGCCGGTTCCGGTGCGTGACGCCAGCGGCAACGTCACCGGCGCGACGAACCGCTGGTCGGTCGGCAATTATCTGGCCAGCGTCGGGCGCTACGACGTCAAGGAAGCGTATCTGGAGACGGCGGTCCCGCTCGGCTTCGGGCTGGAGTTCAACGGCGCGGCGCGAGCGACCGACTATTCGACCGCCGGCTACGTCACGACATGGAAGGCGGGCGCGACCTGGCAGCCGATCGAGGACATCCGCCTGCGCGTGACGCGGTCGCGCGACATCCGCGCGCCCAACCTGAACGACCTGTTCCAGGCGGGCGCCGCCAACAGCGATTCGGTGACCAACCCCGGGTTCCAGGACGGCCGCGCCCCCGCCTTCATCCCCGCGGGTCAGCCGCCGCAGTCGGGCTACTCCTATTCGGGCTTCGCCACCGGCAACACGCGGCTGGGCCCGGAGAAGTCCGACCAGTGGAACGTCGGCGCGGTGCTGACGCCGCGCTTCCTGCCGGGGTTCAACCTGTCGGTCGACTATTTCGACATCAAGGTGCGCGACGGGATCAGCACGTTCAGCGCACAGCAGATCGTGAACCTCTGCTATCTCGGCAATACCGACTTCTGCGACGCGGTCAGCATCGATCAGTCGCGGACGCAGAACCCGGCGCAGCCGTATCTCATCATCGGCAGCCAGCCGTTCAACGCGGCGAGCCAGAAGGTGCGCGGGGTCGATATCGACGCCTCCTACCGCCTGCCGCTCGACCGGCTGTTCGGGGAGACCAACGGCGCGGTGACGGTACGCGGCATCGCCACGCGCTACATCGACAATCTGTTCGACAGCGGCGTGCCGCAGTCGATCGTGCTCAATTCGGTGGGCGTCAACAGCGGGCAGACCACGACGCCGACGTGGATCTACCGGGCGAGCGTCGCGGTCGACACCGACGATTTCTCGATCACCGCGGTGGGTCGCGGGGTGAGCGCGGGCAAATATGCCGCCAGCGGGATCGAGTGCCAGACGACGTGCCCGGTCGCGACGACCAACGTCCCGACCTATCAGTCGAACCGGATCGACGGCGTGTTCTATGCCGACCTCAACCTGACGCAGAAGGTGCGGTTCGACGGCGCCGAGGCGGAGTTCTTCGTCAACGTGACGAACCTGTTCAACCGCGATCCGATGCTGCTGCCGGAAACCGGGCTGGCAGCCAACAGCACCTATTCGGACCTGCTGGGGCGGCAGTTCCGCATCGGCATCCGCATGGAAACGCGCTGATACGGACCTCCGGGCGGGGGCCGCACCCCGCCCGCCGGCCCGCCTACGGCCGCAGCGTCGGCGTCAGCTCGCTGATGCGCACGCGGAAGGTCTCGACCTGGCTCTTCAGGATCGCGATCTCCTCCAGCGTCATGCCCGATTTCGCGATCAGTTCCTCGCCCAGGCAGGCGCAGCGGTCGCGCATATCGCGGCCCTTTCCGGTCAGGCGCACCTGCACCTGCCGTTCGTCCAGCGGGTTGCGCGACCGCTCCACCAGCCCCGCCGCCTCCAGCCGCTTCACCAGCGGGGTCACCGTACTGGATTCCAGCGTCAGCCGCTGCGCGATCGTACCGACCGTGCGTCCATCCTCCTCCCACAGCGCATGCAGGACGAGATATTGCGGATAGGTGATGCCCAGCGCGTCCAGCATGGGCTTGTACGTCCGCCCCACCGCCATGTTCGCTGCATAGAGCGAGAAGCAGAACTGGTCTTCCAGCGGTAACGTGCTGCCCAAGGCGGATTCTCCGGTACGTCTCGCGAGCGCTATCGCACAAAGACGAGCCTTTACAAGGCCTCGCCGACCGCCCTAGAATATATTATTGCGGTAATCGATATTGCGATAATCATGAGGAGCGACCGGATGTCCATCGACGTGAAATATCGCACCACCGCCACCGCCACGGGCGGCCGCGAAGGCCATGCGCGCAGCGACGACGGCGCGCTGGACGTGACGCTGTCGACCCCGCGCGCGCTGGGGGGCGCCGGCGGGGCCGGCACCAATCCCGAGCAGATGTTCGCCGCGGGCTATTCCGCCTGCTTCATCGGCGCGCTGAAGGTCGCGGGCCAGCAGCTGAAGGTGAAGGTGCCCGACGACACGACCGTCGTCGCCAGCATCGGCATCGGGCCGCGCGCCGCCGGCGGCTTCGGGCTGACCGCGGAGCTGACCGTCGACCTGCCGGAGATCGACCCCGCGACGGCGGAGCGACTGGTCGCCGCGGCGCACGACATCTGCCCCTATTCGAACGCGACGCGGGGGAATATCGACGTGGGGCTGGCGCTCGCCTGACCGTTCACGGAGATATCGATCATGTCCCGCATTCCCGGTACCGAGGGGTTCGTGCTGAACCAGACGATGCTGCGCGTGCGCGATCCGCGCGCGTCGCTCGCCTTCTACCGCGACGTGCTGGGCATGACGCTGCTCCAGCAGCTGGACTTCGCGGAGATGAAGTTCTCGCTCTACTTCCTGGCCTATCTGAAGGACGGCGAGGTGGTGCCGGAGCATCCGGTCGAGCGCGCGCATTTCATCTTCACGCGCGAAACCACGCTGGAGCTGACGCACAATTGGGGGACCGAGAGCGATCCCGGTTTCGCCGGCTATCACAGCGGCAACGAGGAACCGCGCGGGTTCGGGCATCTGGGCGTGTCGGTTCCCGATGTCGCGGCGGCGTGCGCGCGGTTCGAGGAACTGGGCGTGCCGTTCAGGAAGCGGCCGCAGGACGGCGCGATGAAGGAGATCGCCTTCATCACCGATCCCGACGGTTACTGGATCGAGATCCTGTCCCCCGCCGGCATGGCGCCCGCGCTACAGCAATAGCCGCGCGCCGACGATCACCAGCACCACCGCCAGCGCGGGCGTGACGAACCGCTCCGGCAGATAGCCGGTCAGTCGCGCCCCCAGCAGCACGCCCGGGATCGACCCCAGCAGCAGCGCACCCAGCAGCCGCAGGTCGATGTTGCCGATCAGCGCATGCCCGATCCCGCCGATCAGTGCGACCGGCACCGCATGGACGATGTCGGTCCCCACCAGCCGCCGCGCGGTCAGCCGCAGCGGGTAGAGCAGCAGCAGCAGCGTCGCCCCCAGCGCGCCCGCGCCGACCGACGTCAGCGTGATGAGCGTGCCCAGCAGCGCGCCGGCCGCCACCGTCAGCGCGGGCTGCCACCGCAGGAACGCCTGCGTCCGGGCCCCGTCCGCGCGCGCGAAGCGCGCCGCCAGCGCGCGGCGGAACGGCGTCGCCAGCCCCGACAGCAGCAGCGCGACGCCCAGCGTGGTGACGATCAGCCCGTTCTTCTCCGCGGTCCGGCCATGCGCCGACAGCCACCAGAGGGTCAGCCCGACCGCGGGCAGGCTGCCCCAGCACAGCCGCTTCACGATCTGCCAGTCGGTATTGTCCTGGCGGTGGTGCATCGCGCCGCCCGCCACCTTCGTGATCGCGGCGAACCACAGGTCGGTGCCGACCGCGGTCGCGGGCGCGACGCCGAACATCAGGATCAGCAGCGGCGACATCAGCGAGCCGCCGCCGACCCCCGTCAGTCCGACGATCGCACCGACCAGAAATCCCGCCAGCGTGCTCAGCCAGTCCACTCTCGTCCCTTCGCGGTTCGGCCGCCCTTTGTCGCCTCGCCCGGCCGACGGCAATGGCAGAAAAGCTTGGGCGCCCCGCAGGTACGATGCGCGACCGCGGCGCGCCGGTGGCGCCGGACCGGGCCAGCCGCTATCGCAGACGCATGACCGGAGCCGACATCGTCCCCGACAGCGAGCACCGCGGCCTGCTGTCGATCCTGCCGCCGCGCACGCGCGCCTTCGCCTCGCTCGCGCGGTTCGACCGGCCGATCGGCTGGTGGCTGTTGTTCTGGCCCGGTGCATGGGCGGTCGCGCTGGCGGGAGAGGTCGTGTCGCGCTGGACGCTGATCGCCTGGCTGCTGCTGGGCAGCATCGCGATGCGCGGCGCGGGCTGCGTCTACAACGACATCGTCGACCGCGAGCTGGACGCCAGCGTCGCGCGGACGCGCCACCGCCCGCTCGCCAGCGGCGCGGTGTCGCTGCGCGCGGCGTGGATCTGGCTGGTCGCGCTGTGCCTGATCGGCTTCGTCGTGCTGCTGCAACTGCGCTGGCCCGCCGCGATCGTCGCGCTCGCTGCGCTCGCGCCGGTGGCGGCCTATCCCTTCATGAAGCGGATCACCTGGTGGCCGCAGGCGTGGCTCGGACTCGTCTTCTCCTGGGCCGCGCTGGTGGGGTGGACCGAAAGCTGGGGGACGCTCGGTGCGCCGGGGCTGCTGCTGTACGCCGGCACGATCTTCTGGGTCATCGGCTACGACACGATCTACGCGCTGCAGGACCGCGAGGACGACGCGCTGGTCGGGATCGGCTCCTCCGCGCTGGCGATGGGGCGGCATGTCCGCGCCGGGGTCGCGATATGCTACGCGCTGGCGGTGGCGGGCTGGGCGACGGCGCTGTGGCAGGTGCGCGCCGATCCGCTGGCGCTCGTCGCGCTGCTGCCCGTCGCCCTGCATCTCGCGTGGCAGGTCGCGACGCTCGACCCGGACGACGGCGATGGCGCGCTGCGGCGTTTCCGCGCCAACCGCTTCGCCGGGCTGCTGATGTTCCTCGCCTGCGCCGCGGTGGGCACGCGGCTCTAGAACGTGTTTATGCTGAGTGGAGGCATCGTGATTGCCCTGTCGTGCTCGTCCGGCTGCGTCGCAGGGCAACCGCGCCGCGGCGGGCCGATTTTGGCCCGGGGCGGCGTCGTTCGTCGGTCACGATGCAAAAGCATCGCCCGCTCCTCACTTCTTGCCCTGAACCAAAATCGACTCCGTCACGAGGCCTCCACTCAGCCTAAACACGCTCTAGCAACCGGCCCGCACCGCCCCTAAGTCGGGGATATGCTGACCCCGGATCAGGCGCAGGAGCGCGCCCACGACATCGTTCGCCGCGCCACCGCCGCCGGGGCCGATGCCGCCGACGCCGTCTTCGCCGCGCATGCCTCCACCGACGTGTCGGTGCGGCTGGGCAAGCTGGAGGATGTCGGCCGGTCGGAGGGCGAGGACCTGGGGCTGCGCGTGTTCGTCGGGCAGCGCTCCGCCAGCGTATCCACCTCCGACCTGTCGTCCGCGGCGATGGACGCGCTGGTCGAGCGCGCGGTGGCGATGGCGCGCGAGGCGCCGGAGGACCGCTGGGCGGGCCTCGCGCCGAAGGAGCGGCTGCTCCACGGCGCCGCGCCGCTGCTCGATCTCGCCGACCATGCCCAGGTCACGCCGCAGGCGCTGCGCGACGCCGCGACCGCGGCGGAGGATGCCGCGCGCGCGGTCGCCGGCGTCACCAACAGCGAGGGCGGCGGCGCGTCCGCCTCGTCCAGCGTCTGGGCGCTCGCCACCAGCCACGGCTTCGCCGGCGCCTATGCCACCACCGGCTACGGCCTGTCGGCCAGCGTCATCGCGGGCGAGGGCGCGGGGATGCAGCGCGACTATGCGCACCATTCCAGCCGCCATCACGCGCGGCTCGACGCGCCGGAGACGATCGGCCGCACCGCGGGCGAGCGCGCGGTGGCGCGGCTGAACCCGGCACGTATCGCCAGCGGGGCGATGCCGGTGGTGTTCGATCCGCGCGTCGGCGCCAGCCTGATCGGGCACCTGATCTCCGCCATCGGGGGCAGCGCGATCACGCGGCGGACCAGCTTCCTGCTCGACGCGATGGGGACGCAGGTCTTCGCGCCCGGCATCGCGATTCAGGACGATCCGCAGCGCCCGCACGGGCTGCGCTCGCGTCCGTTCGACGGCGAGGGGCTGCCGGTCGGCCCGACCGCGATCGTCAGCGACGGCATGCTGGAGACGTGGCTGCTCGATTCCGCCTCCGCGCGCCAGCTGGGGCTGGAGCCGACCGGCCATGCCGCGCGCGGCATCGCGGGCGCGCCGGGGGTGTCGAGCAGCAACCTCTACATGGAGGCGGGAAAGGTGCCGGTCGCGACGCTGATCGGCGACATCGTGCACGGCGTCTATATCACCGAGCTGATCGGTCAGGGCGTCAATCCCGTCACCGGCGACTACAGCCGCGGCGCGGCCGGCTTCCTGATCGAGAACGGCGAGATCACGCGCCCCGTCGCCGAGCTGACCATCGCGGGCAACCTGAAGCAGATGTACGCGCAGCTCACCCCCGCCAACGACCTCGTCTTCCGCTACGGCGTCAACGTGCCCACGCTGCGGGTGGACGGGATGACCGTCGCAGGTGGCTGACGCCGACGCCTCGCTGCCCGCGCTGGCGGACGCGGTGGCTTCGATCGTCCGCGAGGCCGCGGCCATGGCGTTCGCGCGCTGGCACACCGCCTTCGCCCGCTGGGAGAAGGCCCCGGGCGAGCCGGTGTGCGAGGTCGACCTCGACGTCGACACCCTGCTCCACCGGCGCCTGTCGGCGCTGGTCCCCGACGCGGGCTGGCTGTCGGAGGAGACCGCCGACAATCCGCAGCGGCTGGCGCGGCGGCGCGTGTGGGTCGTCGACCCGATCGACGGCACGCGCGACTATATCCGCGGCCGTCCCGGCTGGTGCGTCTCGGTCGCGCTGGTGGAGGACGGCCGCCCGGTGATCGGCGTGCTCGATGCGCCGGCGCGCGACGAGGTGTGGCGCGCGGTGGCGGGCGGCGGCACGACCCGCAACGGCGCGCGGATCATCGCGGGCGGACGCATGGCGCTGGCCGGCGCGCGCGCGCCGGTCGATGCGCTTCCCAAGGCCGACCGCGATCTGGTCGCGGTGGAGAAGCCCAATTCGATCGCGCTGCGCATCGCGATGATCGCCGCCGACCGCGCCGACCTGGTCGCGACGCTGCGCTGGGGCAACGAATGGGATATCGCCGCCGCGGTCCTGCTCGCCTCGGAAGCGGGGGCGAGCGTCAGCGATGCGCTGGGCGCGCCGCTGCTGTTCAACAAGCCCGACCCGCGCGCCTACGGCGTGCTGGTGAGCGTCGCGGGAATCCACGCGGCGGCGGTCGAGCGGCTGGCGACCCGCGCCCGTGCCGCGATCGGGTGACAAGCTGAACGAACGCCGCGACATCGCGACAAAGGGTTACACTTTCGCCGCCCGCCTGCGAACGATCCGCGACGATCGCCGCCTATCTCTTCTCCCACGGGCCGCTTCGTCGCGGTCGCCAAACGGGAGAATGACCATGAACCGCCTCCACACGCTCGTCGCCGCGCTCGGCCTCGTCGCCGTCACCGCCCCGGTCGCCGCCAGCGCGCAAGGCTGGCAGCCGATCAACGCGCGCCAGGCGCAGCTCGACCGCCGCATCGACCAGGGCATCCGCTCCGGCGCGCTGACCCGCGGCGAGGCGCAGCGGCTGCGCGCCGAGGCACGCCGGATCGCCACGCTGGAGGGTCGCTATCGTCGCACCGGCGGGTTGCAGCAATGGGCGCGCCGCGATCTCGACCGCCGCTTCGACGCGCTCAGCCAGCGCATCCGCTTCGACCGGCACGACCGCCGTCACTATCGCTGACGCCATCGCCACCGGCTCCGGAAAAGGGGCCGGTGTGCAACCTTTGCAGATCAGGAACATTGCGCCCTCACCTGAACAGGAGGGATGCGATGAAACTGGCTCTCGCGGCGATCGGCGCCGCCGTCATGGTGGCAGGCTGCTCGACCTACGGTGACGGCTACGGTCCGCGCACCGCCGGCTACAACGGCTGGGGCGCCTATGACTACAACCGCGTCGACCCGGCCTATGGCGGCTATTACGCCGACCGCTATTATCGTGACGCGCCGACCTATCGCGAGCGCCGGCTGGGTCGCAACGACCGCGTCTATTACGGGCAGGACGGCCGCTATTACTGCCGCCGCCCCGACGGCACCACCGGGCTGATCGTCGGCGGTCTGGCCGGCGGCGCGCTGGGCGCGGCGATCGCGCCGGGCGGGTCGGGGCTGCTCGGCGCGCTGCTCGGCGGCGCGGCGGGATCGGCGATCGGCCAGTCGGTCGACCGCGGTCAGGTCCGCTGCCGCTGAGCCACCGGGGCCGGCGGCGGCGCCGGCCCTATTCCGCTGGCCCTATTCCTTCGCGGGCATCAGCGCGTCGTCGATCGCCCGCGCGCGCACCCAGGCTGGACGATCCTCCAGCCGGGCGAGATAGCGCATGAACGCGTCGCGCTTCTCCAGCAATCCGAATTGCGTGAACCAGCCGACCGCGCTACCGACATAGACGTCCGCCGCGGTGAAACGGTCGCCCGCGATATAGTCATGCGCCGATACCGCCGTCTCGAACGCATCCACCGCGCGCGCGAAGCTGGCATAGCCGACCATCCCCTCGCGATCGACGGGCACCGTGACGCCCAGCGCCTTGTCCATCATCGCCGCCTCCAGCGGGCCGGCGGTGAAGAACATCCAGCGGTGGTACGGCGCGCGCTCGGCCCCCTGCGGCGCCAGCCCGGCCTGCGGGAACACCTCCGCCAGATACGCGCAGATCGCCGCCGCCTCGCTCACCACCGCCCCGTCATGGACGATCGTCGGCACCTTCCCCAGCGGGTTGGCCGCCAGCAGCGTATCGGGCTTGTCCTGCCAGTCGACCAGCACCGTGTCGTACGGCTCCCCCACTTCCTCCAGCATCCAGCGCGCGATGCGTCCGCGCGACATCGGGTTGGTGTAGAAGGTCAACGTCACGGCGCGTCTCCTCAGCGGTCGAGATGGCGATGCAGGAAGGCCGTCGTCCGCCCCCAGGCGAGATCCGCCGCCGCCTTGTCGTAGCGTTGCGGCGAGGTGTCGTTGTTGAACGCATGGTCCACGCCCGGATAGGTGAACGCCTCGACCGGCTTGCCCGCGGCCTTCAGCGCGGCGACCCACGGCTCGGCGGTCTGCGCGACCCGCGCGTCCTTGCCCGCATAATGCAGCATCAGCGGCACCTGCACCTTCGTGGCTTCCTCCGGCGCGGGGGCCGGGCCGTAATAGCTCACCCCCGCCCCCAGCCGCGCGCCCGCCGCCAGCGCGACGCGGTTCACCAGCGCACCGCCCCAGCAGAACCCGACGATGCCGACCTTGCGCGGCGCACCCTTGGCGCCCTTCGCCATATAGCCGATCGTCGCCACCGCGGCGGCGATCACCGCGTCGTAATCGGCCTTGGCGATCAGCTCGCGCGCCTTGTCCTCGTCGGTCGGCGTGCCGCCCTGCGGCGTCAGGAAATCGGGCGCGACGACATCGAAGCCGGCCAGCGCGAGCCGCCGCGCGACATCCTCGATATGCGGGGTCAGCCCGCGGTTCTCGTGCACCACGATCACCGCGGGACGCGTCCCCGCCGCCCTGGGCGACGCGAAATAGCCGATCAGCTGCGTTCCCGGCGCCGCGACAAAGCGCTCCTTGCGCACCCGCAGCCGCGCGTCGTCCGCCGCGACGATCGCCGCCGCCGCGGGCGAGGCGGCGATGCCCGCGATCAGCGCCTCCGCCGCGACGGTGGAGCCCGCCAGCGCCGTCATCTGGCGCAGCAGCGTGCGACGATCGCGATGCTCGTGCGTGAAGGCGTCGTACAGTCGGATGGCGCGATCGCGCAGCGTCTCGTCGGTCATGGCCGCTCCCGAATCATCCCCGCCCGGTGGGGAGGTTAGGAGGGCGATCTAGCCACGACAACCGTCACCCCGGACTTGATCCGGGGTCCCGCTTCTTCCGCAACGACAAGAGAGCGGGACCCCGGGTCAAGCCCGGGGTGACGCGTACCAAAACTACCGGCTCCACCGCGCCCAGATCGCGGTCGGCAGCGCCAGCCCGCGCGCTTCCTCGCGCACCGCCAGCTCGCCCGCCTCGACCGTGCCGGGCAGGTCCGCGAACGCCTGGCGCAGCATCTCGCCGATCGCCAGCGCCGACATCCGCACCGCATAGACGGTCAGGAACAGGTAGCGCGATTCGGCATCCAGCAGCCGCCGGCAATCCGCGATCAGCGCGGGCAGATGCTCCTCCAGCCGCCACACCTCGCCATCGGGCCCGCGCCCGTATTTGGGCGGGTCGAGCAGGATGCCGTCGTAGCGCCGCCCGCGCCGCACCTCGCGCGCGACGAACTTCGCCGCATCGTCGACGAGCCAGCGCACCGGCGCGTCCGCCAGTCCCGACAGCGCCGCATTGCCGCGCGCCGCCTCGACCGACTTCCTAGACGCATCGACATGCACCATCTTCGCACCCGTCGCCGACATCGCCAGCGTGCCGACCCCGGTATAGCCGAACAGGTTGAGGCATTCGGGCGCGTCCTTGCCCGCCACCTGCTCGCGCATCCACGACCATACCGGCGCCATGTCGGGGAAGAAGCCGAGATGGCGGAACGGCGTCGTCTGCGCGGTGAAGCGCACCTCGTTCCACTTCAGCGGCCAGCCCTCGCGCGGCACGGCGTCGCGGTTATGCCCCCCTTCGAACGACCAGCGCCCGCCGCCGTCCTCGTCGCTGCCGGGCACGAACTCCCCGTGCGCCTGCCAGTCGTCGCGCGCGGGTGCCCACAGTGCCTGCGCCTCGGGCCGGATGAAGCGGAACCGGCCATAGCGCTCCAGCTTGCGCCCATTGCCCGAGTCGATGAGCCCGTAATCGGCCCATGGCTCGCCGGTGAGCGTGATGAGCTGCATCAGCCGCGCGGCACCGCGTGGCGGGCGATATGTCCCGACACCGCCTCGTACGTGGCGTCGAGCGTCACGAACCGCTCCTCGCGCTCGAACAGGTCGCCGACGCGCGCGGGCAGCGGCGGGCGGACGCCGGTGGCGCGCTCCACCGCGTCGCCGAACTTCGCGGGGTGCGCGGTCGCCAGCGTCACCATCGGCGCGTCCGCGGTCGCATGCCGCCGCGCCGCCGACAGCGCGATCGCGGTATGCGGGTCGATGACCTGCCCGGCGCGCTCCCATGCGCCGCGCATCGCCACCGCCATGCCGTCCACGTCGACACGCTCGCCGACGAACAGCGCCGCGGCGCCCTCGCGCTGCGCATTGGTCAGCCGCATCGCGCGCGACGCCTCGAACCCGCGCATCTGCTCGCCCAGCGCCGGGCCGTCGCGCGCACCGACGTCGAACAGCAGCCGCTCGAAATTGCTCGACACCTGGATGTCCATCGACGGCGTCGGCGTCGCCACCACCTGTCGGCTGGAATAGTCGCCGGTGGTCAGCGCCCGCGCCAGGATGTCGTTGACGTTGGTCGCCACGACCAGCTTCGCCACCGGCAGCCCCATGCGGCTGGCGACATAGCCCGCGAACACGTCGCCGAAATTGCCGGTCGGCACACTGAACGCGATCGCCCGGTCGGGCGCGCCGAGCCGGACCGCGGCGTAGAAATAATAGACCACCTGCGCCATCAGCCGCGCCCAGTTGATCGAATTGACCGCCGACAGCCGGAACCGCGACGAGAAGCCGGGGTCGTTGAACATCGCCTTCACCAGCGCCTGCGCGGTATCGAAGTCGCCGCGGATCGCGATATTGTGGACGTTGGGCGCGCCGACCGTCGTCATCTGGCGCCGCTGGACGTCGCTCACCCGCCCCTCGGGGTGGAGCATGAAGATGTCGATCCCCGCGCGCCCCGCCACCGCGTCGATCGCCGCCGACCCGGTGTCGCCGCTGGTCGCGCCGACGATCGTCAGATGCGTGTCCGTGCCGCGCAGGAACCGCTCGAACAGCTGCCCCAGCAGCTGCAGCGCGACATCCTTGAACGCCAGCGTGGGCCCGTGGAACAGCTCCAGCAGCCACTGGTCATGGTCCAGCTGCACCAGCGGCGCGATCGCATCGTGGCTGAACCGGCCATAGGCGGCCTCGCACAGCCCGCGCAGTTCCTCGCGCGTCAGCGACCCCTCGACGAACGGCGCCATCACCGCGACCGCGGTGTCGACGTACGACAGCCCGGCCAGCGCCGCGATCTCGTCCGTCGTCAGCGTCGGCCACGCCTCGGGCACGTAAAGCCCGCCGTCCGAGGCGAGCCCGGCGAGCGTCGCGGCGGCGAAATCGAGCGAGGGGGCGGAGCCACGGGTGCTGAGATAGCGCATGGAAGCGAGCGCCTACGGCGTCCGCCCCCTCCATGCAACGGTTGCGACGTGCCGCCGCATGGGTTTAGCAGGCGCGCCATGGCCTTGATCGATCACTTCCTGCGCCGCGCGATCCGGCGCGGCGAGCTTACCCTCACCAAGCCCGACGGCAGCACCGCCACCTTCGGCTCTCCCGACCCCGCTTTCGCGCCCGTCGCCTTCACGATCCACGACACCGCCGTCTATCGTGCGATCGTCGCCGACCCGTCGCTGGGCGTGGCGGAGGCGTTCATGGACGGACGCCTGACGGTCGAACGCGGCGACATCCTCGACCTGCTGATGCTCGCCACCGGCAATTCGCGCTGGGAGAACGGCGTGAACAGCCTCGCCGCGAACCGCTGGCGCACGCTGAGGGGCAGGATCCGCCACGCGCTGACCGCCAACCGGGCGATCGCCTCGCGCCGCAACGTGAAGCATCATTACGACCTGTCGGACCGGCTCTACGACCTCTTCCTCGACGCCGACAAGCAGTACAGCTGCGCCTATTACACCGATCCGGGCAACACGCTGGAGCAGGCGCAGGACGACAAGAAGGCGCATATCGTCGCCAAGTTGCGAGTCGAGCCGGGGATGCGCGTGCTCGACATCGGCTGCGGCTGGGGCGGGATGGCGCTGTACATCCATGCGAAGACCGGGGCGGAGGTGCTGGGCATCACGCTGTCCGACGAGCAGCTGAAGGTCGCCCGCCGCCGCGCCGCGGAGGCGGGCGTCGCCGACAAGGTGCGCTTCGAGCTGATCGACTATCGCCATCTGGACGACCAGTTCGACCGCATCGTGTCGGTCGGTATGTTCGAGCATGTCGGCGCGCGCAACTTCCGCACGTACCTGTCCAGATGCCGCGACCTGCTGACACCGCAGGGGGTGATGCTGCTCCACACGATCGGGCGCGCCGATGGCCCCAACTTCACCGACAAGTTCACCGACAAGTACATCTTCCCCGGCGGCTACATCCCGTCGCTGTCGGAAACGCTGGCGGCGAACGACTTCATCCGCTGGTTCGTCACCGACGTGGAGGTGCTGCGGATGCACTACGCCTACACCCTGCGCGCGTGGTACGACCGCACCGTGGCGCACAAGGACGCGATCGTCGCGCTCTACGACGAGCGCTTCTACCGGATGTGGACCTTCTACCTGGCGGGCGCGATCGTCAGCTTCACCAACGGAACGCTGGTCAATTTCCAGATCCAGTTCAGCCGCGACCGCATGACGCTGCCGCTGACGCGCGATTACATGCTGGAGGGGGAACGGGCGCTGCGGAATTAGCCGATAACGTCACCACGGCCTTGAGCCGGGGCCTTTGCAAAACAGGTGCAACGGCACCGAGCCCACGCCGTGCTCCTGCGCAGGCAGGAGCCCAGGGCCAAGCAGAACGACGCCTTGTGGGACCTGCAACCCTGGGCTCCTGCCTACGCAGGAGCACGGTCTAGCCCTTTGCAAAGGCCCCGGCTCAAGGCCGGGGTGACGAAACCTTACTTCGCCCCCGCCGCCGCCTTCCCCGCGGCGCGCGCCTTCGCCAGTTCGGCGGCATCCACCTTGCCGTCGCGGTTGAGGTCGTAGGCGGAGAACACCTGCCCCATCAGCGCCGCCGACTCGGCCTTGCTCACGCGGCCGTCCTTGTCGGTATCCGCGCGCGCCAGGAACAGCGCCGCGATCCGCCTGGCATGGGTCGCGTCCAGCGTCCTGCCGCCGCCCAGCTTCATCTTGCGCATCCGCGCCTCGATTTCGGCGGGCGACAGGAAGCCGTCGTGATCGGTGTCGGACGCGGCGAACTCCGCATCCAGCTTCTGCGTGGCGGAGCCGCGCGTCTCCTGTGTGAGGGCGGGGACGGCGGCGACCGACAGCGCGGCGGCGACGAGAGGAAGGAGCATCTTCATCCGCCCCCTCTCGCCGTCGCCGCTTTTACCCGCGCTGAACGGGGGGCTTTCCCCCACATTCGTCTTACCTCAGCGCGCCGCCAGCTCGCGCACCAGCGCGGGCGCCGGATACACCTTCTCCAGCGCCTGCTGCACCGCCGCGGTGGACACCACGACGGTCCGGTTCAGCGCCGGATCGTAGCCGAAATTGCCGCCCAGCGAGTGGATGTTGCCGTCGAACGCCGCACCGATCACCGACCCGTCCTTCGCGATCACCGGCGAGCCGGAATTGCCGCCGATGATGTCGTTGGTCGTCACGAAATTGAACGTGGTGTTCAGGTCCAGCTGCGCCTTCTTCGCGGCATAGGCCTTGGCGAGCACGAACGGGTCCTGCCCGGTCGCGCGCTCGTACAGCCCGGCGACGGTGGTGCTGTAGGGCACCTGCTGCCCGCGCTCGGTCCAGCCCATGACCTTGCCGTAGCTGATCCGCAGCGTGAACGTCGCATCCGGATAGTTCGCCGGGCCATAGGCCGCGAACCGTGCCCGCGCGAGCTTCGCCTGCGCCGCGGTGACCGGCGCGTCGACCTTCTCCGAATAGGCGGTGCGCAGCGCGCGCGCCGCGGGATCGTTCTTCAGCGCGAACTGGATCATCGGGTCCTTCGACGCGCGGATCGCCGCCATCCCGCCCTCGAACAGCCGGGCGCGCACCGCCGGATCGGCCAGCGTCGTGCCGTCGACCAGCCGGTCGGCCAGCGCCTCGGGCGAATCGCGGCCCAGCAGCGCCTTCACTTGGCGGTTGTCCGCGGTCAGATATTCGCGCGTCTTGGACAGCCAGAACGACAGTGCGGTCTTCTCCAGCCAGGGATAGGTCGGGACCGCATCCGTCACCTGCTTCTCCAGCAGCGGCAGCTGCGAATCGGTGTAGCCCGGCAGCCGCTCGGCATTGGGCTTCTCGCGCTCCGCCGCGGCGCGCACCAGCGTGCGGGCATAGGAATAGAGCTGCGATCCCCAGCCCGCGCGCTGCTCCAGGAAATAATAATCGAGGAACATGTTGCGATAGTCGGCGTCCGCCCTGGCGATATCCGCCCACGGATCGCCCGCGCCCTTTCCGGCCTTCGCCTTCAGCTCCGCCTCGTTCTGCGCCAGCCGCGCGGCGAAGGCATTGTCGTCCAGCGCGCGCGCCTGACCCCAATAGACCTTGTAGCTGTTCTCGATCCCGAACAGCGTGTCCGCCGCCTCGCGCTTGCGCTCCGGCGACTGCTCGCCCGCCGCGATCAACCGGCCGCGGAATTCCGACAGCAACGTGACGGTCAGCGGCAGCGACAGCTCGCGCTGGATCTCCAGCTGGTCCTGCGTCAGCAGCCGCTGGGTGCGCCCGGGATTGCCGACGACGAACGTCGCCTCGCTCGCGATCGGCGCGCGCGGGTTCCACGTCAGGTGCTGCGGGGTGACCGCGGGCTTGCCGTTCTCATAGGCGCGCAGGAACGACGCATCGAGGTTGTAGCGCGGGAAGTTGAAATTGTCGGGATCGCCGCCGAAGAACGCCGCCGCGAATTCCGGCGCCCAGGCGAGGCGCACGTCCGAATATTTGCGGTACTTGTAGAGCTTGTACTGACCGCCGCCGTACAGCGTCACCACCTGGCAGCGCGTCGTCGCGGTGTCGGTGCAATTCTCCGCCTCGATCCCCGCGATCGCGGCGTCGCGCGCCTTGGTCAGCGCCTGGCCGGAGAGCGTCCCGATCGCCTGCGTCACGCGCGGGGTCACGTCGGTGATGCTGGCGACGACCTCCGCCTGCTGCCCCGGGCACTTCATCTCTCGCGCGCGATCGGCCGCGATGAAGCCGTCGGCCAGATAGTCCTTGTCCTTGGACGACAGGTCGGCCGCGCATTGCGCGACGCAGTGATGGTTGGTCAGGATCAGCCCCTCGCCGCTGACGAACGAGGCCGAGCAGCCGCCGGTCAGCCGCACCGCCGCGGCCTGCACCCGGTTCAGCCACGCCTGGTCGGGCGCCCAGCCATAGGCCGCCTTCATCCGCGCCGCAGGAAAGGCGTCGAACGTCCACATCCCCTCGTCCGCCAGCGCCGGCGTCGCGGTCAGCACGGTCGCGAGCGACAATGCGGTCAGTTTCCTCATATCCCCTGGTATCCTCTGTTACCTTGTTACATCGCGTCATGCGGCAGATCAGGAACCGCGGCAAGATGGTTGCCCTCGCGCACGCAATCGCCTAGCCGCCCGCCCGAAGGGAGCCTGCCTCATGACCGACCAGATCAAGCGTCCAACCGGCGAAGCCGGGATCAATCGGGTCGTCCTCGCCTATTCGGGGGGGCTGGACACCAGCGTGATCCTGAAGTGGCTCCAGACCGAATATGGCTGCGAGGTGGTGACCTTCACCGCCGATCTGGGGCAAGGCGAGGAGCTGGAGCCCGCGCGCGCCAAGGCCGAGCTGATGGGGATCAGGCCGGAGCACATCTTCATCGACGACCTGCGCGAGGAATTCGTCAGCGACTACGTCTTCCCGATGATGCGCGCGAACGCGCTGTACGAGGGGACGTACCTGCTCGGCACCTCGATCGCGCGCCCGCTGATCGCCAAGCGCCAGATCGAGATCGCGCGGGCGGTGGGAGCCGACGCGGTCAGCCACGGCGCCACCGGCAAGGGCAACGACCAGGTGCGGTTCGAGCTGGGCTATTACGCGCTTGCCCCCGACATCAAGGTGATCGCGCCGTGGCGCGAATGGGACCTGACCAGCCGCACGAAGCTGATCGAGTTCGCCGAGGCGCATCAGATCCCCGTCAGCAAGGACAAGCGCGGCGAGGCGCCCTTCTCCACCGACGCCAACCTCCTGCACACCTCGTCCGAGGGCAAGGTGCTGGAGGATCCGTGGGACGAGGTGCCCGACTACGTCTATTCGCGCACCGTCAATCCGGAGGACGCCCCCGATAGCCCCGAGACGATCACGATCGACTTCGAGCGCGGCGACGGCGTCGCGGTCGACGGCGAGGCGCTGAGCCCCGCGTCGCTGCTCGCGAAGCTCAACGAGCTGGGTCGCAAGCACGGCATCGGCCGGCTCGACCTGGTCGAGAACCGCTTCGTCGGCATGAAGAGCCGCGGCATGTACGAGACGCCGGGCGGCACCATCTATGCGATGGCGCACCGCGGGATCGAGCAGATCACGCTCGATCGCGGCGCCGCGCACCTGAAGGACGAGCTGGCACCGCGCTATGCCGAGCTGGTCTACAACGGCTTCTGGTTCTCGCCCGAGCGCGAGATGCTCCAGGCCGCGGTGAACTACAGCCAGGAGAAGGTGACCGGCACCGTCCGGCTGAAGCTCTACAAGGGCTCGTGCATCGTGACGGGGCGCAAGTCGCCGCACTCGCTCTATTCGGAGAAGGTCGTGACGTTCGAGGACGACCAGGGCGCCTACGACCAGCGCGACGCCGCCGGCTTCATCAAGCTGAACGCGCTGCGGTTGCGCCTGCTCGGCCGACGCGATCGGTAAGGTCGCCCGGCACCCCCGTCACCCCGGGCTTGTCCCGGGGTGACGCGAGGTTCGGTACGGCGGCCCCCATCACCCGTCACCCCGGACCTGTTCCGGGGTCCAGGGTTTCGCACGCCTCGCCGCCGTTGAGTCCGCGGAACCGTGGATGCCGGAACAGGTCCGGCATGACGAAGAAGCCGTTTCACCCCCGCGGCAACCCCTCGATATACGCGCGGATCGCGTCCGGGATCGCCACCGGCCGCCCCGTGGGCAGGTGGACGTTGACGCTCACCATCTGAATGACCGCACACAGCGCGTCCGTGCCCGCCTTCACCAGCTCGAACCGCTTCGTCACGCTCGAATTGCCGAGCTTTTCGATGCGCACGAAGGCCTCCACCTCGTCCCCCAGCACGAACGGGGCGAGATAATCGACCTCCGCCCGCCGCACGTGGAACTCGGTCTCGTGCCACAGCGCGCCCAGGGCGTCGCCGATCCCGGTCCATTCCCAGAATTCGGTCACCGCGACGTCGGCATATTCCAGATAGCGCGAGTTGAAGACGACCTTCTGGCCGTCGATCTCGGCGTAGCGGACCTTGAAACGGGTGGAAAAGGCGAAGCCGGGACGTGTCATGCGCGCCTGATGACGGCGCATGACGGGCCGGTCAACGCTGACGCGCGATGGATTACCCCGCCGCTTTCCCCGGCGTGTTGACCCCCATGCTCTGCAGATAGCGCTTCACGTTGCGCGCCGCCTGGCGCAGCCGCTGCTCGTTCTCCACCATCGCGATCCGCACGAACCCCTCGCCGTTCTCGCCGTAACCCACCCCGGGCGCCACCGCGACCTTGGCATGGCCGAGCAGCTGCTTGGAGAATTCGAGCGACCCCAGATGCGCCAGCGCCGGCGGCAGCGGGGCCCAGGCGAACATCGACGCCCGCGGCGACGGAATGTCCCACCCGGCGCGTCCGAAGCTCTCCACCATGACGTCGCGCCGCTTGTGATACAGCTGGCGATTCTTCTCGACGATGTCCTGCGGACCGTTGAGCGCCGCGCACGCCGCCGCCTGGATCGGGGTGAAGGCGCCGTAGTCCAGGTAAGACTTCACCCGCGTCATCGCCGCGATCAGCGTCTTGTTGCCGACCGCGAACCCGATCCGCCAGCCCGCCATCGAATAGGTCTTGCTGAGCGAGGTGAACTCGACCGCGACGTCCTTCGCGCCCTTCACCTGCAGGATGGAGGGCGTCGGGTTGCCGTCGTAATACAGCTCGGAATAGGCGAGATCGGAGATGATCCACACCTTGTTCTCGCGCGCCCAGGCGACCAGCCGCTCGTAGAAGGCGAGGTCGACCGCCTCCGCGGTGGGGTTCGACGGATAATTGACCACCAGCACGCTGGGCCGCGGCACGGTGAACGCCATCGCCCGGTCCAGGCTCTCGAAATAATGTTCGTCCGGCGTCGTCGGCACGGCGCGAATCGTCGCGCCCGCGATGATGAAGCCGAAGGTGTGGATTGGGTAGCTGGGGTTGGGTGCCAGCACCACGTCGCCGGGCGCGGTGATCGCAGTGGCGAGGCTCGCCAGCCCCTCCTTCGACCCCATCGTCACCACCACCTCGCTCTCGGGATCGAGGTCGACGCCGAAGCGGCGGCCATAATAATTGGCCTGTGCGCGCCGCAGCCCGGGAATCCCCTTCGACTGCGAATAGCCGTGCGCGTTGGGCTTGCGCGTCACCTCGATCAGCTTCTCGATGACATGGTCGGGCGGGGGCAGGTCGGGATTGCCCATGCCCAGGTCGATGATGTCCTCGCCCCCCGCCCGCGCCGCTGCCCGCATCGCGTTCACCTCGGCGATGACGTACGGGGGCAGGCGCTTCATGCGGTAGAATTCGTCGGACAAGGGAACGCTCCTCTTCTGCGTGACGCTATAGCCGCATCGGATGCCCGCGGCTATCATGGCGTGGAGAGGAAGCCCCGTGACCCAGCAAGCGCCCGAGTTCCGCCTCCCCGACCTGGCCGAGATGCAGCATTGGACGCAGATGGTCGGCCGTGCGCAGCAGCTGATGCTGGAGGCCGGCGTGCCGATCGCCTCGGGCGAGGCGGTGGCGGCGCAGGTCCGCGACTTCTGGAGCGACTATCTGGGGATGTGGCAGCGCTTCACCCAGCCGGGCGCCGCCGCCGACACCCCGCCGGAAAAGGACAAGCGCTTCGCCGCCGACGCCTGGCGCACCAACCCGCTCTTCGACTGGATGCGGCAAAGCTATGCGCTGATCGCCGACCACCTGCTACGCGGCGTTGATGCGCTCGAGGGGCTGGACGAGAAGCAGCGCGAGCAGCTGCGCTTCGCCACGCGCGGCTTCGTCGATGCGATGAGCCCGTCGAACTTTCCGATGACCAATCCCGAGGTGATCGAGAAGACGATCGCCACCCGCGGCGAAAACCTGCTGACCGGGCTGCAGAACATGCTGACCGATCTGGGCAAGGGGCAGCTGACCCACACCGATCCCGAGGCGTTCGAGCTGGGTCGCAACCTCGCCACCACGCCGGGACAGGTGGTGAAGCGCACGCCGCTGTACGAGCTGATCCAATATGCACCCACGACCGAGAAGGTGCTGAAGACGCCGCTGGTGATCTTCCCGCCGTGGATCAACCGCTTCTACATCCTCGACCTGACGCCGGAGAAAAGCTTCATCCGCTGGGCGGTGGAGCAGGGCGTGACCGTCTTCATGGTGTCGTGGAAGTCCGCCGACGCCTCGCTCGCGGACGTCACCTGGGACGATTACATCGCCGCGCAGATCGATGCGATCGACACGATCCGCGATCTGCTGGGCGTACCCGCGGTCCATACGATCGGCTATTGCGTCGCGGGGACGACCCTCGCGGCGACGCTGGCGCTGCTGGCGGCGCGGGGCGAGGCGGACAAGGTCGCCAGCGCCACCTTCTTCACCGCGCAGGTCGATTTCGCGAACGCGGGCGAGCTCACGAACTTCATCGACGACGAACAGCTCAAGCTGATCGAGCAGCTGAGCCCGGAGGGCTATCTCGACGGGCGCTTCATGGCGCTGACCTTCAACCTGCTGCGCGGGCGCGACCTGATCTGGAATTACGTCACCAACAACTATCTGCTGGGCAAGGATTACGCGCCGTTCGACCTGCTCCACTGGAACGGCGACACCACCAACCTGCCCGCGAAATGGCATCTGTCGTACCTGCGCGACCTCTATCGCGACAATTTGCTTGTGCAGCCCGGCGCGCTGAGCGCGCTCGGCACCCCGCTCGATTTGACGCAGGTCGTCACGCCCGCCTATGTCCAGGCCGGGCGCGAGGATCATATCGCCCCCGCCGAAAGCGTGTGGCAGCTGACCCGCCATTTCCGCGGCCCGGTGCGCTTCCTGCTCGCCGCCTCGGGGCATATCGCGGGCGTGGTCAATCCGCCCGCGGCGAAGAAGTACCGCTACTGGACCAACGATGCCGCGGTCGATTCGCTGGAGGCTTTCACCGCCGGCGCGCGCGAGACGGCGGGCAGCTGGTGGCCGGACTGGATCGACTGGTTGCGCGCGCGTGCGCCGGACGAGGTGAAGGCGAAGGGCGCGCGCGTCCCCGGCAAGGGCGACCTTCCCGCCATCGAACCCGCACCGGGGCGCTACGTCCGCACGCGCTGACGGTTTTTGCTGCACCGCAATAATGGCTTGAAACGCGCACCGCGAACCGCTATGTTGCACCGCAGCAAAAAGGAGTCGGTGCATGGCGGACCATCGCGAGCCAATCGCCCCCAAGGTTGCGGGCGCCGGATCGAACGGCGCCGGATCGAGCGGCAAGGGCAAGGTGCGGGTCGCCGCGCCCCGCGCCACGCGCGTCCGCGTCACCCCGCCGCCGCCCGCCGTCGCGACCCCGGTCGCCTCGGCACCCGTCGCGGCCGACATGACGACCGACCCGACCCCCCTCGCAGCGAAGGACGAGATCATGAACGAGACCGTGACCAACATCGCCGACAAGGCGCAGGACCAGGCCCGCACCATGTTCGCGCAGGCCAACGAGCAGACCCGCTCCACGATGGAGAAGGGCAAGAAGGTCGCCGAAGATATGGCGGAGTTCGGCAAGGGCAACGTCGAGGCGATCGTCGAGTCGGCGCGCATCGCCGCCAAGGGCATCGAATCGTTCGGCAAGGACAGCGCCGCCTTCGCGCGTGCGCGGTACGAGAGCACCGCCGAAACCGTCCGCGCGATGGCGTCGGTCAAGTCGCCGACCGAGCTGATGCAGCTCCAGGCCGACTATGTCCGCAGCGCGTTCGATGCGATCGTGGCCGAGGCGTCGCGCTCGACCGAGGCGTCGCTGAAGCTGGCCGGCGAGATCGCCGCCCCGCTGCAGAACCGCCTCGCGATCGCGACCGACAAGATCAAGGCCGCGGCCTGATCGACGTCCGCACGATCGACCGATCGTGCCCCGAAAGGGCGGCCGCAGCGATGCGGTCGCCCTTTTCGCATTCTCCGGGCTTGCCCTGCCCCGCCCCTATGCCATATTTTGCGAAACGTCCATGCAGCAGCTGATCCCCCTCACGGCCGCGGGCCAGAACGATGACGCCGACGGCGCCGATGGCAACGGCACCGGGCTGGGTGTCGCCACGCGGACGCGGACCCGCACGAAGAAGCCGACGCCGTACCGCGTCCTGATGCTCAACGACGATTATACGCCGATGGAATTCGTCGTCCTGTGCCTCCAGCGCTTCTTCCGCATGAGCACGGAGGAGGCGACCCGCGTGATGCTCCACGTCCACCAGCGCGGCGTCGGCGTCTGCGGCGTCTTCAGCTACGAGGTGGCGGAGACGAAGGTGACGCAGGTGATGGATTTCGCCCGCGCGAACCAGCACCCGCTACAATGCACGCTGGAGAAGGCGTAGGCGGGCAAGGCTCTCTGTGTGAGGACCGTCCCCCTCCGTTCGTGCCGAGGAGGCATCGAGCGAAGTCGAGAGGCCGTCTCGAAGCACAAGCACAGCGCCCGCCTCGGCCCACGCTGCGGCCGTCCCCCCCCTATTCCATCGCCATCCTGAGCGCCGCGCCCGCCACCACCGGCCCACCGACGCTCAGCAGCAGGCTGACCGCCGCCAGCAGCTTCAGCCCGCCGACGCCGCCCGCCAGCGCACCCGCGCCGAAGATCAGCAGCGGGACCGCCAGCGGCAGCATCACCAGCCCGGCGATCGCCCCCGCACCGCGCAACCCCGCGACCAGCGCCCCGGTCGCCACCGCCAGCGCGGCCAGCCCCGGCGTGCCCAGCAGCAACCCTGCCTCCACCAGCAGCAGCCGCTGGGTGGGCAGGTCGAGCAACCCCGCCGCCACCACCGCCGCCGCCATCAGCGGCGGCGCGAAGGCGAGCCAGTGCCCCAGCGTCCGTGCCGCCGCGATCGTCACCGGCGACAGCCCGCGCACCACCAGCTGGTCGAACACGCCCGCCTCCAGGTCGGGCTGGACCAGCCGCTCGACCGGCAGCAATGCCGCCAGCAGCGCCGCCGCCCAGATCACCCCGCCGCCGATCCGCGCCAGCAGCGCCGCATCCGGCCCGATCGCGAACGGGAACAGCATCGCCACCAGCAGGAAGAACGCGACCACCAGCGTCGCCCCGCCCGCGCCATAGCCGCGCCGCACGTCGCGCCAGATCAGCGCGATCACAGCCGCACCTCGACCGCGTCGGGCATGGCGAACGGCTGATGCGTCGCCGCCACCACCATGCCGCCCGTGGCGCGGTGCCCCGCGATCAGCTGCTCCAGCCGCACCACCGCGGGCGCATCCAGCCCGTTGGCGGGCTCGTCGAGCAGCCACAGCGGCGCCGCCGACGCGACCACCCGCGCCAGCGCCGCGCGCCGCCGCTGCCCGGTCGACAGCAGCCGCACCGGGACATCGCCCAGATCGTCCAGTCCGACCGCCGCCAGCGCCGCGTCGACGCGCAGGCCGGGCGCCCCGGCGGCGTCCAGCCGCGTCCAGAAGGTCAGCGCGTCGCGCAACCGCTGCTCGCCGTCCAGCGCCGCCGCCTCCGCCAGCAGCGCCACCGCGCCCGGCCGCTCGATCACGCCCGTACCGCGCACCAGCCCGGCCAGCGCGCGCAGCAGGCTCGACTTGCCGACGCCGTTCGGCCCGCTGACGCGCACCGCCCCGCCCCGCTGGGCCGCGAACGACAGGTCCTCGAACAGCACGCGCCCGCCGCGCACCAGCGTCAGCGCCTCGACGCGCAACGCGCCGCTCAATCCGCCACCGCCTCTTCCAGCGCGTGCATGTCGTCGTCCGACAGCCCGAAATGATGCCCGATCTCGTGAATGGTGACATGCGCGATCAGATCGTCCAGCCGTACCCCCGTCTCGCACCATTCCGCCAGGATCGCCTGGCGATACAGATGGATGCGATCGGGCATCGCACCGCTGTCGAACGCGGATTTCTCGCCGATCGGGCGGCCGTGGTACACGCCGGTCAGCTCCAGCGGATGCTCCAGCCCCAGGTCGGCCAGCGTCTCCGCATCCGCCTCCTCCTCGATCAGCAGCACGACCTCGCCCAGATGCGCGCGGAACGCATCGGGGAGGCGCGCGATCGTCGCGCGCGCCACCGCCTCGAACGCTGCGGCGTCGGGCGCTTCGCCCATCGGGTCTTGCCGGTCCATCGCCACCGCCATACCGCTGCGCTCACCAACGTCGCAAGGGAGGGACACGATGGCCAAAGCGATCCAGCAGCTGAGCGAGGCAGAGCGCGCCGATGCCCTCGATGGCCTGCCCGACTGGGACTATGACGACGGGCGCGACGCGATCACGCGTACCATCGTCTTCACCGATTTCGCCGAGGCGTTCGGTTTCATGACGCAGGTCGCGTTGCTGGCGGAGCGCGCCGACCACCATCCGGAATGGAGCAACGTGTGGAACCGGGTCGAAATCCTGCTCACCACCCATGACGCCGGCGGCCTGTCGTCGCGCGACATCGACCTGGCGACCGCGATCGACGGCATATTGGGGGGCTGATTCACCGCCCCAACGAGCGTTTCCTCATCGTCGCGCGCAGTCGCCCGGGCAGCCAGCGCGCGGCGAAGGTCAGCCGGCGCGCGGTCT
Source organism: Sphingomonas adhaesiva (assembly GCF_036946125.1). Classification (NCBI taxonomy): domain Bacteria; kingdom Pseudomonadati; phylum Pseudomonadota; class Alphaproteobacteria; order Sphingomonadales; family Sphingomonadaceae; genus Sphingomonas; species Sphingomonas adhaesiva. The sequence continues at coordinate 233,632 of NZ_JAQIJT010000001.1, forward strand.
TGCCCACCGGCGTGTGGACGCGGTCGCCGTGGACGGCCTCCCATGCCGCCTGCGCCACCGTCTCGACCGGGGTGAACTCCAGCCCGGCATCCACCACCGCGTCGCGTGCGGTACGGTTGGTGCCCGCCACCCCGATCGACAGCAGGTTGGTATCGATGAAGCCCGGCATCAGCGAGCGGACGCGGATGCCCTCCGCCGCCCATTCCGCGTCCAGCGCCTCGGTCAGGCCGCGCACCGCGAACTTGGTCGCGGAATAGGCCGCCAGCCCCGCCGTGCCATAGATGGCGGAGGCGGAGGCGGTGTTGAGCAGGCACGCCCCCGCTCCCCCTTCTGCGGCCGCCCGCCTCAGATACGGGTAGGACAGCCGCGCGCCATATGCCATGCCGCGGAAGTTGACGTCTATCACGCGGTCGAGCGCATCGATCGCCATGTCGCCGAACGCACCCCCCGCGGCGATCCCGGCATTGTTGAAGACCGTGTCGATCCGACCCCCGGTCCGCGCGGCGAACCCGGTCAGCACATGCTCCCATTGCGACGCATCGCGCACGTCCATGACATGCGTCGATGTGCGCTCCGCCGGCAGCATCGCGGCGGTGTCGCGCAGGCCGGTAGCGTCGATATCCGCCAGCCCCACGCGCCATCCCTTGTCCGCGAACAGCCGCGCCACCGCACGCCCGATCCCCGATCCGCCGCCCGTGACCAGGATCGCCTTCATGCCCGCTTCCTTATGCGCTTGTCTCCGCGGCGTTCCTCCCGCATCGTCGCCGCCGATGCCAGCACAATCGACCGGCCCCGCCGTCGCCTTCGACGGGATCACGAAGCGGTACGGCGACGGCACTGCCGCGGTCGACGCGGTGACGCTGGAAATCGCCGCGGGCGCGTTCGTCGCGCTGGTCGGCACGTCGGGGTCGGGCAAGTCGACGCTGCTCAAGACCGTCAACCGGCTGGTCGTGCCCAGCGCGGGCCGGATCACGCTGGACGGGGCGGACGTCGCCGAACAGCCCGCGCACGAATTGCGCCGCCGCATCGGCTATGTCTTCCAGAACGTCGGGCTGTTCCCGCACCTGAGCGTGGCGGACAATATCGCGATGCCGCTGACGCTGGTCGGGTGGCGCGATCCGGCCCGCGTCGCCGCGATGCTCGACCTGGTGGAACTGCCCGCCGCGCTCGCGACGCGGATGCCGGCCGATCTGTCCGGCGGGCAGCGCCAGCGCGTCGGGGTCGCGCGCGCGCTGGTCGCGGGCCCCGGACTGCTGCTGATGGACGAGCCGTTCGGCGCGCTCGATCCCGTCACGCGCGAGGCGCTGGCGCAAGGAGTGCGCCGGCTCCACGACGATCTCGCGCTCACCACGATCATGGTGACGCACGACATGGCGGAGGCGCTGCTGACCGCGGACCGCGTGCTGGTGATGGAGCGGGGGCGCGTCGTCGCCGATGCCACCCCCGCGGCGATGCTGGCGGGCGAGGGGGGCGCGGCGGCCGATGCGCTGGTCGCGGTCCCGCGCGAGCAGGCACGCCGGCTGGCGGCGCTGTCACGATGACGGATGCGCTCGCCCGCGTCCCCGGACTGGCGGCGCAGCATCTGCTGCTGGCGATGGCAGCGCTCGCGCTCGCGCTCGCCATCGCGCTGCCGCTGGGGGTGCGCGCCGCGCGCTCGCCGCGGCTGGCGGGGGTGGTGCTCGGGGCGGCCAGCCTGGTCCAGACGATCCCCAGCCTGGCGCTGCTGGCGCTCTTCTACCCGGTGCTGCTGTGGCTGTCGGGGCTGGTCGGCGGCGGCATCCCCGCGCTGGGTTTCCTGCCCGCGCTGCTGGCGCTGACGCTCTATGCGCTGCTGCCGATCGTGCGCAACCTCGTCACCGGGCTGACCGGGCTCGACCCCGCGGTGCTGGAGGCGGCGGACGGCATCGGCATGACCCCGCGGCAGAAGCTGTGGCGGGTCGAGGCGCCGCTGGTGCTGCCGATCGTCATGGCGGGCATCCGCACCGCCGCGGTCTGGACGATCGGCGCGGCGACGCTGTCGACCACCGTGGGGCAGCCGAGCCTCGGCGACCTGATCTTCGCCGGGCTTCAGACGCAGGCCTGGACGCTGGTCATCGCGGGCTGCATCGCCGCCGCAGCGCTGGCGCTGGCGGTCGACGCGCTGCTGGGCCTCGCCGAGCGCGCCGCGGGGCGGCGACGCTGGCCGCTGGTCTGGGGCGTCGCTGCCGCGCTGCTGCTCGCCACGCTCGCCGCCAGCGTACCGCTGTGGCCGCGCGGCGACGGCAGCGACCGGACCGTCGTCATCGGCGCCAAGAACTTCTCCGAGCAATATATCCTCGCCCGGCTGATCGGCGCGCGGCTGGAACGCGCCGGCTACACCGTCAGCTACCGCGACGGCCTGGGCTCCGCGGTCGCGTTCGGTGCGGTCGCGGGGGGCGGCATCGACGTCTATGTCGATTATGCCGGCACCATCTGGACCGGCGCGATGGCGCGGCGCGACGTGATCCCGCGCGAGGCGCAGGTCCGCGCGATCGCGGATTGGGCGGAAAAGTCGCGCGGCGTCACTTTGCTGGGCACGCTGGGGTTCGAGAATGCCTATGCGCTGGCGATGCGCGGCGCGGACGCGCGCGCGAAGGGGATCGCGACCATCGCCGACCTGGTCCCCGCCGCGCCGGCGCTGGCGCTGGGGGCGGACCTGGAATTCCTCGACCGGCCCGAATGGGCCGCGATCCGGCGCGCGTACCCGCTGCGCTTCGCCTCGACGACGCCGTACAGCCCGACGTTCATGTACCGCGCGCTGGCGAGCGGGCGCGCCGACGTCATCAGCGCCTTCTCCTCCGACGGCCGCATCGCGGCGGACGACCTGACCGTGCTCGCCGATCCCAGGGGGGCGATCCCGGGCTATGACGCCATCCTGCTGCTGGCGCCATCGCGGCGCGGCGACGCGCGGTTCCGCGACGCCCTGCGCCCGCTGGTCGGCCGCATCCCGGTCGCCGCGATGCGCGAGGCGAACTACCGTGTCGACCGCGACCGCGACAAGCAGACGCCGGAGGCCGCCGCCGCCTGGCTCGCGGCCCGCATCGGGCTGTAGCGCCTCAGAAGAACAGCTTGCGGATCGACACCCGCATCGTCCGCCCGATCGGATCGAGATACCCCGGCTGGTATCCGATCGGCACCGTCCCCGCGGCATCGGTGACCTGCTGCCGGGTATTGAACAGATTGTCGAGCTGCAGGCTGACGCGCATCCCGCGCATCCACGGATGCGCGCGGACCCAGTCGATATTGCCGCCCAGATCGGCGAACAGCCGCAGATTGGCGGTGGCCAGGCTGCCGAAGTTCAGCGTCTGCGGCGCGGCGGCGGTGCCGCCGTTGACGCGGGTCGCGCTCTGGTAGTTGACCGACAGCCGCGCGCCGAGCCCATTGTTGACATAGCCCGCCTGCCCCTCCAGCTCGTGCCGCGGCTGCCCGCCCGACGCGCCGATCGCATCGCCGCGCAGCAGGTCCAGAACGGGGCCGCCGTCCGCCACCGTCACCCGCTCCATCAGATGCCAGGTGTGATAGAGCGCGAACTGCAACCGACCGCCCGCCTGTCCGCCGCGTCCGCCACCACCGAAACGCCCGAAGCCGCCGCCGCCGCCACCACCGCGCCGCGCGCCGCCCCCGTCACCCGCACCCCCACCCGCACCCGCACCCGCACCCTCCGGCCGCTGCCGTCCGCCGGGCGGGCGCAACCCTTCGAACGGGTTCGGCCCGGTGCCGGCGCGAAACGCCTCCAGCTCGCGCTGGAGCTTCGACGTCAGCCGGAACGACAGGTTGACGCCGTAGCGCAGCTGCGACCGCTCGCTGCGCGCGAAGTTGATCGGGCGCGTATCGATCCGCAGCAGGTCGTTGGTCAGCGGATCGCGCGTGAAGCGATCGGGGAAGGCGCGCTCGATCGCCGCGGTCGCGCTGGGAAAGGCGGCGATCGGATCGTCGGTCGACTGGCGCGTATAATCGGCGCGAAGGTTGATCTCTCGCGCGCTCCACGGCTTGATCTCCAGCCCCAGCTTCAGCGCGTGGCGATTGTCCGCCCCCAGCGCGGGATTGCCGCCGGTGACGGTGGTGACGGTCGCGGTCGTGCCCTGGACATAGTCGAACACGCGCACGCCCGGCGTCGTCACCTGCGGATTGCCCAGCTGCTGCGCGCTGGGCGCCTCGTCCTGATCGGTGACCGATGCGAGCAGACGCACCGCGTCGATCGGCGACCAGTTCAGGCCGTAGCCGAGCGTCCACAGGGTTCCGAAGTCGGACAGCCGATCGACCGCGACATTGCCGTTGAGCGACAGCTTGCCCAGGAACGGCAGCACATCGGCGCTGCGGCTGGCGATCGGCAGGTCCAGGTTCCACTGCGCGTTGGCGACGTCGCGCCCGATGTCGCCCGGCGTCACCGTGCCGCCGCGGACCGAGCGGCTGGAGAAAGCGCTGGTCGACGCACCGATGCGCAGGCTGGTGCTCGCGTCCCCCGCGGGCAGGGCGAACAGCGGGCCGCTGACCAGCGTGTCCAGCCCCGCGGCGGTCGCGACCGACCGCGCGCTGTTGTCGGGCAGCCGCGCCAGCGTCAGCGGCCCGAACGGGTTGGCGGTCGGATCGCCGGCTGCCAGACGATCGGCGAACGCGGTCGCGTCGAGCCCCGCCTGCGTCACGGTATCGCTGCTGTCGCGGTCGACGGTGCCGGTCGCCGACCAGCGCCACCGCCCCGCGTCGCCGTTCAGCGTCGCGCCCAGATGCAGGTCGGTGGTCGCCACCCGCTGCCCCAGCGCGCCGATGTCGTCGAACGCGCGCGTGACCGTCACGTCCTGCGTAAACGGGGAGAAGGGATTGCCCGCCGGCAGCGGCAGCGCGATACCCGGCAGCCCGCGCAACGCCTGCGACGTGTTGCGATCGACCGTCGCGTTCAGGCTGGCGGCCACGTTGCCGAAGATCGTCGTCGCGTACGTGCCGTTGGCGGAGAAGCTCTGCTGGCGCGGCAACAGCGTGCGATAGGCGCCCGCATCGGTCGAATTGGGGGTGGCGAGGAAATCGGCCAGCTGCGGCGCGCCTGTCGCGGCGCTCGCGGGCACCCCCGCCACCTGCCCCAGCCCGCCGCCCAGCGTGGTGCCCCGCGGCGCGACGACGTTGCCCGCGACCGCGTTGTTGCCGACCGGCTGGAGGATGTCGCGCTCATCCTCGGTCAGCGCATCGGCGCGGCTGTATTCCAGATGCAGGTTGACGCGGCCGTTGTTGCGGATGCGCAGCAGGTCGACCTCCGCCTTGGGCTGATGGCGCCCGCCCTCGGTCGCGACACGATCCTCCGCCTCCGCGGTGACCGCGCGGAAGCGGCGGCGCAGGACGAAGTTCACCACGCGCTGGTCGGCGCGATAGCCGTATTTCAGCGCGACTTCCTCGGGCAGGATGTCGACCCGCGCGATCGCCTCGGTCGGCAGGTCGCGGATCTCCTGGAAGCCGGAGATGCGACGCCCGTTGAGCAGCACCACCGGCGCCCCGCCGGCGCCGCGCCCCGATGCGGTCTGCGGCGACAGTTCGTTGAGCAGTTCGGTGACCGAGCTGACGCCGTAGCTGCGGATGTCCGCGGGCGACAATTGCTGCTCGGCCTTGATATCGCCGATCACCGCGCCCGACTGCGCCCGCGATCCGGTGACGACGATGTCGGGGCCGCTTTCTTCCTCCTCCTCGTCCGACGCCACCGGCGCGGGCGCGGGGGCGGGGGTGGGCTGACGCACCGCGGGCGGCGGGGTCTGCGCGTGCGCCGGGATTGCCGCCACGCCGGCGAGAAGGAGGAAGGGGACGCGCATCGACAACTCCGTAAGGTAACGGAGCGCGGCTACGGCGCAATTGTCGCAGGATTATGCCGATGGCCCCGGCGCTTCGTCACCCCGGACTTGATCCGGGGTCCCGCTTGTACCTCGCAAGCGCCCTCGGGAAAAAGCGGGACCCCGGCTCAAGGCCGGGGTGACGAGCACAGTAGCAGGTGCGCGAGCGGATGGGTTCAGTCCTTCCAGCCCCAGTAGAGCTGCGCCGGCGGCACGTTCCACCATTCCATGTCATGGTCGATCCGCTGGAAGTGCGGCGCGATGAAGTCGCGGACCTTGGGGCTGAACTGATAGACCAGGAACGCGCCGCCGGGGCGGATCACGCGCTGCGTCGCGGCCGCGATCGCGGGGCCGACGCCATCGGGCAGCGTCGAGAAGGGCAGGCCCGACAGCACGTAATCGGCCGCGTCGTGGCCGTGCTCGGCCACGATCCGCTCCACGTCCGCGGCGGAGCCATGGACCGCGACGAAGCGGCTGTCGGTGATGGTATGGTCGAGATAGCGGATGAAATCGGCGTTGGTGTCGATCGCGATCAGCATCGCGTCGGGCGCCATCTTCTCCAGGATCGGGCGGCAGAAGGTGCCGACGCCGGGGCCGTATTCCACGAACAGCTTCGTGTTCGCCCAGTCGACCTTGCTCAGCATCTTCGCGATCAGCCGGTCGGACGACGGGATGATCGACCCCACCATCACCGGATGCTTCAGAAATCCCTGAAAAAACATCTGCCAGGGTCCGGGCACACCGGCGGTTCTGCTGCGGCCGCGCCGCATGGCGTTGGTCGAACTAGGCATGTGGAAAGATACGACTCCAGACCCGGAAGCGATGACACACGGGTGTCACCGCGATGACGAACGCCTTTGGGGCGCAGCGGTTGCCTTAGCGGGGTTGCGCGCCGCTCCCAAGCGCCTAATCGCTGTCGGGTGCCGTACCAAAAGGACGCGCCGGCAACAGGGGAGGCGAATTCAGCGATGCGCCGCGGCTTCGATTCGACCTTCATCCTGATGTTCCTCGTCATGCTGACCAGCGCGGCCGGCAATACCGCGCTGCAATCCGTCCTGCCCGCGCTGGGCCGCTCGCTGGGGGTGAAGGATTCCGCGGTCGCCGCGGCCTTTTCCGTTTCCGCGCTGCTGTGGGTGATCGCCGCGCCCTTCTGGGCCAATCGTTCCGACCGGCACGGGCGGCGGGTCATGATCCTGCTCGGCATGGGCGGCTTCTGCCTCAGCCTGCTGCTGTGCGGCGTGTTCCTGGCATTGGGGATCAACGGCTGGATCGGCGGGACCAGCGCGTTCCTGCTCTTCATCCTGGGGCGGCTGATCTACGGCACGTTCGGATCCGCCGCGCCGCCCGCGGTGCAGGCGCTGGTCGCGGGCAACACCACGCGGGAGGAACGCACCCGCGCGCTGACGCTGCTCGCCTCAGCCTTCGGGCTGGGGACGATCATGGGGCCCGCGATCGCGCCCTATCTGATCCTGGGGCATATCGGCACGTTCCATGTCGGGCTGGCGGGGCCGGCGTTCGTGTTCGCGGCCTTCGGCGCGATCATGTTCGTGCTGGTGCGCACGCGCCTGCCCGACGACCGCGATCTGGGCGCGGAGGCGCACGGCGCGGCCAACGCCTATCCCTCGATCGGCGGGCAGTCGAGCGGCGCCAGCGTGAAGGCTGCCACCTCGCCCAAGGGGACGCAGGTCGGCTATCTCGATCCGCGCATCCGCACCTGGATGATGGCCGGGCTGGTGATGGGCCATGCGCAGGCGATGACCAGCCAGGCGATCGGCTTCCTGGTGATCGACCGCATGAACCTGCCCCCGGCGCAGGCACTGGAATCGACCGGGCTGGTGCTGATGATGGGGGCGGGCGCGTCGCTTCTCGCGCAATGGGGGCTGATCCCCCTGCTCAACCTGCGCCCGCGCATGCTGGTGCTGGTCGGGCTGGTGCTGGCCGCGTTCGGCACCGCGCTGACGGGCCTCGCGCCGTCGCTCTACGGCATCGCCACCGCCTATGCGCTCGCCAGCCTCGGCTTCGGCTTCACCCGGCCCGGCTTCACCGCGGGGTCCAGCCTGGCGGTGGGTGCGGAATCGCAGGGGTCGGTCGCGGGCAAGGTCACCAGCATCAACGGCGCCAGCTTCGTGCTCGGGCCGTCGATCGGCGTCGGGCTGTACCAGATCACGCACGCGCTGCCCTATGTCGTCGCGGGCGCGGCGTGCGTGACCCTGTTCGTGTGGTGCTGGTTCGCGCTGCGCGACCCCGCGCCGGCCGAGGTGACGCGCTTCGACGATCCGGTGGTGTAGGTTCCCTGCAAGCCCGCGCCGTCATCCCGGGCTTGACCCGGGATCCCGCTTCTTCTCCCCAAGCGCCGACGAGGTAGCGGGACCCCGGGTCAAGCCCGGGGTGACGGGCGTCAATCGCTCCCCTTCGGCCCGCGCGGGGTCAGCTGCCCCGGCACGATGAAGCCCAAAGGCTGGATCGCATTGGCCTCCTGCTTCAGCTTCGATGCCATCTGCCGATACTCGCGCTCCACCTCGGGCGTGACGCTGGCGCGGCTTTCCTCCAGCGCGCGTTCGAAATGCGCCTGTGTCACCGCCGTCGTCTCCAGCGATTCGCGCAGCGCGACCAGGCCGGCGCGCCGCACCACGTCCTCCAGGTCGGCGCCGGTGAACCGCTCGGTCCGCGCCGCGATCGCGTCGAGGTCGACATCGTCCGCCAGCGGCATCTTCTGCGTCTGGATCGCCAGGATGCGCCGCCGCCCGTCCGCGCTCGGCACCCCGACGTAGATCAGTTCGTCGAACCGCCCCGGCCGCAGCAAGGCGGGATCGACCAGATTGGGGCGGTTGGTCGCACCGATCACGACCACCGACTGGAGTTCCTCCAGCCCGTCCATCTCCGCCAGGATGGTGTTCACCACCCGCTCGGTCACCTGCGGCTCGCCCATCCCGCCGCCGCGCGCCGGCACCAGCGAATCCAGCTCGTCGATGAAGATCACGCAGGGCGCCACCTGCCGCGCGCGCTGGAACAGCCGCGCGATCTGCTGCTCGCTCTCGCCATACCATTTGCTCAGCAGGTCGCTGGACTTGGTGGCGATGAAATTCGCCTCCGCCTCGCGCGCGACCGCCTTCGCCAGCAGCGTCTTGCCGGTGCCGGGCGGGCCGTACAGCAGGAACCCCTTGGCCGGGCGGATGCCCAGCCGGCGGAACGCATCGGGGTCCTTGAGCGGCAGCTCGACCCCTTCCTTCAGCCGCATCTGCGCATCGTCCAGCCCGCCGACGTCGGACCATTTGGTCGTCGGCGCCTGCACCATCACCTCGCGCATCGCGCTCGGCTGGACGCGCTTGAGCGCTTCCATGAAGTCCTCGCGCGTCACCGCCAGCGTGTCGAGCACCTCGGAGGGGATCGTGCGATCCTCCAGGTTCAGCCGCGGCATCATCCGCCGCACCGTCTCGATCGCCGCCTCGCGCGTCAGCGCCGCCAGATCGGCGCCGACGAAGCCGAACGTCGTGCGCGCCAGCTCGCCCAGGTCGACGCGGTCGCCCAGCGGCATGCCGCGCGTGTGGATGCCCAGGATCTCGCGCCGCCCGCGCTCGTCGGGCACGCCGACGATGATCTCGCGGTCGAACCGGCCTGGCCGGCGCAGCGCCTCGTCGATCGCCTCGGGCCGGTTGGTCGCCGCGATCACCACCAGGTTGGCGCGCGCCTCCAGCCCGTCCATCAGCGTCAGCAGCTGCGCGACGACGCGCTTCTCCGCCTCGCCCGACACCTGCCCGCGCTTGGGCGCGATCGAGTCGATCTCGTCGATGAAGACGATGGAGGGCGCGTTCTTCGTCGCCTCCTCGAACACCTGCCGCAGCCGCTGCTCGGATTCGCCATAGGCCGAGCCCATGATCTCCGGCCCGTTGATAAGGAAGAATTGCGCATCCGACTCGTTCGCCACCGCGCGGGCGAGGCGCGTCTTGCCGGTGCCGGGCGGTCCATGCAGCAGCACCCCCTTGGGCGGATCGACGCCCAGCCGCTGGAACAGCTCCGGGTAGCGCAGCGGCAGCTCGACCATCTCGCGCAATTGGTCGATCGTCTGTCCCATGCCGCCGATGTCGTCATAGGTGACGTCGGCGCGGCGCGTCGCCTCCGGCTCGGTATATTCCGGGCGCAGCTCGATCTCGGTATGCTCGTCGATATGCACCACGCCCTTGGGCGCGGCGGACACCACGGTCAGGCGGATTTCCTGCAGCGCATAGGCGGGCGCGTTGACGAACCGTTCCATCCCCGGCGGCATGTTCTGCACGCGCTGGTGACCCGCGGTCGCCACCACGTCGCCCGCGCACAGCGGCCGACCGAAGAAGGTGCGCTTCAGCGCGTTGGTCGACCCCTGCAACCGCAGGTTCTGCTGCGCGGGGGCGAAGACGACGCGGGTCGCCGCCTTGCTCTCCCCCTTGCGCACCTCGACGAAATCGCCCGAGCCGACCCCGGCATTGGCGCGTTGCAGCCCGTCGATCCGCAGCAGCTCCAGCCCCTCGTCCTCGGCATAGGGGCCGACCGCGCGCGCGGGCGTCGTCTTCTTGCCGACGATCTCGACCACGTCGCCGTCGGTGATGCCCAACTGCGCCATGATCGAACGCGGCAGATGCGCGATGCCGCGCCCGCTGTCCTCGGGGCGTGCATTCGCGACCTGGAGCTTGACCGTCTTCTCGCCCGCTGCCCGATCCTCGGCGTCGGCCATCCCGCTTCCTTCCATCGATCCGTTCGTATCGAGCGCGGAACATAGGGCGCGGGTTCCCGATTGCAGCGGGCGGGCCGGGCGTGGACCAAGAAAAAAGGGCCGGTCCCGAAGGACCGACCCGGAAAGTTTTATAGGAGAGGATGCCTGAAAGGCAGGCTCTATGTGCAGTGCAGCACGATCATTTGCAATTGCGAAATTATCCGCTACGAATGCAAATAGTGCAACTCAGGCGTACCGGGGGTTGCGCCCCGCGACGTGAATTGCATGATGCACTGCACAACGAACGAAACCGGAGCCGAATGCGCCGCCTGCCGCCCCTGACCGCCATCGAAGCCTTCATCGCGGTCGCGCGGCTGGGTTCGATCAAGGTCGCCGCGCAGGAACTGGCGCTGTCGGCCCCCGCGCTCAGCCGCCGGATCCAGACGCTGGAACGCTTCCTGGCGCGCCCGTTGTTCGACCGCCGGCATCAGGCGATGGTGCCCAATGCCGATGGCGAGCGGCTGCTGTCCGCGATCGCCCCCGCGCTCGACAGCCTGTCCGATGCGATCGAATCGATGACCAGCAGCACCGACGTGCTGCGGCTTCGGCTGGGGGTGCTGCCGCTGTACGCGTCGCAGCGGCTCTTCCCGCAGCTCGCCGCGCTGCGCGCGACGCATCCCGAGCTGCACCTCGACATCGATACCGGCGCGAATGCGATCGGGCGGCTGGGCGAGGGGCTGGACGCGGTGATCGTGCTGGCGCGCGACATCGACCCGACGCTCTATGCGGAGCGGCTGGATCGCAACATGGTCTATCCGATCGCCGCGCGGTCGCTGGTGGAGGGCGACGATCCGCTGGTCCATCCCGACCAGCTGGCGAGCCATACGGTGCTGCTCCACCGCGAGATGATCGACACGTTCGTGGCGTGGCGTCACGCGGCCGGACTGGGGGCGATCGAGCCGGCCGCGATCGACTATTTCGATTCCGGCGCGCTGATGCTGGAGGCCGCGGCGCAGGGGCTGGGTGTCGCGTTCATGCACGAAAGCCATTTCCACGACGCGAACGACCCGCGTCTGGTCAAGCTCTTCGACATCGATGTGACCAGCCCGTACAGCTATTGGTTCGCCTGCCGCCCGCGCGCGCTCCAGACCAAGCCGGTGCGGCTGTTCCGCGACTGGCTGATCGCGACGCTGCGGGAGGCGTGACGCCGCTATGTCGTCATTGCGAGCGGAGCGAAGCAATGACGGCGTCAGCTACGCTTCTTCGCTCGCCGCATCGTCGCCCCGGACTTGATCGAGACCTCGGCGAAACTCAGTTTTTTGTCCCCCGGCGAAGGCGGGACCTTTGCAAAAGGCTGCACCGTGCTTCTGCGCAGGCAGGAGCCCAGGGTTACAGGCACCATAAGGCGTTGATGTGCTGGGCCCTGGGCTCCTGCCTGCGCAGGAGCACGGCCACATTGTCGAGCGATCCACGACGTTCGCAGAGGTGTCGACTTGATCCGGGGTCCCGCTCCTTACCCACATCACGGACGAAGCAGGACCCCGGGTCGAGCCCGGGGTGACAGCAGGGCCTTACTCCGCCCGCATCGTGACGATCTTGCCCGGATTCGCCGGCGGCTCGCCCTTGGGCAGCGCGTCGATCAGCTCCATGCCCTCGGTCACTTCGCCCCAGACGGTGTACTGATTGTCCAGGAAGCGCGCGTCGTCGAAGCAGATGAAGAACTGCGAATTGGCGCTGTTCGGGTCCATCGTGCGCGCCATCGAGCACACGCCGCGCACATGCGGCTCCTTGTTGAATTCCTGCTTCAAATTGGGCTTGGACGAGCCGCCGGTGCCGTTGTGGTTCCCGCCGTCGCCGCCCTGCGCCATGAAGCCGGGGATCACGCGGTGGAACGGCACGCCGTCGTAGAAGCCTTCGTTCGCCAGCTCGGCGATGCGCTGCGCGTGGTTGGGCGCCAGGTCGGGGCGCAGCTTGATCGTCACGTCGCCGCCCTCGAGCGTCATCGTCAGCGTGGAATAGGTATCGGCCATGGGAATCCTTTCGGGACAGATGCCGCGCAGGTAGTGGCGCGGCTGGCAAATAGCCAGATGCCGCGCTAGGGCCGCCCATGCAGCAACACCGTGCAGCGATTGGGAGGCGGCACATGAGCGACACCGAGCTTCCCGAGGTGGCAGAGGATACCCGCCACGACGAGCTGGACGAGGACGACCGGCTGAAGCCCGAATTCGTCTCCGCGGTGCTCGACGCGGTCGAGGACGGCGATGCCGAGGCGGCGCGCGCGCTGGTCGAGCCGCTCCACCCCGCCGACATCGCCGACCTGTTCGAGCTGACGCCCGAGGACCGCCGCCGCGACCTGGCCGCCGCGATCGCCGATCTGGTCGACGCGGACGTGTTCGCGGAGATGAACGACTATGTCCGCGAGGCGCTGATCGACGCGCTCGACGCGCGCCAGGTCGCGGACATCGCCAGCGAGCTCGATACCGACGACGCCGTCGCCATCATCGAGGACATGGAGCCGGAGGACCAGCGCGAGGTCCTGCGCGCGATGGAGCCCGACGACCGCGCCGCGATCGAGGAGGCGCTGTCCTATCCCGAGGAATCCGCCGGCCGCCTGATGCAGCGCGACCTGGTCGCGGTGCCGGAGCATTGGACGGTGGGCGACGTGCTCGACTATCTGCGCGGGCACGAGGAGCTGACGACCGACTTCTGGGAGATCTTCGTCGTCGATCCGGGGCATCGCCCGATCGGCACCTGCGCGCTGTCGTGGATCCTGCGCACGCCGCGCGGCATCCCCGTCGGCGACGTCATGAAGCGCGAGCAGACGCTGATCCCGGTCGATATGGATCAGGAAGAGGTGGCGCTGCGCTTCCAGAAATATGCGCTCATCTCCGCTGCGGTCACCGATGCCTCCGGTCGGCTGGTGGGCATGATTACCGTCGACGACATCGTCCATATCATTCAGGAGGAGGCGGGCGAGGACACGCTGCGGCTCGCGGGCGCCGGTGACGGCGACATCAACGAGCCGATCCGGTTCACGGTGCGGACGCGCGTGGCGTGGCTGGTGGTCAACCTCGGCGCGACCCTGCTGTCCGCCTCGGTCGTCGGGCTGTTCCAGGGCGAGATCGCGCGCTTCGCGCTGCTCGCCGCCTTGATGCCGATCGTCTCGGCGCTCGGCGGCAATGCGGGGACGCAGACGCTGGCGGTGATGGTCCGCGCGATCGCCACCAACCAGCTGACCAGTTCCAACACGGTCCGCATGCTGCTGCGCGAGTTCCGCATCGCGATCTGCAACGGCATCGCGCTGGGCGCGGTGGGCGCGATCGGCAGCTACGTCCTGCTCGGCAACGGCGGGCTGTCGATCGTCTTCGCCGCGGCGATGATGCTGACGTCGGTGGTCGCCGGGCTGGTCGGCGTGATCGTCCCCGTCGCCCTCGACAAGGCGAACGTCGACCCTGCGGTGTCCTCTGCGGTGTTCGTGACCACCGCCACCGACGTCATGGGGTTCCTGTCGTTCCTGGGCCTCGCCAGCCTGTGGGGCCTGGGGGGCTGATCCTTTCGCCCCCTGCCCGTCGGCTCGACCTGCCATCCCGGCGCAGGCCGGGATCCAGTTGGGGGACGGCCGCGATCGATCTCCACCGCTCCGAAACCGGACCCGGCCTTCGCGGGGCCTTTGCAAAACAGGTGCAACGGCATCGAGCCCACGCCGCGCTCATGCGCAGGCAGGAGCCCAGGGCCCAGCAGAGCAACCCCTTATGGGACCTGCAACTCTGGGCTCCTGCCTTCGCAGGAGCACGGTGTAGCCTTTTGCAAAGGTCCCGCTCGAGGCCGGGGTGGATCGGGAAAGGCGATATCGTATCGCGATCCTGAAAGGGAGGGGAGTTGATCCCCCCTCCCCCCTCTCCCACATCTGACGCCATGCCGCTCCATCTCACGAAGGTCGCGTTCGGCGCCGCCAGCGTCGACCTGCTCGCCGAGCGTCTGGCGGCGCGCGCGCAGGCCGGCCCGGTGTTCCTCACGACGCGCTACCTGCCCAAGCGGCATGAGGAGATCGCGGGGACGGGTTCGCTGTTCTGGATCATCAGGCACCAGCTGGTCGCCCGCTCGCCGATCCTCTCCTTCGGCGAGGCGGAGGGCGGACGCATCGCGATCCACATCGATCCGGCGTTGCGGCTGGTCCAGGCGCGCCCGAAGCGCGCGCATCAGGGCTGGCGCTACCTGGAGGCGGCCGAGGCGCCGCTCGATCTCGGCGGCGAGGCAGCCGACGGCCTCGCTGCGATGCCCCCCGCGCTCGTCGGCCGGCTGAGCGAGCTGGCGCTGATCTGAACCGCCGCCGTCCGCGGGGATCAGTCCTTCCCCTCCAGCTTCGCCTTCAATCCCGCGAGCGCCCCGAACGGCCCCGCCTCGTCCTCGCTCAGCACCCCGGCCTCCTTCAGCCGCTCGGCCGCCCGCGGGCTGCGCGGAAAGGGATCGAGCGCCAGCGCCAGCGTCTCCGCCGCGGCCTCGCCCAGGTCGATGCCGCCGCCCTCGATCTCGATCGTATCCAGCTCGCCTTCGTTCAGCTCGACCTCTTCGCCCGTGCCGGACGATTCGACGAACAGCAGCGCCACCGGCTCCTCGACGCGCGCCGGCAGCGGGTCGCCGGTCACCCCGCAGGCCTGCACCACCTCGCCGTGCACCATTCCGGTCGCCGAAATGCCTGCCGCGGTACGCCGGATCGCGAACGTCGCCTCCAGTCTGTCGACCGACACCAGCCCGAATCGCGTCGCGAGCGCCGCGCGCTCCGCCTGATCGGCGGCAATGGCGACGCTGCGCTCCTCTTCGCCGATCGTATCCAGCCGCTCGACCCGCATGAATTCGGGCGCGTTCATGGCAATTCCCCGCGTTCGATCGCATCCAGCGGCACCGCGTCGAGCGCCCCGCGCCACGCGGTCAGGCGATCGCGCACATGCGCCACCGCCTCCTTCGCCGGCGCCTGCCCGCGATACACGTTGCGCACCAGCGCCTCGTCCAGCGTGCCCGCCTGCAATCCCTCGCGATACGCGCCCAACCGGCCGCCCAGCATCCCCATCATGCGGCCGACATGCTTGCCCACCACCATGTCGCCGAAGCCGATCTGGCGTACCTGCGCGTCCATATCGTCGACGAACCGCTCGGTCAGCTGCGCGATCACCGGCGCGCCGCCCTCCTCCCGCTCCAGCCGCAGCACCACCATCGCCAGCACCGCCGCGACCATGTCGAAGCGGCCGTCCAGCGTATCGGGCACCTGCCCGTCCAGATACCAGTGCGGCGCGCGCGCGCGCGCGATCACCGCATCGTACAGCGGCAGCGCGGCGGTGCGGTCGCGCCCGCGAAACAGTCGTTTCCACCAACCCAAAGCGTTTGATCCCTCACGTCGCCCCCGCGCTTGTCTCGCGCGGCCGGGCAGCATATTGAGGCGCACGGCCGCAAAGTCCACGCACGCGTTGCGGCGACCGGCCCTGACGCTGTGTCACGCGGAGTATCGATGCGCCCCCTACTCGCTTTTTCGCTCCTGGCCGGCGTGCTGGCCGCCGGTTGCACCCCGCTGCGCTCGCATCAGGGCTATATCGTCGATGCCGATCTGGTGAATTCGGTCCAGCCCGGCGTCGACAACCGCCAGTCGGTGCTCGCGACGCTCGGCACGCCCAGCTTCGCCAGCCAGTTCAACCAGGGCGACTGGTATTATATCGCGCGCGACAGCCGCAACCTGGCGTTCAACCCGCCCAAGCCGAAGGAGCAGCTGACGCTGCGCATCAGCTTCGACCAGGCCGGCAACGTCACCGCGGTGCGCAAGTCGGGGATGGAGCAGGTCGTCAACGTCGATCCCTGGGGCAAGACCACGCCCACGCTGGGGCGCAAGCGCGGCTTCTTCCAGGATCTGTTCGGCAACATCGGCACCGTCGGTGCGCCGGGCGCGGCCGGCGGCGGCACTGCGGGCGGGCGCAGCGGGCAGCCGTGACGTCCAACCTGTCGTTTCGCTGACGATCGCATTCCCGCCGCGTTCAGCGCGCGCAGCCTAGCAGTGTCGTCATGGCGGTGCCGAGCCCCGGTGCCGCCGCGACGAACGAAAGGCCTTGTGATGCGTAAGCTGATGACCGCGGCGCTGATCGCCGCCACGCTGATTCCCGGCTCGCTGGCCGCGGGCGCCGCCGCGGCGCAATCGCGCGGCGAATTGTGGCGCTATCGCGAGAATATCATGCGCGAGGAGCGCGACCTGCAGCGCGCGCAGGCACGCGGCAACGTGTGGGAGATCCGCCGCCAGCGGGCCGAGCTGCATCAGGCGCGACTGGCCTATCGCAATCTGATCTATGGCCCCGGCAGCCCCTACGCGCGCGGCAACTGGCGCGACGACGACCGCTACGACCGTTACGACCGACGGGACGACCGCGGCTATGGCCAGCGTGACGGTTACGTCCCGGATGCGTGGGATCGCGAACGCTTCTGATCGCGCGTCCGCGGCCGGAACTCCACGGTTCGGCCGCGTCGCAACAACGCGCGACGCGGCCAGTACCGGCTTGGGGTCGGCACTCGGTCCCGAAAGGGGGAAAGGGACCGGCGGGCCAACGCACCGATCGCCGGATGGTTCGGCGACGACGAGCGGTCGCGCGAGGTTCGGCGCTTGTCTGTCAAAAAGCGTTGCAGATGCGCCACAGCCCCCGCATGACATTAACTCATGTCAGGCTGGGGGGACGGGCTGGCGGCCTCGGCTGCCGAGATGCTGGCGCTGCTCGATGCGGCGCTGGCGGAGGTGACTCTGTTCGCCGCCGTGGCGATCCTGATCGGCGGGATCGACGACCTGCTGGTCGACCTGTTGTGGCGCGTACGCCGCACGCCGCCGTCCTCGCTCGACACGCTCCCCGATGCGCCGCCGCTGCGCCTGGCGGTCTTCGTCGCCGCGTGGGACGAGCATCGCGTCATCGGGGCGATGCTGCGCGCGGCGCTGCGCCGCTACGACCACCCCGATTATCGCCTCTATGTCGGCTGCTACCCCAACGATCCCGCCACCATCGCCGCGGTCGCGGAGGTGGCGGGGCAGGATGGGCGGGTACGCGTCGTCACCGTCACCGGCGACGGACCGACGACGAAGGCCGACTGCCTCAATCACCTGTGGCGCGCGCTGCGGCGCGACGATGCCGCGGGCGGCCGCCCGACCGACGCGGTCGTCCTCCACGATGCGGAGGATGTCGTCCACCCTGCGGAATTGCGCGTGTTCGACCATCACCTGCGCGCGGCGGCGCTCGTGCAACTGCCGGTCGTGCCGCTGATCGATCCGCGGCGCCGTCTGGTATCGGGGACGTACGCAGACGAATTCGCCGAGTCGCATGGCCGCCATCTGGTGGTGCGTGCCGGGTTGGGCGCGGCGCTGCCGCTGGCGGGGGTGGGCTGCGCCATCCGCTGCGATGCGCTGGTCGCGCTGGCGGGCGATGGACAGGCCCCGTTCGACGCGCACAGCCTGACCGAGGATTACGAACTCGGCCTGCGCATCGGGGCGATGGGGCTGCCCGCGTGCTTCGCGCGCTGGCGCGATCCGGACGGTGCGCTGGTGGCGACCCGCGCCTATTTCCCCGACACGATCGACGCCGCGGTACGTCAGAAGGCGCGCTGGGTGACGGGGATCGCGCTGTCCGGCTGGGATCGCACCGGCTGGGGCGGGCGCTGGCGCTGGGCGGAGCGCTGGATGCGGATGCGCGACCGCCGCGGGCCGCTGGCGGTCCTGGCGCTGCTCGCCGCCTATCTCGCGCTGGTCGGCTTCACGCTGTCGCTCGCCGGGCATGCGCTCGCGGGCGGCACCGTCCCGGCGGCGACGCCCGCGATGCGGCTGATGCTGATGGTCAATGCGGGGCTGCTCGGCTGGCGGCTCGCGGTGCGCGCGCGCAGCACCGCGCAGGAGCATGGCTGGCGCGAGGGGTGGTGGTCGCTGCCGCGCGCGCTGGTCGGCAACATCATCGCGATGCTGGCGGCGCGACGGGCGCTGGCGCGCTACGTGGCGACGCTGCGCGGTGTCCCGCCGCGCTGGGACAAGACCGTCCACCGCTTCCCCGACGTGCTGCCGGGCGACGCATGATCGCCGCGGGGCGTGGCCGGCCGCTCCGCTTCATGGGGCTGGTGCTGGGTGGATGGGTGGCGGCGCGGACGTGGTGGCTGTGGCCCGTCGCCACGCCGATCGAGATCGAGCCGTGGCGCGCGATCCTCCCCGTCGCCGTCGCGGCGACCGCGCCGGTGGAGCCGACGGAGATCGCGATGACGACGCCGCCGTCGTTCCCGACGCCTCGACGACCTTCCCCGTTGCGGTTCGTCACGCCCGCCGTCGCCACGCCGGCCAGCGCAGCCGCGCTTCCCGATCGATCGGCGCCACCCAAGGCGTCCGCGGCGCGGACGGATGACCGACGCGTCACGCTCGCGCTGCTGGGCATGGTCCGCTACGGCGCGCCCGCGCCGCCGCCGCCCGGCCCGTCGCGCTGGTCGGGCAGCCTCTGGTCGATCGTGCGCGACGGCCGCCAGCGCGCCGGGGTCGCCACGCCGCAGCTGGGGGGCAGCCAGATCGGCGCACGCATCGCCTACACGCTGGACGATGCGCGCCGCGTCGCCATCGTGGCGCGCGCCTCCGGCGCGCTGGCGGTGCGTCAGCAGGAACTCGCGCTCGGCATCGAATGGCAACCCGGCGCGCTGCCGGCGCGGGTCACGCTGGAACGCCGCATCGGGGTCGCCGGGATCCGCAGCGGCACCGCCATCGGCGTGGCCGGCGGGGTCGGCGACCGCGACCTCGCCGCCGGCTTTCGCCTCGACGGCTATGCGCAGGCCGGCGCGATTGCGCGTGATGGCATGGAGGGCTATGCCGATGGCGCGATCCGCATCGCGCGGCCCGTCGCCCGCTCGCATGGCGGCATCGCACTCGATCTCGGCATCGGCGCCTGGGGTGCGGCGCAGCGCGGCGCGGCCCGATTCGATATCGGCCCCACCGCCGCGGTGACGCTGCCCGCGGGGGCGCGGCGCCTGCGCGTCACGCTCGACTGGCGACAGCGCGTCGCGGGCAACGCCGCGCCCGTCTCCGGTCCCGCCCTGTCGCTCGGCACCGACTTCTGAATGGCGCGCGCGCACCGAACCGGGTAGCGACGGCGGCGTCATGGATCTCTACCTGCCGATCGCGAACCTGTCGGTGAACGCGCTGGTGATGATCGCGCTGGGCGCGGGCGTCGGGTTCCTGTCGGGAATGTTCGGGGTCGGCGGCGGGTTCCTGACCACGCCGCTGCTGATCGTCTACGGCATTCCCCCCACCGTCGCCGCCGCCTCCGCCGCGACGCAGGTCACCGGCGCGAGCGTGTCGGGCGTGTTCGCGCATTTCCGCCGCGGCGGGGTCGATACGCGGATGGGCATGGTGCTGGTGATCGGCGGCGTGCTGGGGTCGCTGTTCGGCGCGTGGCTGTTCCGCCTGCTCCAGCAATGGGGGCAGATCGATACCGTCATCGCCATCACCTACGTCCTGCTGCTCGGCACGATCGGCGTGCTGATGCTGCGCGAGGCGGTCGTCGCGATCCTCGTCTCGCGCGGGCGCCGCGTCGCCGCGGCGCGCCGGCGGCGGCACCACCCGCTGGTCGCGGCCATGCCGTTCCGCATGCGCTTCTATGCCTCTGGCCTGTACATCTCGCCGCTGGCGCCGTTGCTGCTGGGGTTCGCGACCGGCATCCTGACGATCCTGCTGGGCATCGGCGGCGGCTTCGTGCTGGTGCCGGCGATGATCTACCTGCTGGGCATGTCGACCGCGGTGGTGGTCGGCACCAGCCTGTTCCAGATCCTGTTCGTCACCGCCGCCGCGACCATGGTCCATGCCACCACCACCAAGGCCGTCGACATCGTGCTGGCCGCGCTGCTGCTGGTCGGCTCGGTCGTGGGGGCGCAGGTCGGCGCGCGCTTCGCGGCGAAGGCGAAGCCGGAATATCTCCGCCTCGCGCTGGCGATCATGGTGCTGCTGGTCGCGTTCCGCATCGCACTGGGGCTGGGGTGGCGGCCCGACGAAATCTATTCGGTCGAGCTGTCGTGAGGCGTGCCGCCCTCCTCCTCGCCGCGCCGCTGCTGACCGCGCAGGCCAAGCCGGTGCTGGTGCCCGACGTGTCGCAGCGCAATATCGAGATCGCGTACAGCTTCACCGGCGCCGAGCTGCTGCTGTTCGGCGCGATCCTCTACCCCGGCGGGCGGCTGCCGCGCGGCGCGGCGCCTACCGATGTGGTGATCGTCGTGAAGGGACCGACCCAGTCGATCGTCATCCGCGAGAAGGAGAAGGTCGCCGGCATCTGGGTCAATGCCGGCAAGCTGCGCTACCGCTCGGCCCCCAGCTTCTACGCGGTCGCCTCGTCCCGCCCGCTCGACCGGCTGGTCGATGCCCGTACCCGCGCGATCTACGAACTGGGGCTCGACGGCCTCCAACTCTCCCCCGCCTCCGCCGCCCCCGCGCCGGTGCAGGACCGCTTCACCCGCGGGCTGGTCGAGCAGCGCACCCGCACCGGCCTGTTCTACGAGGCGCCGGGCGCGGTCGAGATCACCGACGGCGTGCTCTACCGCGCGCGCGTCGCGATCCCGGCGCGCGTGCCGGTCGGGCGCTTCACCGCGGAGACGTTCCTGATCCGCGACGGCCGCGTCCTCGCCGCCGCGGTGCGCGACATCGATATCCGCAAATCGGGGCTCGAGCGTTTCGTGGCGCAGGCCGCCGACCGCCACTCGATCCTCTACGGCCTCAGCGCGGTGGCGCTGTCGGTGCTGCTGGGCTGGGCGGCGGGGCGCTGGGCGGCACGCGGCTGACCGGCTGCACGATTTCTTCATCCTCCCCGATTAGCGGTGGACCGTTCGGGCAGGGGTGATTCACGCAATGAACGATATTCCGGCAGCGTCCGCCTTCGCCGGCGTCCGGCACGATCCGGCCGCGCACGACCCCATCGGCTATGTCCGCGAGGTCGCCGGCGCGCAGAGCGAGGTGGTGCTGGATGCGACCGCGCTCGCGGCGCTGGCGAACGATCCCGATCCCATCGTCGCGACGGCGGGGCAGGTCGGCGGGCAGATCAAGGTCCGCGTCGGCACCCGCTGGCTGCTGGCCAACATCCGCACGCTCAGGCTGGCGAGCGCGACCGGGCATCAGGTCGCCGCCGCGATCGACTTCCTGGGGGAGGCCGACGAGCAACCGCTGACCGCGCGCCTGCACCACTTCCGCCGCGGCGTCACGCGCTATCCCATGCCCGGTGACGAGGTCTTTCCGGTCACCGACGCCGACCTGAAGCAGGTCCATGCCGCCCCCGACCGCCCCGCGATCGAGATCGGCCATGTCCATCCGACCGACGATGTGCGCGCCTCGCTGCTGATCGACCCGCTGCTCGGCAGGCATTTCGCGCTGCTGGGCTCCACCGGCACCGGCAAATCGACCGCCGCCGCGCTCATTCTCCACCGGATCTGCGCGCTCGCCCCGCAGGGACACGTCGTGATGATCGACCCGCACGGCGAATATGGCGCCGCGTTCGGCGAGATCGGCGCGCTGTACGACGTCTCGAACCTACAGATGCCCTATTGGCTGATGAATTTCGAGGAACATGCCGAGGTGTTCCTGACCACCACCGGCGCCGAGCGGCAGGTGGATGCCGACATCCTCGCCAAATGCCTGCTCACCGCCCGCGCGAAGAACCGGCTGGGACAGGAGATCCCCAAGCTGACGGTCGACGCGCCGATCCCGTACCTGCTCAGCGACCTGACGCAGATCATCCAGCAGGAGATGGGCAAGATGGACCGCGCGGGCGACACCGCGCCCTATCTGCGGCTGAAGAACAAGATCGACGAGATGAAGGGCGATCCGCGCTTCGGTTTCATGTTCTCCGGCATGCTGGTCGCGGACACGATGGCGTCGTTCCTGGCGCGTGTGTTCCGCCTGCCGGGCGACGGCAAGCCGATCTCGATCATCGACGTGTCGGGCGTGCCGAGCGAGATCACCTCGGTGGTGGTCGCGATGCTGAGCCGCATGGTCTTCGATTTCGCGATCTGGTCGCGCAACGAGCCGCAGCGCCCGATCCTCCTCGTCTGCGAGGAGGCGCACCGCTACATCCCGTCCGACCGCGAGGCGCCGACCGCCGTCGCGCGCATCCTGGGCCGCATCGCCAAGGAAGGCCGCAAGTACGGCGTGTCGCTGGGGCTCATCACGCAGCGACCGTCCGATCTGGCGGAGGGCGTGCTGTCGCAATGCGGCACGATCATCGCGATGCGCCTCAACAACGACCGCGATCAGTCGTTCGTCCGCGCCGCGATGCCGGAGGGTGCGCGCGGCTTCCTCGACACGCTGCCCGCCTTGCGCAACCGCGAATGCATCGTCTGTGGCGAGGGCGTCGCGATCCCGATCCGGGTCGCGTTCGACGCGCTCGAAGAGGGCAAGCGCCCCGCCTCGGCCGACCCGCTGTTCTCGTCGCTGTGGCGCGAAACCGGCGGCGAGGCGGACATCATCGCCCGCACGATCCAGCGCTGGCGCGCGCAGGGACGGTGAGAATGGCGTGTTCCGGCGAACGCCGGAACCCAAGGGTCAGGCGGACGACGCCTGATGGTGCGCTGGACCCTGGGCTCCTGCGTGCGCAGGAGCACGAGGTCAGCGCGCCGCCGTCCCCAGCAACCGCGCGATCTTCGCCTTCATCGCGCGCAGCGTCTCCGCCGGCAGCGTCTGGATGCTGCTCATCGAGATCGAGCGCGGGTTGACCGGCCGCCCGTTCCTCCACACTTCCCAGTGCAGGTGCGGCCCGGTCGAGATGCCGGTCGAGCCGACATAGCCGATCACCTGGCCGCGCCGCACGCGCGTCCCCGGCGACACCGCGATCCGGCTCATATGGCCGTACCCGGTCGCCAGTCCCCCGGCATGCGCCAGCTTGACGAAATTGCCGTAGCCGCCGGAGCGGCCCGCGAACTGCACCACGCCGTCGACCGCGGCCAGGATCGGGGCGCCGTAGCGCGCGCCGATGTCCATCCCCTTGTGCATCCGCATGAAGCCCAGCAGCGGGTGCATCCGCATCCCGAACGTGGACGTCACGCGGCCGGCGACCGGCATCCCCATCGCGCCGCGGCGCTCGTACTGGCCGTTGGCGTCCATGAACGTGCCCGACCCGCTGTCGCCCCAGCGCACCAGCTGGAGGCGGCCGCCGTTATGCTCCAGCCCGGCATATTGCAGCTGCCCGACCTCGACCTCGCCGGTCGCGGCGCGCGCCTGGTCGGCGACCAGGTCGAACGTGTCGGCGGCGGCGACGTCGCCGATCGACATGCTGCCCGCCAGCGCCTTGATATAGGCCTCGACCACGCGCGCCGGCACGCCTGCGGCGCGCGCCGAGCGGTACAGGCTGGGGCCGACGATCCCGCGCACGCGCAGCGGCGTGCGGTCGATCGCGATCGGGTGGCGATCGAGCGCCAGCCCGCCGTCCATCGTGCGATGGACCGACAGGTTGAGATCGAACGCGGCGCGAAACGCCAGCGCCTCCAGCGGGCGCGGCTGGAATTTCGTCGGGCGCCGTCCCAGCGTCAGCGACAGGATCGTGCCGGGGCGAAGGTCGTCCAGCTTGACCGCGCCCGCCACCAGACCGGCGACGCGCCCCGCCTCGCCCCCGCCGACCCCGGCGCGCTGGAGCGCGTTGCGCAGCGTGTCGCCGTCGGCCAGCGCCGCGGTCAGCTCGACCTGCGGGCGCTCGGGCGTCTCCGCCAGCGGCCGCACCAGCGCGCTCGCCGCCATCCGCCGCCCGGTGGTCGCCCCCAGCCCCAGCGGGGCGATCGACTGGGTACGTGTTTCCTCGAACGCGGCGCCGATCGCGACCGGCGCGGTATAGCCGGTGACGGGCGCGAATCCGGGCGATACCAGCCATGCCGCCCCCGCCAGCGCGGCGCAGGTGGCGAGCCCGCGCCACCACTGGCGCGAACCGATGCGCTGCCCCAGATCGGGTGTCCAGTCGGTGGTCGCGGCGGCGACGCGCAGGCGGTCGTACAGGCTGCGATCCGCCAGCGGCACCAGCGCACGCCCGAAGGCGCGCGATCCCGCGCCCCCGGCCCATTCCAGCCCCTGTTGCTCGCGCAAGAACACGCCCGCGTCAGCCCTTCGTCACAGGTTGAACGCCGACATACCCCCCGGCGCCTGAGGTGGGGAGCGTTGTGGACCGGAGTCGCTAAAGTCAAATTAACCGCACGCGTAGACCTTCGCGGCTGCGCCGAAACGTTCGCACCCTGCGCCGAACCGGGATGTACGCTCATCACGATTGCATCCGGCGCGCGCAGACCCGATGTACCGTGTACCATGACGCGCATCGATCGACCCCGCGTGACCGCGGTATTGGGGCCGACCAACACCGGCAAGACGCATCTCGCGATCGAGCGTATGTGCGCGCATTCCAGCGGCATGATCGGCTTCCCGCTGCGGCTGCTGGCGCGCGAGGTCTACGACCGCGTCGTCGCGATCAAGGGGCCGGACCGCGTCGCGCTCATCACCGGCGAGGAGCGGATCGTTCCCCCCGACGCGCGCTGGTTCCTGTGCACCGCCGAAAGCATGCCGCTCCAGCGCGATGTCGCCTTCGTCGCGCTGGACGAGGCGCAGCTGGGCGCGGATGCGGAGCGCGGCCACGTCTTCACCGACCGCCTGCTGCGCGCCCGCGGGCGCGAGGAGACGATGATCCTGGGGTCGGAGGCGCTGCGCCCGGTGCTGCGCGCGCTGATCCCCGACGTGGAGATCGTCGAGCGACCGCGTTTCTCCACCCTGTCCTATGCCGGCGCGAAGAAGCTGTCGCGCCTGCCGCGCCGCTCCGCGATCGTCGCCTTCTCCGCCGAAGAGGTCTATGCGACCGCCGAAATGCTGCGCCGGTTGCGCGGGGGTGCCGCGGTGGTGATGGGCGCGCTCAGCCCACGCACCCGCAACGCCCAGGTGGCGATGTTCCAGGCCGGTGAGGTCGACTATCTCGTCGCCACCGACGCGATCGGCATGGGGCTCAACCTCGACGTGGGGCATGTCGCGTTCGCCGGACTGTCGAAGTTCGACGGCCAGCGCCGCCGCCGGCTGACCGTCGCGGAGATGGCGCAGATTGCGGGCCGCGCCGGGCGCCATCAGCGCGACGGCACCTTCGGCGGACTGGTCGCGGAGGGACCCGACTCGTTCGAGCCCGAGGAGGTCGCCGCGATCGAGGCGCATCGCTTCCCCCGGCTCGACTGGCTCTACTGGCGCGAGGGGCAGCCCGATCTGTCGAGCGTCGATGCGCTGATCGCCAGCCTGACCACGCGGCCGGACCACGAACGGCTGCGCGCCGCGCCGGAGGCGATCGATCTCAAGGTGCTGAAGCGGCTGGTCGAGGATCCCGCGATCCGTGCGAGCGCGCGCGGCGGCAACGTGTCGCGGCTGTGGGCGGCGTGCGGCATTCCCGACTTCGCGAAGCTGGGGCTCGACCCGCATGCACGCTTCGTCGCGCGCGTGTTCGGCTATCTCGCGCAGGGCCATATCCCGCACCAGTGGTTCGCCGACGAGGTCGCGCGGCTCGACCGGACCGAGGGCGATGTCGAGACGATCGCCGGGCGCATCGCCGCGATCCGCAGCTGGGCGTATATCGCGCAGCGCCCCGACTGGCTCGCCGATCCGCAGGCCTGGGCCGCGCGGACGCTCGCGATCGAGGAGCGGCTGTCCGACGCGCTCCACGCCAGCCTGACGCAGCGCTTCGTCGACAAGCGCACCACCGCGCTTGCAAAGAAGATCGGCGGCGGCCTGGGCGCCTTGCCCGTCGAGATCGATGCCGAGGGCGAGGTGACGATCGACACCCATGCCATCGGCCGGCTGGAGGGGTTCCGCTTCGTCGTCGCGCCCGATGCCAATGCCGCCGACAAGCGCCTGCTGCTCGCCACCGCGGAAAAGCGCCTCGCAGGCGAGCGTCGCCGCCGCGCGCAGACGCTGGTGGCGAGCGACGACGGCGCCTTTGCCCTCACCCACGCCGGGGAGATCGCCGCCGACCGGCTGATCGTCGCGCGGCTGGCGCGCGGCCCCTCGCTCGCCCGGCCGCAGATCGCGCTGGACGGTGCGCTCGACTGCCTCGACCCGGCGGTGCGGCAGGCGGTGGCGACGCGGCTGCGCACCTGGCTCGACGCGGCGATCGCCCGCGCGCTGCCTGCGGTCGCGGCACTGGCCGACGCCGCCCGCGCGAAGGAGGCGGGGCCGGCGCTGCGCAGCGTCGCGGGGGCGATGGAGGCGGGCGCGGGGTTCGCCGCGCGCCTGCCGCTGCGCGAGGCGGTGGAGGCGCTCACCCCCGACAACCGGCGCTGGCTGCGTCGGCACGGCGTCACCGTCGGCGCGCTCGACCTGTTCGACCCCCGCCTGCTGAAGGCGGGCGCGCAGGTGTGGCGGCGCGCGTTGCTGGCCGCGGCGGGGACGCCCGCGGTCGATGCGCTGCCGCCGCCCGGCGCGGTCACCCTGCCGCGCGGGGCGCCCGGCGCGACGCCGGCGTCCGGCTACCGTGCCTTCGGCGCGCAGGCGGTGCGGATCGACCTGGTCGAGCGGGTGGCGCGCGCCGCGCATGACGCGCGGGAGAAGGCGGGCAAGGTCCCCTTCGCCCCCGATGCGACGCTGGCCGTCTCGATCGGCCTGCATGCGGCGACGGTCGCGCGGCTGATGGCGGAACTGGGATTCCGTCCCGTCGCGCCGGTCGAGGGGATCGCGCGATACGTGTGGCAGGGGCGTCCCCGCGCCCGTCGCGTCGCCCCGACGCCCGACAACGCCTTCGCCGCGCTGGCGGGGTGGGGGCGCGCATGAAGGAGGCCGGCTGATGGGCGGCACCATGCGGCTCGACCTGTTCCTGTGGTACGTCCGCATCGCGAAGACGCGCAGCATCGCGCAGGGGATGGCGTGCGACGGCCACCTGCGCATCGACGGCCGCGCGATCGACCGTGCGCATGCGCCGGTGCGCGTCGGCAATATCCTGACCTTCGCGCATCACGGCGCGGTCCGCGTGCTGCGGGTGGAAGCGCTCCCGCTGCGCCGCGGGCCCGCGCCGGAGGCCGTGGCGTGCTATCAGGAACTCCTCGCCGGTGAGACTGCAAACGTCTCGCAGCAGGCAGCGGAGCGTTGACGCCGCCGTCAGGTAGCGCAAAAGCGGACGGGAGAACGCAAAGGAACCCGCGCCCATGACCTATGTCGTCACCGATGCCTGCATCCGCTGCAAGTACATGGACTGCGTCGAGGTGTGTCCGGTCGACTGCTTCTACGAGGGCGAGAACATGCTCGTCATCAACCCGTCCGAGTGCATCGACTGCGGCGTGTGCGAGCCGGAATGCCCCGCGGAAGCGATCCTGCCCGATACCGAAAGCGGGCTGGAGCAGTGGCTGGAGCTGAACAACACCTTCTCCGCGCAATGGCCCAACGTCACGCGCAAGGCGGACCAGACCCCCGCCGATGCCGACGAGCACAAGGGCGAAGAGGGCAAGTACGACAAGTATTTCTCCGCGGAGCCGGGTTCGGGCGACTGATCGATCCGATGCGGCTCGCGCGCCGCGACCTGTTGCGTCTGGCGGCGGCGGGCGTGTGCGTCCCGCTGCCGGCCCTCGTGCGTCCGGCGCGGGCGCGCGAGGCCGGCTATCCCGCCCCCACGCGCGAGGCGATGCTGCCGGTGCCGGGCGGGCGCGTGTACGTCCGCGTCAACGGCGACCTCGCCGGTCCGCGCCCGCCGCTGGTGATCGTGCACGGCGGGCCCGGCGGCACGCATGCCGGCTATCTCGACGCGCTGGCGCTGGCGGACGAGCGCGCGGTCATCCTCTACGACCAGCTCGACAGCGGGCGCTCCGATCATCCGAACGATCCCGCCAACTGGCGCGTGGCGCGCTTCGTCGACGAGCTGGAGGCGGTGCGCCGCGGGCTGAACGTCGCGCGCTGGCACGTCTGCGGGCACAGCTGGGGCGGGACGATCGCGCTGGAATATGCCGCGCGCCGCGCGCCCGCGATGGCCAGCGCGATCCTCGCCAGCCCGCTGGTGTCCACGCGCAGCTGGATCGCCGATGCCGATGCGCTCCGCCGCGAGCTGCCCGGCGAGACGCAGGCCGCGCTCGCCACGTGCGATACGCCCGCACCCGCCACCGCCGCCGCCTGCGAGGCGGG
This sequence comes from Sphingomonas adhaesiva, assembly GCF_036946125.1. NCBI lineage: Bacteria > Pseudomonadati > Pseudomonadota > Alphaproteobacteria > Sphingomonadales > Sphingomonadaceae > Sphingomonas > Sphingomonas adhaesiva. Next base: position 262,280 of record NZ_JAQIJT010000001.1, read on the forward strand.
AACGGCGGAATTCTACCGTCGCTTCAACGGTCGCGAGCCGGACCCGCCGGGCTTGCGCGACTATGCACGCGCCAACGGCCGCGGCTTCAACGCGCGATTGTACGAGACGATGTGGGGCAGGAGCGAGTTCGTCGCGACCGGCAGCTTGCGCGACTATGACGGCGAGCCGCTGCTGGCGCGGCTCGACGGCGCCCGCACCCTCTTCATGGTCGGCCAGTATGACGAGGCGCGCCCGGTCACGAGCCTGCGCTTCGCCGCGCGCGTGCCCGGCGCAGAGCTGGCGGTGATCCCGGGCGCGGCGCATGGCACCTTCACCGACCGCCCGGACGAAACGATCGCGACGCTGCGCGCATGGATGCACCGCCACGACGGCTGACGTGCCATCGTGACGCGGATCGCGGAACGCTTTCTCGCGAAAAGGTTCCCGCCCGTCAGCGTTGCTGCCCCAAACACGCTGGAAATATTGTGTCGCGGATGCTATATGGGTCCGGCACGGGCGCTTGTACCTCGCGCCCGGTGGAGACGTCCAACCTACCTGCCCCGTTCCATCTCCTGCCCGCGACTCCCCTATATCGCGGACCGGCGGGAGCGCGGGGCCATAACAGCGGAAAGGCCACCCATGGCTGCCAAGGCTCTGCATTTCGATGTCGGTGATTACGTTGTCTATCCCAAGCACGGTGTCGGCCGTGTCATCGAGCTGCAGAAACAGGAAATCGCGGGCATGCAGCTGGAGCTGTACGTCCTGCGCTTCGAAAAGGAGCGCATGACGCTGCGCGTGCCGACCAACAAGGCGGAGTCGGTGGGGATGCGCAAGCTGTCCTCCGACAAGACCATGCGCGAGGCGATGGAGACGCTGAAGGGCAAGCCCAAGGTAAAGCGCACGATGTGGTCGCGCCGCGCGCAGGAATATGAGGCGAAGATCAACTCGGGCGACCTGGTGTCGATCGCCGAGGTGGTCCGCGACCTGTTCCGCGCCGACGACCAGCCCGAGCAGAGCTATTCCGAGCGCCAGATCTTCGAGGGTGCGTGCAGCCGCCTGGCGCGCGAGCTGGCCGCGATGGAGGAACTGGACGAGCCGGCGGCGCAGGAGAAGATCCTGGACATCCTGCGCAAGGCCGCGGCGATCTACAACAAGGACAAGGTACCGGCCTGACGCCGCATCCCTCTCCCCATACACCGGACGGGGCGGCCTCGCGGGGTCGCCCTTTTCGTTTGCGCGCGCGCCCGACGTGTATTATCTTAGCAATACACGGTTTGGGAGGATGCTCATGCGAACGGTCGTGATGGCGGCGCTGCTGCCGCTGGCGGCGTGCGGTAACAGTATCGATATCGGCAGCGGCGACGGCACGTCCATCCCCGCGCAGGGCAGCGGCACGACGCGCACGTTCGCCGCGGCCGACTTCGACCGGATCGAGCTGCGCGGCAGCGACGATGTGGTCGTCCGCGTCGGCCCGGGCTTCTCCGTGCGCGCCGAGGGGACGCCCGCCATTCTCGACCGGCTGGCGATCACCCGCGATGGCCGGACGCTCAAGGTCAGCCGGCAGAAGGGCGTCTATCGCGAGGGGCAGGTGCGCGTGTTCGTGACGCTCCCCGCCATCGCTGCGGTCGGTGTCGCCGGATCGGGGAACATGAGCGTGGACCGCGTCGGCGGACGCGCGTTCGATGCGTCGGTCGCCGGATCGGGCAACCTCGCGCTGCCGTCGCTGCGCGTCGAACGGGCCCAGCTGACGATCGCGGGATCGGGCGACGTCACCGCCGCGGGCGAGGCGCGGACCCTGAAGGTCGACGTCGCCGGATCGGGCAATCTTTCGGCGCGCCGGTTCGTCGCGAACGGCGCCGACGTGAACGTGGTCGGCTCGGGCAACGTGGTCGCGACGGTACGCGGCCAGGCCAGGGTCACGTCGATGGGCTCGGGCGATGTCGACCTGGGCGCCGCCGCGCGCTGTTCTGTCACGAAGATGGGGTCCGGCGAGGTGCGGTGCGGCGGCTGATCGCGCCGGCGCTGCCGGCGCTCCTGCTGCTGCCGGCGTCGGCACAGGCGGCGGAGCGGACATGGGCGATCGGCAGCGTCGAGCGGCTGCGCGTCGAGACCCCGGTCGAGGTCCGCGTCGTCACCGGGGGCGGCAACGGCGTCACCGCGCGCGGCGACGACGCGAAGGCGCTCGCCACGCTCGACGTCACGGCGAGCGGCGGCACGCTGGTGGTGCGTCGCCCCGGCGGCCGGCTCGCCGCGCCCGATACGATGCACATGGTCGTGACCGTCCGCACGCCGCGGATCGAGGGCGCGGCGCTCTATGCCGCGGCGACCGTCACGATCGACGGCATGAAGGGCGACCGTGTCACCCTGTCGGTGACCGGCGGCGGCGCGCTGGCGGTCGAACGGATCGCGGCGACCGACCTGGCCGCGACGCTGGCGGGCGACGGCGCGATGACGCTGGCCGGGCGCAGCGCCGACACGCGGCTGATCGCCAACGGCAGCGGCACGATCGACGCCGCGGCGCTGGTTGCGGATCGGCTCGACGTCCAGGCGCTCGACACGGTGCGCGTCACCGCCGCGGCGCGCGACAGCGCGCGCGTCAACGCGATCGGCGACGCGGCGGTCGTCGTTTCGGGACGCCCCGCCTGCACGGTGCGCACGACGGGGGCGGCGCAGGTATCGTGCGGCGCCCCGTCTCCGCCCCGACGCTGATCGCAAGCCTATCCGAGCGCCGCCTTCGAGGCGCTCTCGACCCGCGCCCGTTCGGCCAGCATCAGCGTCGAGGATGCCTTGGCCAGCACCGTGCCGCCCTCGTCCAGCAGACGCCCTTCGAAGAAGCACGTCCGCTTGCCGCGGCGCTCGACCCATGCCTCCGCGATCACCGTGCCCGGGCGCGCCGGCGCGAAGAAGCTGACCTTCAGCTCCAGCGACATCGGCACCACGTCCGCGCCGCCCATCGCGATCGCCGCATGCGCCATCGCCGCGTCGATCCAGCCGGTGACGAACCCGCCCTGCACCACCCCGCCGGAGTGGCACATATGCTGGCCCGCGGCATAGGCGATCCGCGCGCGTCCCTCCGGGTTCATCTCGATCACCCGGATCAGCCCCAGGGTGCGCGACAATTCGTGAACCTGCGTATCGCTCTCCGCCATCCTGCTCCCTTTGCTCGCGATTTTGCGCAGCGTGGCGGGTCGCGGCGGGGCTGTCAAAGCGTGCGGTGCATCACCAGCGTATCGACCGCGCCCAGCGTCGGGTGACGGAACGCGCCGGGCACCCGCCCCACGATCGCGAACCCCAGCGCCTGCCACAGCGCGACCGCGCGCGTGTTGGTGGAGACGACGATATTGAACTGCATCGCGGTGAAGCCGCCCGCCCGCGCCGCGTCGAACGAATGCTCCGCCATCGCCCGCGCCACGCCGCGTCCCCGCGCCGCCTCCGCGGTGACATAGCCGGCGTTGGCGACATGCGATCCGCCACCGCGCTGGTTGGCGCGCAGGTAGGAGGTGCCGAGCAACACGCCGTCCGCATCCTCCACCACGAAGACCGCATGCAGCGGATCGCACCAGTAAGCGAGCGCCCCGGCGGCATCCACGTCGCGCTCGATCGCGTTGGTTTCGCCCGCCTGGAACACCGGCAGCAGGATCGCCGCGATCGCGGCATCATCCACCGCCTTCGCCGCGCGGATGCGGATCGTCACCCCTCGTCCGGGCCCAGCGTCGCGTCCACGTCGCGCGGGCGCACGAAGCGCGTCAGCGTCGCACCGCCCGCCGCCACATCGGCCCAGTCGTCGACCGCGAAGGTCATTTCGGCGAGCGTCGCGGTGGGATATTTCTCCTCCACCGTATCGCGCAGCCCCCCGCGTTCGTCCGGCACCAGCATCAGCACCAGATCCTCCAGCCCCGGATTATGCCCGACCAGCAGCAGCGACGCGGCCTCCGCGGGCGTCTCGCGCACCACGTCGAGCAGGCTGGCGGCCGACGCCAGATACAGCCGCTTGTCCCATTCCGGCGACAGCGGGCCGAAGCCGGTCGCGACGTCGTCCAGCGTTTCCCGCACGCGCACCGCGGGCGAGGCGATCACGCGGTCGAACGTCAGCCCCAGCTCGCGCAGGTGCTTCCCCATCGCGGCGGCGGCGCGGCGGCCCTTGGGATTGAGCGGACGGTCGAAGTCGCGCGCGACGGGATCGTCCCAGCCCGATTTGGCATGGCGCAGCAGCGTCAGCGTCTTCACGGGCACCGATCCTCTTCAATCCGGGGCGAGGGCCGCCTCATGCCCGATCGCAGGCCCGGAGGAAAGTGACTGCGCGGAAAGTGACTGCGCGGAAAGCCGCTGCCGCACCCGCGCCACCGCCTCGTCCAGCGGCACGCGCGCGATCGGGACGCCGGGGGGGAAGGCGTCGAGCAGCCGCGACGGCATCGCCGCCGACAACAGCACGAACATCCCCGAATCGTCCGCACGCCGGATCAGCCGCCCGAACGCCTGGGCGAGCCGGGCGCGGACGATACGGTCGTCATAGGCGGTGCCCCCCTCCGGCGCCGCCAGCCGCCGCGCGGCGTGGAGGACGGTCGGCTTGGGCCAGGGCACCCCCTCCATCACCACCAGCCGTAGCGAATGGCCCGGCACGTCCATCCCGTCGCGCAGCGCATCGGTGCCGAACAGGCTGGCGTGGGAATCGTCGCGGAAAATGTCGACCAGAGTCCCCGTATCGACCGGATCGACGTGCTGCGCATGCAGCGGCAGCCCGGCACGCGCCAGCCGGTCGGCAACGCGGGCGTGCACCGCACGCAGCCGCCGGATCGCGGTGAACAGCCCCAGTGCGCCGCCGTCGCTCGCCTCCACCAGCCGGGCATAGGCGTTGGCGAGCGCGGGCACGTCGCCGCGCTTCACGTCGGTGACGATCACGACCTCGGCACGCGCGGCATAGTCGAACGGGCTGGGCGCCTCGAACCGCGCCGGGGGGCGGGGCAGGTGCGGCGCGCCGATCCGCGCCTCGGCCGTCTCCCACCCGCCCCCCGCGGTGAGCGTCGCGGAGGTGACGAGCGCGCCGTGCGCGGGCTTCAGCACCGTCTCGACGAAGGGGATCGTCGGATCGAGCCAGCGACGATGGATCCCGACGTCGAATTCGCGACCCTCGACCCGGTCGACCGCGAGCCAGTCGACGAAGCGCGGGTCCGCCGGCCCGCCGATGCGCGCCAGCAGCGCCAGCCACGCCGCCACCGTCTCCGCGCGCCACCCCAGCGACGCGATCGCGCCCTCGATCCGCGCGCGTGCCGGGCCGTCCATCCAGTCGGGCGCCTCCGCCAGCACCGCCTCCAGCCGCTTGCCGAGCGCCACCATCGGCCGCACCAGTGCGTCGAGCGCCTGCGCCGCGGGCGCCGCCGCCTCGATCAGCGCGGGCGACGGCTCGGCCAGTTCGGTTTCCAGGCCATAGCCGGCATCCGTCCCCGCCGCCTCCGCGCGTGCATAGGACAGCCCCCGCACCGCCCCCAGCAGCGTCTCGATCGCGCCGAAGGGGGCGCCCTCCGCCACCCGCGCCAGCCAGCCGTCCGACGCCAGTGCGCCCGCCGCGGCGACGATGTCCGCGATCGCGCGCCCGCCCTGCTCGTCATAGCTGCCGACGTCGGACAGCCGCGCCTGCAACCCGCGGCGGCGCCCGCGCGCCGTCCCCTCCGGCCCGACGATCCAGCGGCGCAGCTCGATCGTCTCCGCCCCGGTCAACGCGGTCGCGAACATCGCGTCGGCGGCGTCGAACACGTGATGCCCCTCGTCGAAGACGTAGCGCGTCGGCCGCGTCGACAATTCGCGCCCGCGCGCGGCATTGACCATCACCAGCGCATGGTTGGCGATCACCAGATCCGCCTCCGCCGAGGCGCGGGCGGCGCGCTCGATGAAGCATTTGCGGTAATGCGGACAGCCGGCATAGACGCACTCGCCGCGCCGGTCGGTCAGCGCGGCGGAGCCGTTGCGGCGGAACAGCGTCGTCAGCCAGCCGGGCAGGTCGCCGCCGACCATGTCGCCGTCGTCGGTATAGGCGGCCCAGCGCGCCACCAGCTGCGCCAGGATCGCCGCGCGCCCGGCGAACCCGCCCTGCAACGCATCCTCCAGGTTGAGCAGGCAGAGGTAGTTCTCGCGCCCCTTGCGCGTCACCACCCGCGCCTTGCGCGTGGCGCGGTCGGGGTGGAGGCGCACGGTTTCGTGCCCCAGCTGGCGTTGCAGTGCCTTCGTATAGGTACTGATCCACACCGCGCCGCCGGCCTGCTCCGCCCATAGCGACGCCGGCGCGAGATAGCCCAGCGTCTTGCCGATCCCGGTCCCCGCCTCCGCCAGCACCAGCTGCGGCGCATCGCGCGCCACGCGCGGGCCGAACGCCGCGGCGGCGGCGGCGGCATAGGCGCGCTGTCCGCCGCGCGCCTCCGCCCCCCGCCCCGTCAGCGCATCGAGCCGGTCGAGCACCGCGTCCTCCACCAGCGTCACCGTGCGCGGCGCGGGGCGCGGGGCGACCTCTTCCCATTCGGGCAGGCGGGAGAAGAGCCAGCGCTCGTTCTGCGCCGGCCTGGCGAGCCGCGGCCCGACGACCGGCGCCCAGGCCCAGCGCGCGCGCGCGAGCGACTGCGCCGCGGTCCACGCCCCCTCGCGCTCGGCCCACTCGCCCGCGATCCCCGCCAGCAATCGCTCGACCGCGGCGAGCAGGAACGGCGCCACCTCCTCGTCCCGCTCGGGCACGGGGAGCCCCGCCACCTGCGCCACGCCCTTGGCGGTGGGCACCATGAAGCGGGCGGGGTGCAGGAACGCGAACAGCTCCAGCAGATCGAGCCCCGACAGGTCGGCATAGCCCAGCCGCTGACCCACCAGCGGCGCGTTGAGCAGCACCACCGGCGTATCGGCGGCGAGCCGGATCGCCTCGCCCCGCGACAGCGCGCGTACCTCGCCGCCCTGCGCCATCCAGATGCCCGAATGGCTGGCGTGCAGCGCAGGATAGGAGAAGGGCGGCACCGGGTTCACCGCGCCGGAGTGCACCCCCGGGAACAGATTGGCAACCGGAACACGCCTAACGCTACCGCTTCGCAAGTGCGGAAAAGAGAGTGGATTTGCGTCAGACCGTGTGCTTTAGCCAAGCTCAGACTCGACTGCATCAATCTCCGGGAGGATCGGCCATGAACATCCATGAATATCAGGCCAAGGAACTGCTCGCGAAATTCGGCGTCCCCGTGCCCGCCGGCTATGCCGCGATGAGCGTGGACGAGGCGGTCGAGGTGTCGAAGAAGCTGCCCGGGCCGCTCTATGTCGTCAAGGCGCAGATCCACGCCGGCGGCCGCGGCAAGGGCAAGTTCAAGGAGCTGCCCGAGGGCAGCAAGGGCGGCGTCCGCCTCGCCAAGACCGAGGGGGAGGTCCGCCACGCCGCGACCGAGATGCTCGGCAACACGCTGGTGACGATCCAGACCGGCGACGCGGGCAAGCAGGTCAACCGCCTGTACGTGACCGACGGCGTCGACATCGCCAAGGAATTCTATCTCGCGCTGCTGGTCGACCGCGCCACGGGCCGCGTCGCCTTCGTCGTCTCGACCGAGGGCGGGATGGACATCGAGACGGTCGCGCACGACACGCCCGAGAAGATCCACACCTTCGCGGTCGACCCCGCCACCGGGTTCCAGCCGCATCACGGCCGCGCCGTCGCCAATGCGCTGGGCCTGACCGGCGACCTCGCCAAGCAGGCGCAGAGCCTCGCCTCCAAGGTCTATGACGCGTTCCTGGGCACCGATGCCGCGCAGATCGAGATCAACCCGCTCGCCGTCACCGAGGACGACAAGCTGATGGTCCTCGACGCCAAGGTCGGCTTCGACGGCAACGCGCTGTTCCGCCACAAGGACCTGATGGAGCTGCGCGACGAGACCGAGGAGGACCCCGCCGAGCTCGAGGCGTCGAAGTACGACCTGGCCTATATCAAGCTGGACGGCGACATCGGCTGCATGGTCAACGGCGCCGGCCTCGCGATGGCGACGATGGACATCATCAAGCTGAACGGCATGTTCCCGGCCAACTTCCTCGACGTCGGCGGCGGCGCCAGCAAGGAGAAGGTGACCGCGGCGTTCAAGATCATCCTCGCCGATCCGAACGTGAAGGGCATTCTGGTCAACATCTTCGGCGGCATCATGAAATGCGACATCATCGCCGACGGCATCGTCGCCGCGGCGAAGGAGGTGAACCTGTCGGTGCCGCTGGTCGTCCGCCTGGAGGGCACCAACGTCGACAAGGGCAAGGAAATCCTCGCCAATTCGGGCCTCGCGATCGTTCCCGCCAACGACCTGGGCGATGCGGCGAAGAAGATCGTCGCCGAGGTGCAGAAGGCGGCATGATCCTGCTCGCGCGCCGCGGGTCGCGGCGCGCGTCACCGGATATCGGGGGCGGGAACGGGATGCCGTTCCCGCCCCTTGTCGCATCGACCCGCGACGGCCGGTGCGACGAAACCGCCGCCCCGCGTCATCGCGATGGACACCCTGGCGTGGTGAGGCTTTATCCCTCACGGCAACAGCTTGGGTCGCGGCACACTTGATGTTGACGTAAACGTCAGGTAGCAGCCGCGAGGAATGAGGAGAGTAGCGCAATGAAGGTGCTGGTTCCGGTCAAGCGCGTGCTTGATTACAACGTGAAGCCCCGGGTGAAGGCGGACGGCTCGGGCGTCGATCTCGCGAACGTCAAGATGTCGATGAACCCGTTCGACGAGATCGCGGTCGAGGAAGCGATCCGCCTGAAGGAGAAGGGCACGGTCACCGAGATCGTCGCCGTCTCGATCGGCGAGGCGAAGGCACAGGAGACGCTGCGCACCGCGCTGGCAATGGGCGCCGACCGCGCGATCCTGGTCACGTCGGACGAGAAGGTCGAGCCGCTGGGCGTGGCCAAGATCCTCGCCAAGATCGTCGAGGAGGAGCAGCCCTCGCTCGTGATCCTGGGCAAGCAGGCGATCGACGACGACAACAACCAGACCGGGCAGATGCTGGCCGGGCTGCTCGGCTGGGGTCAGGCGACCGCGGCGTCGAAGGTCGAGCTGTCGGCCGACAGCGCCAAGGTGACGCGCGAGGTCGACGGCGGTCTGGAGACCGACACGTACAAGCTGCCCGCGATCGTCACCACCGACCTGCGGCTCAACGAGCCGCGCTACGCCTCGCTGCCCAACATCATGAAGGCGAAGTCGAAGCCGATGGCGACCAAGACGGCGGCCGACTACGGCGTCGACGTGGCGCCGCGCCTGAAGGTGGTGAAGGTCACCGAGCCGGCGAAGCGCACCGCAGGCGTGAAGGTCGCGGATGTCGACGAGCTGGTCGGCAAGCTCAAGGCGATGGGCATCGCGAAGTAAGGCTTCGCGCCCACCCCCCGTTCGGGCTGAGCGCAGTCGAAGCCCAAGCACCACGTCCGCCACTCGCCCCTCGACGTTGCTCAGGGCGAATGGGCGTAGGATCGAAGGAAGGCTGAGAAGATGAAGACGCTGGTTTGGGTCGAGCACGACGGCTCGACCGTCAAGGACGCCACGCTCTCCGCGGTGACCGCCGCGGCGAAGCTGGGCGAGGTACATCTGCTGGTCGCAGGGCAAGGCGTCGACGGCGTCGCGCAGGCCGCGGCGACAATCGCGGGCGTCGGCAAGGTGCATGTCGCGGACGACGCGGCCTATGCGCACCAGCTGGCCGAGAACGTCGCGCCGCTGGTCCAGCAGCTGATGGACCATCACGACGCGTTCGTCGTGCCCGCCACCACCACCGGCAAGGCGCTGGCGCCGCGCGTCGCCGCGCTGCTCGACGTCATGCAGATCAGCGACATCCTGTCGGTCGAGGGCGAGGACACGTTCACGCGTCCGATCTACGCCGGCAATGCGATCGCCACCGTCCAGACGTCGGACGCGAAGAAGGTCATCACCGTGCGCGGCACCGCGTTCGAGAAGGCCGCCGCCGAGGGCGGCTCCGGCACCGTAGAGGCGGTCGCCGCGACCCCGGACACCGGCCTCGCCACCTTCGAGGGTCAGGAGATCGCCGAGCTGACGCGCCCGGAGCTGACCAGCGCGAAGATCATCGTCTCGGGCGGACGCGCGCTCGGCTCGGGCGAGAAGTTCACCGAGGTGATCGAGCCGCTGGCGGACAAGCTGGGCGCCGGCGTCGGCGCGAGCCGCGCCGCGGTCGACGCCGGGTTCGTCCCCAACGACTATCAGGTCGGCCAGACGGGCAAGATCGTCGCGCCGGAGGTCTATGTCGCGGTCGGCATCTCGGGCGCGATCCAGCACCTCGCCGGCATGAAGGACAGCAAGACGATCATCGCGATCAACAAGGACGAGGACGCGCCGATCTTCCAGGTCGCGGACATCGGCCTGGTCGGCGACCTGTTCAAGGTCGTCCCCGAGCTGACATCGAAGCTGTAATATCCCCCGTCACCCCGGCGTCGCGCCGGGGTGACGCGCCTGCCGGGGCCAACCTTCCGTTCCCCGGCGAAGGCGGGACCCTTGCAAAACAGGTGCAACGGCACCTTCGCAGGAGCACGGCGTAGCCTTTTGCAAAGGTCTCGCGGAGGCCGGGGTCCAGTCGGGCGACGACGCCATATCCCGCAAGCCGGTCGTCCCTGGCCCCCGGCCTGCGCCGGGGAACAGAAAGCGAGTTTTGCGGAGGCCTCGATCGAGGCCGCGCGACCTGCGCCTGCCGGGCCGATACACCGCCGCGGTTATACGCCTCACGCGTTTTCGCTCTGTCGCGACGCGTCGCGATCTGCTGTCATTCGCGGCATGATCGCCCTGTTCCTCGCGCAGGCCGCCGCTGCGGCCACCCCCGCCCCCGTTTCGAGCCCCGTCTCGACCCCCGTCCCGGCCCGGATCGAGCGCCTGCTCGAACGCACGCCGGTCATCGACGGGCACAACGACCTGCCCTGGGAAATCCGCCAGAATTACGAGGCGAAGGTCGAGAAGCTCGACCTGCGGCAGGACAGTTCGCGCTGGTCCTATCCGCTCCAGACCGACATCGCGCGGCTGCGGCGCGGGCATGTCGGGGGACAGTTCTGGTCGGTCTATATCCCCGCCAGCGTCACCGGGCCGCGCGCGGTGGAGATGACGCTGGAGGAAATCGACATCGTGCGCCGCATGGCCGCGGCCTATCCCGATACGTTCGCGCTGGCGACGACCGCGACGGACGTGCGGCGCGCGCAGAAGGCGGGCAGGATCGCTTCCCTGATCGGGGTCGAGGGCGGGCATCAGATCGACAAGCGGCTGTCGGTGCTGCGCCAGTACAAGGCGCTGGGCGTCGGTTACATGACGCTGACCCATGGCAAGAGCCTGGAATGGGCCGACAGCAGCACCGATGCGCCGCGCGCGGGCGGGCTGAACGCGTTCGGGCGGCAGGTAGTGGCGGAGATGAACCGCATCGGCATGATCGTCGACGTCAGCCATGTCGCCGATTCGACGATGGCGGCGGTACTGGACGTGTCGACGGCGCCCGTCATGGCGTCGCATTCGTCGGCGCGCGCGATCGCCGATGCCCCGCGCAACATCCCCGACGCGCTGCTGAAACGGATCGGCGACGCCGGCGGGGTGGTGATGGTGAACTTCTACCCCAGCTTCGTCTCCGCGCGATGGCGCGCATGGGACGGCGAACGCACCGCTTTCGCCAAAAGCCGCGGCCTGGCAGGCGACCTGTATGGCCCCGGCGCCCCCGTGCCGCTGGCGAAATGGGACGCGGAACACCCCGAACCGGCGGTGACGGTGGGCGATGTCGCCGACCATATCGAGCATGTCGCGCGGGTGGCGGGGCGCGGCGCGGTGGGTCTGGGCGGCGATTTCGACGGAATCAGCGGCACCGGGCCGGTCGGATTGAAGGGAGTCGACGGCTATCCGCGCATCTTCGCCGAGCTGGCACGGCGTGGCTGGAGCGATGCCGACCTGTCCGCGCTTGCGCAGGGTAACATCCTGCGGGTGATGGAGCGGGTCGAGGCGGTGGCGGCGGCGTCCGCAGGGACGCCCCCGGTGGACGCCACCGCGCCGAATTGACGGGCGCAGCCTCCCTGTGCCCCGGCGGAGGCGCGACCTTTGCAAAAGGCTACACCCGTGCTCCTGCGAAGGCAGGAGCACGGCGTGGACTCGATGCCGTTGCACCTGTCTTGCAAAGGCCCGGCGAAGGCCGGGGCACAGCGCTGCTCAGGCCGCCGCGGTCTCCACCTGATCGAGCGCGGGATAGTCGATATACCCCTCCGGCCCGGGCGCGTAGAAGGTCTTCGGATTGGGCGTATTGAGCGGTGCGTCCCGGCGGAAGCGCTCCACCAGATCGGGGTTGGCGATGTAGAGCCGGCCCCAGGCGACCGCGTCCGCGACGCCCGAATCGAGATCCGCCTGCGCGGCCTCCTTCGAATAATCCTGGTTGAGCACCAGCGGCCCGGTGAACACCTCGCGGATCTTCGGGCTGAGCTTGGGCACGCTGCTCGCGCCGAAGGTGCCGTCGGGCGACTGCTCGCGCAGTTCCAGGAACGCGATGCCCAGATCGTCGAGCGCCTTCGCCGCGGGCAGGAACACCGCCTCCGGATCGCTGTCGTCGGCGCCCTGCGTCTCGCCGTTGGGGGACAGGCGGATCGAGGTGCGGCCGGCACCGACCTCCGCGACCACGCGCTCCATCACCTCGCGCATCAGGCGGATGCGGTTCTCCGGCGCGCCGCCGTAATCATCGTCGCGCAGGTTGGTGTTGTCGCGCAGGAACTGGTCGATCAGATAGCCATTGGCGCCGTGCACCTGCACGCCGTCGAACCCGGCCTCGATCGCGTGGCGCGCGGCCCGGCCGTAATCCTCGATCGTCTGGCGGATGTCGTCCAGCGTCGCGGCGCGCGGCGTGTCATAGGGATTCTTGTCGGGATCGTGATAGGGTGCGCGCAGGGTCGAGGAGGACAGCGACTGCATCCCCGTGACGTCGGGACGCGCCAGCCGACCCATGTGCCACAGCTGTGCGACGATCCGCCCGCCGGCGCCATGCACCGCCTCCGTCACCGGCTTCCACGCCTCGACCTGATCGCGCGTCCATAGTCCCGGCGCGTGCGGCCAGCCGAGTCCCAGGCGGCTGATCCCGGTCGCCTCGGAGATGATGAGCCCCGCGCTCGCGCGCTGGCGGTAATATTCGATCATCAGCTCGGTCGGCACGTGTTCCGCGGTGGCGCGCGTGCGGGTCAGCGGCGCCATCAGGATGCGGTTGGGCGCCTCGATCGCCCCCAGGGTAATCGGATCGAACAGGCTGGGCATGGGCTTCCTTTCGGTGATGATGGGCTGACGCGCCTAAAGCTATGTCGCTAAGGGGCTTCATGCATCAGGTCGGTACGCGAAGAAAACCTATCATGACGAGAAGCGGCAACGGGCGTGCGTTTCTCGCGCTGGTCGTCGCCAACGTGGCGCTGGCGTTCGGCCCCATGTTCGTGCGGCTGGCGGATACCGGCCCGGTCGCCGCGGCCTTCTGGCGGATGTCGCTGGCGCTGCCGCTGGTCGCCGGCATGGCGTGGACGACGCGGAGCCGGGGCGGCGCGGCGGGCGGGACGCGGACGCGCCCGTCGCCGCGGATGATCTGGCTGCTGGCGGGCGCGGGCATCGCCTTCGCCGCCGATCTGGGCAGCTGGCATGTCGGGATCGTGCGCACCACGCTCGCCAACGCCACGCTGTTCGGCAACGTGGCGACGTTCATCTTCCCGCTGTGGGGGTTCCTGGTCGCGCGCGCCTGGCCATCGCGCGGGCAGTCGCTCGCGCTGCTGCTGGCGGCAGGCGGTGCGGCGCTGCTGATGGGGCGGTCGTATCAGCTCGACCCCGGCCATCTGGTCGGCGACCTGCTGTGCGTCCTGGCGGGCGTGCTCTACGCGGCCTATTTCGTGCTGATGGCGGACGTGCGCGCGACGATGGCACCGCTGCCCGCGCTCGCCTGGTCGTCGCTGACCGCGCTGCCGCCGCTGCTCGCCTTCGCGCTGCTGCTGGGCGAACGCGTGATGCCGGGGGACTGGACCCCGCTGCTGGGGCTCGCGTTGTGCAGCCAGGTGATCGGTCAGGGCTGCATGACCTATGCGCTGGGGCGATTGTCGCCGCTGGCGATCGGGCTGGCGCTGCTGGTGCAGCCGGTGGTGGCGGGCGTGGTCGGCTGGCTGCTGTTCGGCGAGCGGCTGGGCGCCCCCGACCTGATCGGCGTGGCGATGGTCGCCGCCGCGCTGGTGCTGGTGCGGCGCGAGCCGGGACCTGCTAGGGCCATCGCGCCGGCGGCCAACGGGGTACGCGAGGAGGTGGCATGAATCAGGACGGGAAGGCGGACTGGACGCTCGACGAGGTCCGCGAGAGGCTGGCGCCCGCGATCGCCGCCAATGCCGCGTTCGACGGCTGGGGCGATGCCGCGCGCGATCTGGCGGCGGAGACGAGCGGGGTCGACCCCGACATCGCCCGCGTCGCCTTCGCCGATGGCCCGGTGGCGATGATCGATGCCTGGTTCGAGCATGTCGACGCCGCGATGGTCGCCGCCGTGCCCGCCGAGGCGCTGGCGACGATGAAGATCCGTCAGCGCATCACCGCGCTGGTCGAGGCGCGGCTCGCCGTGCTGGCGCCCGAGCGCGAATCGCTGCGCCGCGCGCTCGCGGTGCTCGCCACGCCGAATCACGTTCCCCGCGCCGCCCGGCTGGGGTGGCGCAGCGTCGATCGCATCTGGCGCGTCGCGGGCGATACCGCGACCGACTACAACCACTATACGAAGCGGGCGATGCTGCTGGCGGTCTATGGCGCGACGATCACCGTCTTCCTCGACGACGACAGCGAGGGGCAGGCGGACACGCGCGCGTTCCTGGCGCGGCGGATCGACGGCATCATGCGGTTCGAAAAGGCGAAGGCCGGGATGACGCGGCGGGCGCAGCGGCGGCCCAGCCTCAGCCGGTTCGTCGGTCGGCTGCGCTACCCGGTGGTCTGACGCCCGCGGCGTCCCGGCGCATCGTCGCGCCCCGCGCGTCGATCGGCGAACTCGTTTATTGATAATCAATCGCACGCGCCATATAGCAGGCCTCGTGACCGGCTATCCCCACCCCGCCCCGCTTCATGCCGCCAACGATGCGACGCTCGAGTCGCGCTGGAACCTGGAGACGCTGCCGCGGCATGCGCCCGCGACCGTCGCCGCGATCGACTGGTCCCGGCTGGCGACGCCCGAGGCGCGCAGGTTGCGCGAACTGGGCTTCGGCGAGGGCGTGGGGGTGGAGGTCCTTCACCGTGCAACGCTGGGCGGTGGCCCGATCGCGTGCCGGATCGGGCGGATGACGGTGGCGCTGCGCCGCGCGGTCGCCGCGACGATCCACGTCGCGCGCGACGTGGAAGGCGGCGAGCTGCTGGCCGCGGAATGACGGCCGCGCACTGATGGAGCTCCCCCCGCTGGTCGCGATGGTCGGCAACCCCAATGCCGGCAAGAGCGCGCTGTTCAACGCGCTGACCGGCGCGCGGCAGAAGGTTGGCAACTATCCCGGCGTCACGGTCGAGCGGCATGCCGGGCGGCTGGCGCTGGACGACGGACGCCCGGTCGAGCTGGTCGACCTGCCCGGCGCGTACAGCCTAGACCCGTCCTCCCCCGACGAGCGCGTGACGCGCGACGTGGTGACGGGGGCGCAGGCGGGCGAGCGGCTGCCCGACGCGTTGCTGGTCGTGGTCGACGCCGCCAATCTGGACAATCACCTGCGCTTCGCGATGCAGCTGATCGCGTTGAAGCTGCCGGTCGTGATCGCGCTCAACATGGTCGACCTGGCCGAGCGCGACGGGCTGGTGCTCGACCCGGCGGTGCTGGAGCGTGAGCTGGGCGTCCCCGTCGTCGCCACGGTGGCGGTGCGCCGCCGCGGGATCGACGACCTGCGCGCGCGACTGACCGATGCGATCGGCGCGGCGAAGCGTCGCGACGCGGGGCCGCTGCCGGTGCCGCAGGACGACATCGTCGTGCTCCAGCGCCGCGCCCGTGCCCTGTCGCGCGCGGCGACGCTCAGCGAGACGCCGGTGCGGCGCTGGAACACCGCGCTCGACGCGGTCGCGCTGCACCCGGTGGTCGGCCCGATCCTGCTCGTCGCGCTGTTGTTCGTGATGTTCCAGGCGGTGTTCAGCTGGTCGGAAGCGCCGGTCGGCTGGATCGAGGATGGGTTCGCCGCGCTCGACGCCATGGTGAAGGCATCGCTGCCCGACGGTTTCCTGCGATCGCTGCTGACCGATGGCGTCATCGCCGGCGTCGGCGCGGTCGTCGTCTTCCTGCCGCTGATCCTGATCCTGTTTCTCTTCATCCTGGTGCTGGAGGCGTCGGGCTACATGGTGCGGGCCGCGTTCCTGCTCGATCGGATGATGAGCCATGTCGGGCTGTCGGGACGGGCGTTCATCCCGCTGCTGTCCAGCTTCGCCTGCGCGGTGCCCGGGATCATGGCGACGCGCACGATCGACGACGAGAAGGACCGGCTGACCACGATCCTGATCGCGCCGCTGATGACCTGCTCGGCGCGGCTCCCGGTCTATACGATCATCATCGGCGCGTTCATCCCGGCGCGCCGGGTGGTGCCGTTCGTCGGCCTTCAGGGGCTGGTGCTGCTCGGTCTCTACCTGATGGGGATCGTGGGCGCGTTCGTCGCCGCGCTGCTGTTGCGGCGCACCGTGACGAAAGGCGAGTCGTCGGGCTTCATGATGGAGATGCCGCGCTATCAGTGGCCGCGCATCCGCGACGTGCTGATCGGGCTGTGGAGCCGCGCGGCGATCTTCCTGAAGCGCGCCGGCACGACGATCGCGATCACCACCATCGTGCTGTGGGCGCTGCTGAGCTTCCCGCAGGCGCCCCCGGGGCAGAAGCAGGTCGAATATTCGGTCGCGGGCCGCATCGCCAGCGGGCTGGAGGTCGTGGTGCGCCCGATCGGCTTCAACCACGACATCGCGCTGGCGCTGATCCCCGCGATGGCGGCGCGCGAGGTGGCGGTGGCGGCGATCGGCACCGCCTATGCGATCGACGATACCGAGGATGCGAGGGGCGAACAGTCGCTGGTGGAGCGGCTTCGCGCGCGCTGGTCGCTGCCGACCGCGCTCGCCTTCCTGATGTGGTTCGTCTTCGCGCCGCAATGCATCTCCACGATCGCGGTGACCCGGCGCGAGACGAACGGGTGGAAATGGCCGCTCTTCATGCTCGGCTACCTTTTCGCCATCGCTTATGTCATGGCGGGTCTGACATACTGGCTGGCGGTGTTCGCCGGCCTCTAAGAGGGTCGCATGGCAGGCAGCGTCAACAAGGTCATTCTCGTCGGCAATCTCGGGCGCGATCCCGAGTCGCGCTCGTTCCAGAACGGCGGCAAGGTGGTGAACCTGCGCATCGCCACGTCCGAAAGCTGGAAGGACCGCAACACCGGCGAGAAGAAGGAAAAGACCGAATGGCATTCGGTCGCGATCTTCAACGAAGGGCTCGCCAACGTGGCCGAGCGGTTCCTGCGCAAGGGTAGCAAGGTCTATATCGAGGGCCAGTTGCAGACCCGGAAGTGGCAGGACCAGCAGGGTAACGACCGATATTCGACGGAGGTCGTGCTGCAGGGCTTCAACTCCGTGCTGACGATGCTCGACGGACCGCAGGGCGGGTCCGGCGGCGGCGGCGGTCGTGACGACTGGGGCGGCGGCGGCGACGACTTCGGCGGCGGATCGCGCGGCGGTGGTGGTGGCAGCCGCGGCGGCGGCGCCTCGTCCGGCGGCGGGTCGCGCGGCGGCGGCGGCGGTGGCAACTTCGGCGGCGGCTATGCCGACGATCTCGATGACGACGTGCCGTTCTAAGTGACGCAACCCCTGTCGCCATCGGTATGCAGCGAGGAGCAGCGCGTCGCCGCGCTCGCCTCGCACGAAATCGGCACGCTCTACGATTCGAGCGCACTGCGGCAGATCACCGATTTCGCCGCAGCGCTGTGCGACGTACCGACCGCACTCGTCAGCATGGTCGAAACCGATCGCCAGCTGTTCCTGGCGCGGACCGGCATGGACGTGAGCGAGACCCCGCGCGAACAGTCCTTCTGCGCCTATGCGATGTGGGAAGACGGCGTCATGGTGGTGCCCGACGCGACGCTGGACCCGCGCTTCGCCGACAATCCGCTCGTCACCGGCGAGCGGAACCTGCGCTTCTACGCCGGGGCGCCGCTGGTGTCGGACGAAGGCTATCCGCTGGGATCGCTGTGCGTGCTGGATACCAGGCCCCGGCCCGAGGGGCTGACCGCGTTCCAGCGGCAGGGGCTGGAGGTGCTGGCCGCCAATGTCCTCGCCCGGTTGCGCGACAAGCGCGAGGGCGCCGCGCGCCGTGCATCGGAGCGCGAGGCGCTGGCCGCGGCGAGCGACAGCGACCTGCGCTTCCGCACGCTGGCGGACACCATGCCGCAGATGGTGTGGTCGACGCTGCCCGATGGCTATCACGATTATTACAACGCGCGCTGGTACGAATTCACCGGGGCGCCGGTGGGCACGACCGATGGCGAGGGCTGGAACGACATGTTCCATGCCGAGGATCGGGATCGTGCCTGGGCGGTATGGCGCCGGTCGCTGGAAACGGGGGCGCCGTACCAGATCGAATATCGCCTGCGCCACCGTGACGGCACCTACCGCTGGGTGCTGGGGCGCGCGCTGCCGATCCGCGACGAGGACGGGCGGATCACGCGCTGGATCGGGACGTGCACCGACGTCCACGAGCAGAAGCTGGCGCTGGAGGAGCGCGAGGTCATCAGCCAGGAGCTGAGCCATCGCATCAAGAACATCTTCTCGGTCATCGCCGGGCTGATCCAGTTCGCGGCGCGGTCGCATCCCGAGGTGGCGGGCGTCGCCACCGACCTGCGCCAGCGCATCACCGCGCTGGGCCGCGCGCACGATTTCGTACGCCCGCACAGCCCCAATTCGCGTCCGCATCTGGCGCAGGACAGCCTGGTCGGGCTGCTGCAGGAGCTGTTCGCCCCCTATCAGTCCGCCCCCGGCGAGCGGATCGACATCATCGGCGACGACGTGCCGATCGACGATCGCGCCGCGACCCCGCTGGCGTTGCTGTTCCATGAGCTGGCCACCAACGCGAGCAAATACGGCGCGCTGTCGGTCGGGACCGGGAAGGTGTTGCTGGCCGTCTCGCGCGAGGGCGCCGAGGTGGAGCTCGTCTGGCGGGAAACCGGAGGGCCGGCGGTGACGACGCCGTCGGCGAACGGCGGGTTCGGCACGCAGCTGATGGAATTGAGCGCGGTGCGCCAGCTGGGCGGCACGGTCGAGCGCGCGTGGCAGCCGGAGGGGCTGGAGGTGACCGTCCGGGTGCCGGCGCCGGCGTTCAGCCGGACGTCAGCGGCCACCTGACGAAATCGGCATTGTCCGCCACCAGGTCCGGGCGGCTGGCGGTCTGCGCCGCCGCCAGGATCGCTTCGTCGCTGAACGGCTTGCGGATATAGCCCAGCGCGCCGGCCGGATCCTCGATCTGGCTGGGGTTGGCGGTCACGAAGACGACGCGGACGCCATGTTCCCGATGGATGCGCTGCGCGATCTCGGGTCCGGTGGCACCGTCGCGCAGGTTCACGTCGACGAAGGCGAAGGTGCAGCCGGGTGCCGCACGCAGCGCGGTATCGGCGTCGGCCGCGATCCCGGCGACCGTATAACCGGCGTCGATCAGGATCCGCTCGAGGTCGAGCGCGACGAAGATTTCGTCCTCCACGATCAATGCGGTCTTCGGCATCCTACCTTCCCTGTCGAGCCGGCTTAACCGGGATCAACGCGAAGGGTTCCGTGTCAAGAGGAATACGGCATGCTCCGCCAGGAAATTGGCGGCCGCGCCGCCGGTGTTCTTGTCGCCCGAGAGGAACCATGCCCCCTCCACCGTGATCGCCCGCTCGCGCAGGTGCGCGCGGAAGTCGTCGATGGTCAGGTGGTGGATGTTGGGCGTGTCGTACCAGCGCTCCGGCAGCAGCCGCGTCACCGGCATCCGCCCGCCCCACAGCAGCGACAACCGCACGCGCCAGTGCGCGAAATTGGGGAAGCTGACGAAGGCGCGGCGCCCGATCCGCAGCAATTCTTCCAGCACGCGGTCCGGCGCGCGCGCGGTCTGCAACGTCTGGCTGAGGATCGCATAGTCGAAGCTCTGGTCGGGATAGCCCGCCAGGTCGCTGTCCGCGTCGCCCTGGATCACCGGCAGCCCGCGCGCCATCGCCAGCGCGACGTTGGTCGCATCCAGCTCCAGCCCGCGCGCATCCACGCCGCGCCCGTCGCGCAGCGCCGCCATCAGGTCGCCGTCGCCGCAGCCGACGTCCAGCACGCGCGCGCCGGGCCGGACGTGGCGCGCGATGATCGCGAGATCGGGGCGCAGATTCATCGCCCCGCCCTCAGGAACCCGCCGACCAGCCGCTCCAGTTCGGGCGAATCGAGCAGGAAGGCGTCATGGCCGTAGGGGCTGGACAGCTCCACGAAGCTGGCCGGTGCGCCCGCGGCGTTGAGCGCCTGCACGATACTGCGCGAATCCGCGGTGGGATAGAGCCAGTCGGTATCGAAGCTGACGAGGCAGAAGCGCGTCCCCGCCCCGCGGAACGCCTGCGCCAGCAGCCCGCCATGCTCCTCCGCAAGGTCGAAATAGTCCATCGCGCGGGTGATATAGAGGTAGCTGTTGGCGTCGAACCGATCGGTGAACGACAGCCCCTGATAGCGCAGGTAGCTTTCGACCTGGAAATCGGCGTCGAAGCCGAAGCTCTTGTGTTCGCGCGCCTGCAGCCGGCGTCCGAATTTCTCGGTCAGCCCGGCCTCCGACAGATAGGTGATATGCGCCGCCATCCGCGCCACCGCGAGGCCCGCGGCGGGTGGCTCGCCGCCGTAATAGTCGCCGCCGTTCCACCGCGGATCGGCCATCACCGCCTGCCGCCCGACCTCGTGGAAGGCGATGTTCTGCGCGGTGTGCCGCGCGGTGGAGGCGATCACCACCGCGGCACGGACCCGGTCGGGATAGGTCGCCGCCCAGCTGAGCGCCTGCATCCCGCCCATCGATCCGCCGACCACCGCGGCGAGCCGCGCGACGCCCAGATGGTCCAGCAGCATCGCCTGCGCGCGCACCATGTCGCGGATGGTGATGACGGGGAAGGCCATCGCATAGGGACGTCCCGTCGCCGCGTCGATGCTGGCGGGGCCGGACGATCCCATGCAGCTGCCCAGCACGTTGGCACAGATGACGAAATAGCGGTCGGTATCGATCGGACGGCCGGGGCCGACCATCCGCGTCCACCAGCCCGGCTTGCCGGTGCGGGGATTGGGGCCGGCGACATGCTGGTCCATCGTCAGAGCGTGGCACAGCAGCAGCGCGTTCTCGCCGTCCGGCGCCAGCGTGCCGTAGGTTTCGTAGGCGATGTCGACCGGGGCCAGCAGCGCGCCGCTATCGAGCCGGAGCGGGCCCGGCAGCGTCACGCGCCGTGCCAGGCCGAAGCGCTGGTCGAGATCGGAAGGGGTCGTCAGCATCGAGCGACGGGCCTTACCCTCCCGCGGGGGGGCAAGTCGAGCGGGCGCGCACGTTGCCTCTGCGGCGTGCGGCTTCTACAGCGCACGGCCATGACCGACGCCGCTCTTGCCCCCACCCCGAAGCCCTGGATCATGGGGATCGCTCCGTACGTCCCGGGTCGCGCCACCGCGGAGGACGGGCGCCCGGTGGTGAAACTGTCGTCGAACGAAAACCCGTTCGGTACTCCCGCCGCGGCGCGCGACGCCTATCGCAGCGCCGCCGACGAGCTGGAGCGCTATCCCGACGCCGCCGCGGTCGAGCTGCGCGCGGCACTGTCGGCGCATTACGGGGTGGAGGCCGACCGCATCGTCTATGGCACCGGGTCGGACGAGGTGCTGCACCTGGCGGCGGGCACGTTCGCGGGGCCGGGGGACGAGATCGTCTTCGTCCGCTACGGCTTCGCGGTGTACGAGATCGCGGCGCGCCGCGTGGGGGCGGTGCCGGTGATCGCCGCCGACGCGGACTATGCGACCGATGTCGACGCGATCCTGGCGGCGGTGACGGAGCGGACGAAGGTCGTCTTCGTCGCCAATCCCAACAACCCGACCGGCACCTATACGTCGCGCGAAGAGATCGCGCGCCTCCACGCCGGGCTGCCGCGCGACGTGCTGCTGGTGGTCGATCAGGCCTATACCGAATATCTGGAGGCACAGGACGACGATGGCGCGCTGGAGCTGCCGCGCACCCAGCCCAACGTGCTGGTGACGCGCACCTTCTCCAAGATCTTCGGGCTGGCCGCCGAGCGGGTCGGCTGGGGCTATGCCGCGCCCGAGGTGATCGCGGCGATGCACCGCATCCGCGCGCCCTTCGCGTTCGGCATCGGTGCGCAGCGCGCCGCGATCGCCGCGCTGGGCGACGCGGGGTTCGTGCGCCACAGCCGCGAGCACAATGCGACATGGCGCGCCTGGTTCGCGGACCAGATCGCCGCACTCGGCAACGCCGGTCTCCGCGCGGTGCCCAGCAAGGCCAATTTCGTGCTGGTGCTGTTCGAGGGCACGGTGAGCGCGGAGGCGGCGTATCGGGCGCTGATGGCGGCGGGCTACGCCACCCGCTGGCTGCCGGGACAGGGGCTGCCCCACGGGCTGCGCATCACGATCGGCAGCGAGGGCGACATGCGCGCGGTCGTCGACGTGCTGCGCGCGCTGGTGGAACGGGCGGGCTGATGCTCCCCTTCTCCCGGGTCGCCATCATCGGGCTGGGGCTGCTCGGCTCGTCGATCGCGCGCGCGGTGCGCCAGGCGATGCCGACGGTGCGCATGACCGGGCATGACGCCAGTGCCGAGGTGCGCGAGGTGGCGCGGCGGATCGAGCTGGTCGACGACGTCGCCGATACGCCGGGCGCGGCGGTGATCGATGCCGACCTCGTCATCCTGTGCGTGCCGGTGGGGGCGATGGAGGCCGTCGCGACCGTGATCGCCGATGATTTGCCCGCCGAGGCGATCGTCAGCGACGTCGGCAGCTGCAAGGCGTCGGTCGCGCGCGCGCTGTCCGCGGTGCTGCCGCCCGCGCGCGTGGTACCCGCGCACCCGGTCGCGGGCACCGAGAAGAGCGGGCCCGAATCGGGCTTCGCCACCCTGTTCCGCGGCCGCTGGTGCATCGTCACCCCGCTGGCGGAAAGCGACGCCAGCGCAGTGGAGCGGGTGTCCGCATTCTGGCGCCGGCTGGGCGCCGATGTCGAACAGATGACGCCCGACCACCACGATCTGGTGCTGGCGGTGACCAGCCACCTGCCGCATCTGATCGCCTATACGATCGTCGGCACCGCGGACGATCTGGAGACCGTGACCCAGTCGGAGGTCATCAAATATTCCGCCGGCGGCTTCCGCGACTTCACCCGCATCGCCGCGTCCGACCCGACGATGTGGCGCGACGTGTTTTTGTCGAACAAGGATGCGGTGCTGGAGATGCTCCAGCGCTTCAGCGAGGACCTGAGCCAGTTGCAGCGCGCGATCCGCTGGGGCGACGGCGATGCGCTGTTCGACCGCTTCGCGAAGACGCGCGCGATCCGCCGCTCGATCGTCGACCAGGGACAGGACGATGCCGCCGCCGATTTCGGCCGGCGGCACGACTGACCCGCGATCAGAACAGCCCCGGCGTCTCGCGCTGCGCGGTCGTCGGGCGCTCGGGCGTGACGATCCGCCGCGCCGGGGTGGCGAGCGCGGTGCGCGACAGCGACGCGCTGGCGCCGATGCGCGAGCAGCTGCGCCCCGCGAGATAGTCGAGCGCGGCGCGGGTCGAGGATTCGCCCGGGTCGCCCATCGGATGCGTCAGGTCGTCGGTCGCCTGGCAGCTCGCCTCCACCTTGCTGGCGAGGCCGTCGAAATAGTCGCCCTGCCGCGCGGCATTCTGAATCGACAGCGCCACCACGCGCAGCCGGTCGTCGGGGCAGGCGGGGTTGTCGAGCGCGATCTGCCCCACCGGCTTGCCGAAGGTGTTGGTACCGATCAGCGCGGCGTTGCCGTGCAGGTACGGGATCATCGCGTTGATGACATATTCGCTGGCGGACGCGGTGCCGCCGGTGCCAATGAACGCGACGCGCGTCGGCACGATCGCCTGGGCTTCGCGCTCGAAGAAGCGCGTCTCGTTCTCGCTCGACTTGGAGGCGCGGAACGTGGTGTAGGATTGCACGTCCCCGCGCGTCCGGTTGCCGCCGAGCAGGTCGGCGAACGTCCCCGCGGTCGCCAGCAGCCCGCCGCCGTTGTAGCGCAGGTCGACGATCAGGTTGGTGACGCCCTGCGCCCGGAACGTCGCGAACGCGCTGCGCAGCTGGTCGTCGGCGGTGCCGATGAAGGTGCGCAGGTTGACGTAGCCGACCTTGCGACCGCCATCGTCGAGCACCTTCGCGCCGTAGCGCGGCGAGAGCGGCGACAGGTCGAAATCGGCGGTACGCAAGGTCACGTCGCGCGTCGCCCCGTCGCCGCCGATGACGCGAAACACCCGCGTCGCATTCGCCGTGCCGGGATCGACCGCCTGATAGAAGGCCGCCTGATCCCCGGCAGCGACATAGCTGGCGATGCTGCGGACGGAATTCTCGCCATAGCCGATGCCGACGATTTCCGTGCCGCGGTCGATCCCGGCCAGCAGCGCCGGCCCGCCCTCGAACGCCTCCGTCACCATCAGCCGGTTCGCGCCGTCGAACGTCAGCCGCACGCCGAAGCCGCCGGTCGTCCCCGCCGTGTAATAGGCCGTCTCCTCCGCGACCGAGGTGACGTAGGAAAACTGGCGATCGCGGCGCTGCGCCCGCGCGGTCGCGGTCAGCGCGTCGAGGTAATCCTCCAGGTCGGTGTAGCGCGACGGGTCGAGCATCGTCGGCAGCGTCTCGGGGAAGAGATACCATTCGTTCATCTGCGCCAGCAGCCAGTCCTGGCGCGCGCGCAGGGAACAGCCCCCCGCGGTCGTCGGGGACGGGGTCGGCGTCGACACCGGGACGGGCGTCGGGGTCGGCGCGGTCGCCGTGCCGCCGCTGCTCGACGACGCGCCGCCGCCCCCGTCGCCCCCGCCGCACGACGCGAGCAGCCCCGCCATCACGAGGCCACCGATAAAGCGCGCGCCCGAACCGTTTCGTATCCGCATGTGCCCCCACCCGTCGACGCTGGACGATCCCTCCCCTCTAGCCGGTGCGCTGGCGGCGCGACAGGGACCTGCGCCGAAACAATCGGCGCCCGACCTCGTTCGGTACGGTGTCACACAGCCCCCGAAAGAAAGGATCCGCCCATGCCGCATCGCGCGCTTCTCGCCCTCGCCGCCTTCCTCCCGCTCGCCGCCTGCGGCGGTGCAGGCAGCGACGCGGCGAACAATGCCGCGGCGGCAGAGGATACGCAGGGCAATGCCATCGCCCGGATCGGGACGCTGAACGAGGGCGAGCGCAACGCGGTCCTGTTCCGCGCGATCCGCGACGCGAACCGCGACTGCCAGGGGGTGGTCCGCTCCGCGGCCAGCGATCCGGTGCAGGGCAAGCCCGCCTGGATCGCGACGTGCGACAATGGCGGCGAATGGCTGGTCGCGATCGGCGCGGACGGCACCGCGCTGGTCACCAACGGCCTGCCGTCCTGACGCTATAGCAGGCGCAGCGTCGCCGCGTCGGGGCCGGGATAGAATGCCGACAGCGCGGCATCGACATCCGCCCCCGCCCCGGCGCGCGCGAACAGCGTCAGCGACGAGCGCAGCTTCAGCGCATCCACCTCGCCCAGGATCGCCGCCGCCGGGCGGCCGCGGTGATCCATCAGCGCGGCGACGCTGGCGCGGTAGCGCGGCCCCAGCAGCGGGTGCGCCAGATAGGCACGCGCCTCGGCCAGGTCGCGGATGGCGTAGAATTGCGCGGTCGGACTGCGGCCCAGCCCCGCGATCTGCGGGAAGATGTACCACATCCAATGGCTGCGCTTGCGCCCCGCCGTCAGCTCGGCGAGCGCGCGGTCATAGTCGGCCGCCTGCGCGGCGACGAAGCGATCGAGGTCCATGCCGCGACCAACGCGCGGCCCGGGGGGCGGGTGCCGCGGTCAGGCGGCGACCGCGCTCACCATATCGACATAGACCAGCAGCGCGGTGGTGGCGACGCCCGCGACGGCCAGCAGGGCGGCGCGGTAGAGATCGGTGGTGACGGTCACGGCGGCGATCCTTTCGGCTCAGGCGATCGGGGTCAGCGGTACGGCAGCGGCGATCATCGTGCCGGCGACCGCGAGCGCGGCGACGGCGGCCAGCGCGGAGTGGCTCCAGGTGGAAAGCAGGCGGGTCATTGTCGTGTCTCCTCTATCGGCAAACGACCGTCGATCCGGTCGATGCCAGAGACTTTGCACAACCCGTGCCAAAATGTGTTACGCCGCATTTACAGCGATTTAGCCACCACACCCCGCCGCGGTTAGCAAAAGTCGCCACTCTCGCTACGCAAAAAGCGCCAACCTATGGCGCCATGATCGTGCGGGCGCGCCCCTGATCCTTGGCGCGGTACAAGGCGGCATCGGCGCGCCCGATCATCGCCGCGCGGCCCTCGCTCGGCACCCCCTCGGCGACGCCGGCGGAGAAGGAGATCGTCCCGATCGCCTCGCCGGTTTCGCGCACGCGCAGCCGGCGCGCGGACATGTCGTGGCGTGCCTTTTCCAGCCGGCGCGCCGCCTCGTCCAGGCTCAGGTTCCGGAACAGCAGCGCGAACTCCTCGCCGCCGTAGCGCGCGACCAGGCAATCGCACTGCTCGGCCAGCGTCTTCGCGACCGCGCGGATGACGCGGTCGCCGACCGCGTGGCCGAAGCTGTCGTTGACGCGCTTGAAGTGATCGATATCGCAGATCGACACCACGATCGGGGTCGACGGCGGCAGCGCGGCGAACGCCTCGTCGAAGGCGCGGCGATTCGGCAGGTCGGTCAGCGGATCGGTCCGCGCGGAGCCGCGCGCCTCTTCCAGCGCGGTGCGCAGTTCGTCGGTTTCGCGGCGGGCGGCGTCCAGCTTCGCCTCGGCCTGGCGGACGCGCTCGATCATGTTGTCGGTCAGGCGGCCGATCTCCTCCGCGCTGGCGGCCGGGCCGGCATCGCGCATCTGCGCGGCGCTACGCTCCAGGTCGCGGCCGAAGGTGTTGGCATCGGCATGCGCGTTGCGCATCGTGTCGCCGAAACCGTCGATCTGCATCAGCACGCGCTCGATCATCGCCTCGTGCGTGGCGGTATCGGCGACCATCGGCTCCGAATCGGTGTCGGTGACCGGCGCGCCGGCAATCGCGCGACCGCCGAGCTGCTCGATATCCTGCGCGGTCAGCCGCACCCCGCCGTCGGTGATCTCCGCGACGCGGCGCGCGATGACCCCGCCGGCGTTCTTCAGCACCTCGTACGCGAAGGCGTAATGCGCGGGATCGGGGCTCAGCCGGTGCGCGGTCAGGAACGCGCCGATCTGCGTGAACAGCCGATCGCCCGTCGTCGCCTGCCGGATATCGATCGCCTTGCTCGCCACGCCTGCCCCCCGAAGGATCGGACGCGACAGCGCCCTGAACAGTGGCAGGGGGTATCAGGAGATGTGCTAACAAATGGTGTGGCGCCTACACCGTTCGGATGAGGCGCCTTTTTCGGGTCAGCGCGCCGCCAGCTTCTGCACCGCCGCCAGCGTCAGCGCGACATGCTCCGCCGGGTTCATGTCGGCATGGACGAACTTCACGCGGCCGTCCCGCCCGATGACGTAGCTGGTGCGGCTGGTCACGTCGCGGCCCTTCACCTGCCGCCCCAGCGCCACGTCATAGCCCGCGATCACCGCCGGCCCCGCGCTCGCCACCGCGAACTTGCCGGCGCATTCGCTGGCGGAAAAGCGCTGGAGATCGGCGACGTTGTCGGCGGACATGCCGATCACGGTCGCGCCCGCCGCCTTGAACGCATCGACCTTCTCCGCGAACGCGCGCGCCTCGGCGTTGCAGCCGGAGGTGAAGGCGGCCGGGAAGAAATAGAGCACCACCGGCCCCTTCCGCAGCTGTTGCTTCAGGTCGATCGCGACCACCTTGCCCGCGACCGCGCCACGGGTGCTGAACGCGGGCGCGACCGCCCCGGGGGCGAGCGCCGCTTCGGCAGGGACGGCGAGCGTGAGGGCGAGCGCGGCGAGGGGCAGCAGGCGCATGGGATCGTTCTCCTGAAATCGCCCGCACCCTAGCGCGCACGATCCCTGCGCGATAGGCGGTAGCGATGCCCGTCCGCCCCGCCGATATCGCGCTCGCCCATCGCCTCGCCGACGCCGCAGGTGCGGTGATCCGCCCCTATTTCCGCCAGCCCGCCGGGGTGGAGATGAAGGCGGACCGTTCCCCCGTCACCCGTGCCGACCGCGAGGCGGAGGAAGCGATGCGCCGCATCCTCGACGCGGAGCGCTCCGGCGACGGCATCGTCGGGGAGGAGCACGGGATCAAGGAGGGCGTCACCGGGCGGCAATGGATCCTCGATCCGATCGACGGCACCCGCAGCTTCACCGTCGGGCGCGCCATCTTCGGCACGCTGATCGCGCTGGTGGAGGATGGCTGGCCGGTGCTGGGCGTCATCGACCAGCCGGTGCAGCGCGAGCGCTGGATCGGGGTCGCGGGCCACGCGACCGAATTCAACGGCGCACCCGCGCGCACCCGCGCCTGTCCCGCGCTGGAGGGAGCGATCGTCGCCACCACCAGCCCGCATCTGTTCGGCGAGGGCGACGTGCCGCATTACATGGCGCTGATCGCGGCGGCGAGCGGCGGGGCGCCGCGGCAGGGGCCGGTGTACGGCGGGGACTGCTACAATTACGGGCTGCTGGCGAGCGGGCACCTCGACGTGGTGTGCGAGTCCGGGCTGCAACTCTACGACTTCGCCGCGCTGGCGCCGATCGTCGAGGGGGCGGGCGGGCGGATGTGCGACTGGAACGGCGATCCGCTGACCGCGGCGAGCGAGGGGCATGTGCTGGCGATCGGCGACCCCGCGCGCACCGACGACGTGCTGGAGGCGCTGCACCAGCAGCATCACGATCACCACGATCACCATGACCATCACGGCCGATAATCCGTCACCCGGCCTTGAGCGAGAGCCCCGCTTCTACTGAGCCCGCCGTCAAGAGCGGGACCCCGGATCCAGTCGAGACCTCAGCGAACGTCGTGGATCGCTCGACGAGTTCGCCGTTCCCCGACGCAGGCCGGGGCCCAGTTGGCGTGGCTTTTCCGTCTGTTACCACCGTCCCCCAGCTGGGCCCCGGCCCTCGCCGGGGAACAGGGAACTGAGTTGCGCAGAGGTTTCGCCTACCGTCAGAAGATGCCCAGGAACTTCTTCCGTTTGGGCGCCGCCTCGCCCGTCTGGCCGTTACCGACATCCTTGCGCGGCTCCCCGGTGTCGGTGCGCTGCGCCGCGGCGGTCCTGGCGCCCAGCACGGGGCCGCATTGCGCCGCCTTCGCATCGCCCGGATCGATGAAGGCGAGCAGGCCGGCGATCGGCGTCGCCACCACCGCCAGCCCCAGCCCCGCCCCGGCGCGGGCGAGCAATTGCGGGGAGATCACGCGCAATCCGGGATCGGCGAACGTGCCGCCGATCCCCACCGGGGACTGGCCCGAGAACAGGCTGAACTTCTTCGCGTCGGCGCGGATCGCCAGATCGACCGATTCGTCGCGGAAGCTGAACCCGCCGCGGCCCAGGATCACGTTCTTGGTCGTGTCGATCAGGATCGGGTCGGTCGCCGCCACCCCGCCGCGCACGGTGAAGGCGACCAGCCCGCAATTGATCCTCACGGGCTCCTTCAGCTCATCCTGGAACATCTTCTGGACGAACGTGCCGATATCGAGCTCCGACAGCTCGACGTTGCGCGTCCACAGCGTGCCGGCGGGCATCACGAAGGCGATCCGCCCGTTCGCGGTCGCCAGCGAATCGTGGATCGTGTCGCCCCGCCCGGCCAGCTGGATACGCCCGCGGATCGTGCCCGTCGTGCCCGCCTCCGCCACGCCGTATCCCGCGAGCAGCCGCGCCATCGGTGTCGGCGCCAGACGGATGTCGTAGCGCACCGCGCTCGGTCGCTGCCGCGTATCGAATACCGCATCCGCCGCGACGTTGCCGCGCGCCATCGCGAAGGTCAGCGGCGACAGCGCCAGCCGGCCGCGGTCGAGCGCGAGCGTCACGTCCACGTCGCTGATCGGCACGCGGCGCGACCGCAGCGTGCCGATCCGCCATTTCAGGTCGGCATCGAACCGCTGCATCGTCGCGACCGGCAATTCGGCATCGGGCATGATGCGTTGCGGACCCGCGCCGGTCGCCGCCGCCGCGGCGACGGCGCCCCTTGCCGCGACGATATCGGGATTGTAGCCGATGAACGGTGCCGCATCGACGATATCGAGTCGCTTGGTTTCGAGCTGCGAATCGAGGTGCAGCCGCTCGCCGTTAGAGACGGTCAGCCGCCCGGCGACGTCGCTGTCGCCGAACGTGCCGGCGATCCGCGTGAATCGATATTCCTGCCCGCTCTGCACCAGCTGCGCGCGCAGGCGATAGTCGCGGGTGTTGGGGATGACGACGCCGATGATGTCGAGCAGGCTCGCCAGATTGCGTCCCCGCGCGCGTACCGCCAGCGGCACGTTCTCCACCGCGGCGATGCTCGGCAGCGTGCCCGCCACGTCGATCACGTTCCCCGCGGCGCGCGCGCGCAGCACCAGCTCGTTCCGCCCGCGCGCCACGGTCGCGTCGGGCGACAGCAGCCGCGCCGCGACCGTGAACGGCGTGTCGCGCAGCCGTCCGCCGCCCCGCACCCCCACCGCATCGCCGATTCGCGCGTCGGTGGAGCGGATCGTATCGAGCTTCAGATCGGCGACCAGCCGCATCCGCGGATCGCGGTAGCGCACCGTCGTGCCCGTCGCCGTCGCGCGGTCGATCCGCGGCAGGTCGAGCGGTTTGCCCCCCTGCTTCGGCGCGCCGAAGGTCCAGCTGTTGGTGCGGTGCGCCGCGTCCCA
The DNA here is from genome assembly GCF_036946125.1 of Sphingomonas adhaesiva. Classification (NCBI taxonomy): domain Bacteria; kingdom Pseudomonadati; phylum Pseudomonadota; class Alphaproteobacteria; order Sphingomonadales; family Sphingomonadaceae; genus Sphingomonas; species Sphingomonas adhaesiva. Next base: position 293,162 of record NZ_JAQIJT010000001.1, read on the forward strand.
CTCCAGGTCGACCGCGCCGTTGGTGAGGTCCAGCCACGACAGGTGCCGCTTGCCCCACAGCAGCGACAGCGGCGCGATGCGCGAATCGATGCGGTCGGCGGTGAAGAGATAGGGCCGCGTCGCCCAGCCGGGGTTGGAGATGCGCAGCCCCTCGGCGCGGAATGCGATATGCCACGGCGCGAAATACAGCTGGAAATCGCCACCCACCTGCACCTCGCGCCCGGTCAGGCGGCCGACGATCGACTCGAACGGGCGCTTCAGGAACCGTCCCTTGGTGATGAAGAGCACCAACCACGCCGCCGCGATCGCCGTCAGCAGGCCCAGCGCGACGGCGCGCGCGATGCGCCAGCCGCGGTGAGGCGGGGTCGCGGCGGACACCGGGGGCGCGGTCGTTGCCATCCCGGCACAATCGCCGGCAGCGTCGCGGGTTCCGCGGTTGCTTTTCGCCGCCGCAGCGGCTAGGGGGCCCGCTTCCATGAGCGACATGGCGCTTGACGAACGGCCCGGCCTTCCAGGGCTGCCGCGGCCGTTCCAGTCATTTCGCTGCAGACGAAAGGACCAAAATGCCCAAGCTCAAGACCAAGAGTGGCGTGAAGAAGCGCTTCAAGATGACCGCGTCGGGCATGCTGAAGCACGGCGTAGCCGGCAAGCGCCACCGCCTGCTGCATCACACCGGCAAGTACATCCGCCAGAACCGCGGCACCAAGGTGCTGTCGAAGGCCGACACCGCGACGGTGAAGGCCTGGGCGCCGTACGGCCTGAACTGAGCGACGGGAAGGAATAGCATATGGCACGCGTCAAGCGGGGCGTAACCACTCGCGCCAAGCACAAGAACATCCTGGAACAGGCCAAGGGCTATCGCGGTCGTCGCAAGAACACGATCCGGGTCGCCCGTCAGGCGGTCGAGAAGGCCGGCCAGTACGCCTATCGCGACCGCAAGGTGAAGAAGCGCACCTTCCGCGGCCTGTGGATCCAGCGCATCAACGCCGGCGTCCGCGCCGAGGGGCTGAGCTACAGCCAGTTCATGCACGGGCTGAAGCTGGCCGGCGTCGAGCTGGACCGCAAGGTCCTGGCCGACATCGCGATGCACGAAGGCGAGGCGTTCAGCGCCATCATCGCGCAGGCGAAGGCGGCCCTCCCGCAGGCCGCCTGAGCGACCTGACGCGAGGACGAGAGGCGGGGCGCCGGTGGCAACACCGGCGCCCTTCTTTTTTGTCCGTCTCCCTGCCCCCTTTCGTCATTCCCGCGCAGGCGGGAATCCAGAAACGGAGGTGCGCGTGATATATCGCGACGGCAGCGTATCTGGATCCCCGCCTGCGCGGGGATGACGGGGTGGAGGTGGTGTCATGAAGCAACCGTGCGTCTACATCCTCGCCAGCGGACAGCACGGGACGCTCTATACAGGTGTCACCTCAAACCTTGAAAGCCGCATCGTCCAGCATCGCGAAGGATTGATCGAAGGCTTCACCACCCGCTACGGCGTAACGCGACTGGTGTGGTTTGAAATGGCCGACACGATGGAGGCCGCGATCACGCGCGAGAAGCAGCTCAAGAAATGGAATCGCGACTGGAAGCTGCGATTGATCGAGGGCACCAACCCGCACTGGGCAGACCTCGCGCTCGCAATGGGCCTGGCCGCGACGACGAACGGAAACGACGCATGACCGACACCGACGACCTCAAGGCCCACCTCCTCGCCGCGATCGATGCGAGCGTCTCGCTCGATGCGCTGGATGCGGTGCGCGTCGATGCGCTGGGCAAGCAGGGGCGGGTCACGCAGCTGCTCAAGACGATGGGCGCGCTCTCGCCCGAGGAGCGGCAGGTGCGCGGCCCCGCGATCCACGGGCTGCGCGAGGCGGTGACGAACGCGATCGCGGCGCGCAAGGCCGTGCTGGAACAGGCCGCGCTCGACGCACAGCTGGCCAGCGAGGCGCTCGACATGACGCTGCCGGTCGACACGGTCGCACCGGGCACCGTCCACCCGGTCAGCCAGGTCATGGACGAACTGGCGGAGATCTTCGCCGACCTGGGCTTCGCGGTCGCGACCGGCCCGGAGATCGAGGACGACTGGCACAATTTCGGCGCGCTCAACATCCCCGAGACGCATCCGGCGCGGGCGATGCAGGATACGTTCTACATCGAGCCTATGGCGAGATCGGCCGGCGACGGCCCCGGCGTTGCCGGGGACGGCGCGCAAAGCGCGCCCATGGTCCTGCGCACGCACACCTCGCCCGTCCAGATCCGCACCATGGTGGAGGTCGCCAAACGTCGGAACGGCGCGGGCGAACCGATCCGCATCATCGCGCCGGGCCGCGTCTATCGCTCCGACTGGGACGCCACGCACACGCCGATGTTCCACCAGGTCGAGGGGCTGGTGATCGACAAGGGCATCACGCTGGCGCACCTGAAATGGACGCTGGAGACGTTCCTGCGCGCCTATTTCGAGCGCGACGACGTCGTTCTGCGGCTGCGCCCCAGCTATTTCCCCTTCACCGAACCCTCCGCCGAGGTCGACGTCGGCTTCTCGATCGAGAAGGGCAAGCGCGTCATCGGTGGCAGCGAGGGCTGGATGGAGGTGCTGGGCAGCGGCATGGTCCACCCGCGCGTCATCGCCGCCTGCGGGCTCGATCCGAACGAGTGGCAGGGCTTCGCCTTCGGCTGCGGGATCGACCGGCTGGCGATGCTGAAATACGGCATCGACGACCTGCGCCCGGTGTTCGAGGCGGACGTGCGCTGGCTGAAGCACTACGGCTTCGCCGCGCTCGACGTACCGACCCTGTCCGGCGGCGTCGGCACCGCTGCCTGATCCGCTACCCTGACCAGAAGTAGAACCGATGAAACTGACCCTTTCCTGGCTCAAGGACCATCTCGACACCGATGCATCGCTCGATGCGATCGTCGAGGCGCTCACCCGCATCGGGCTGGAGGTCGAGGGGGTCGAGGACCCCTCCGCCAGGCTGACCGGCTTCACCGTCGCGCGCGTGCTGACCGCCGAGCGCCATCCGCAGGCGGACAAGCTTCAGGTCCTCTCGGTCGACGCGGGTGACGGCCCCTTGCAGGTCGTCTGCGGCGCGCCCAACGCGCGAGCCGGCCTGATCGGCGTGTTCGGCCGGCCGGGCGCGGAGGTCCCCGCCAACGGCATGGTGCTGAAGGTCGCGGCAATCCGCGGGGTCGAATCGAACGGCATGATGTGCTCGACCCGCGAGCTGGAGCTGGGCGACGACCACGACGGCATCATCGAGCTGCCCGCGGACGCGCCGGTCGGCACGGCGTTTGCCGATTACGCCGGGCTGTCCGATCCGGTGATCGACATCTCCGTCACCCCCAACCGGCAGGATTGCATGGGCGTGCGCGGCATCGCGCGCGACCTCGCCGCCGCGGGGGTGGGCATGCTCAAGCCGCTCGCGGTCGAAGCGGTCGCGGGCGAGGGCCCCGGCCCCGACGTGCGCACCGACGACGCTGCCGGCTGCCCCGCTTTCTATGCGCAGTCCGTCCGCGGCCTCACCAACGGCGCCGCGCCGGAGTGGATGGCCAGGCGGCTGCGCGCCGTCGGACAGAAGCCGATCAGCGCGCTGGTCGACATCACCAATTACGTTTCGATCGACCTCGGCCGCCCGCTGCACGTCTATGACGCGGCGACGCTGTCGGGCGGGCTGGTCGCGCGGAAAGCGCGCGGCGGCGAGCAGGTGCTGGCGCTCAACGGCCGCACCTACACGCTGGACGAAACGATGACCGCCATCGCGGACGCGCAGAAGGTGCACGACATCGGCGGCATCATGGGCGGCGAGGAATCGGGCGTTTCCGAATCCACGACCGACGTCGTCATCGAATGCGCCTTCTTCGATCCCGACACGATCGCGCGGACGGGGCAGAAGCTGGCGCTGACCAGCGACGCGCGCCAGCGGTTCGAGCGCGGGGTGGACCCCGCCTTCCTCGACGACGGCCTCGCGATCGCCACGCGGCTGGTGCTCGACCTGTGCGGCGGCACCGCCAGCGCGGTGACGCGCAGCGGCGAGCCGCCGCTGGCACCGCGCGCGCATGCCTATGACCCGGCGCGCAGCGAGACGCTGGGCGGGCTCGCGATTCCCGCCGACCGTCAGCGCGCGATCCTGGAGTCGCTCGGCTTCACGGTCGCGAGCGACTGGCAGGTGACGGTGCCGACGTGGCGGCGCGACATCGACGGCCCCGCCGACCTGGTCGAGGAAGTGATCCGAATCGAGGGGCTGGACAAGGTGCCCTCGACGCCGCTGCCCCGCCCCGCGGGCGTCGCCGTCCCGACCGCGACGCCCGAACAGCGCATCGAGCGCCGCGTCCGCCGTGCCGCCGCCGCGCGCGGGATGGATGAAGCGGTGACGTGGAGCTTCATCCCGGAGGAGCAGGCCGCCGCCTTCGGCGGGGCGCCGTGGCGCGTTGCCAACCCGATCAGCGAGCTGCTGAAGGTCATGCGTCCCTCGCTCCTGCCGGGGCTGCTGTCCGCCGCCGAGCGCAACCTGCGGCAGGGCGCGGACGGCGTGCGGCTGTTCGAGATCGGCCGCCGCTATCTCGACGACAACGGCGCGCCCAAGGAGCGCGCGACGCTGGGCGTCGTGCTCGCGGGCGACCGCCGGCCGCGCGGGTGGCGGGCGGGCAAGGCCGCACCGTTCGACGCCTTCGATGCCAAGGCCGAGGCGCTCGCGCTGCTCGCCGCGGCGGGCGCGCCGATCGACAACCTGCAGGTCATGGGGGAGGCGGGCGCGGCCTTCCACCCCGGCCGCTCGGGCACGCTGCGGCTGGGGCCGAAGACGGTGCTGGCGGCGTTCGGCGCGGTCCACCCCGCGATCCTGAAGGCGTTCGATCTGTCGGGCGCGGTCGTCGCGGTCGAACTGTATCTCGATGCGATCCCGGCGAAGCGCGGCGCCGGCTTCATGCGCGCCGCCTATGCCCCGCCCACGCTCCAGCCGGTACGCCGCGACTTCGCGTTCCTGGTGCCCGAGGCGGTGACCGCCGAGGCGCTGACCCGTGCGGTGAAGGGCGCGGACAAGGCCGCGATCGTCCGCGCGCGCGTGTTCGACGTGTTCACCGGCACGAGCGTGGCGGAGGGACACAAGTCCGTGGCGGTCGAAATCGTCCTGCAACCGGGCGAGAAGAGCTTCACCGACGCCGATCTGAAGGCGATCAGCGACAAGGTGGTGGCCGCCGCCGCCAAACAGGGAGCGCAATTGCGTGGCTGACGACTGGATCCGCATCGGCAACGCGCGGCTGGGCGCGGCGATCGACCCGCACGGGGCGCAATTGTCGTCGATCACCGACGCCGATGGGCGCGAATTGATGACCGATGCGGATCCGCGCTTCTGGACCGGGCGCGCGCCGATCCTGTTTCCGGTGGTCGGCGCCCCCGCGGGCGAGATCATCCGTCTCGACGGGCGCGACTATCCGATGCCCAAGCACGGCTTCGCGCGCCGCCGCGATTTCGTCGCGACGCGCGAAAGCGATACGCGCGCGGTCTTCGTCCTGACCGACGATGCGCAGACCCGCGCCGCCTATCCCTTCGCCTTCCGGCTGGAGATCGCGTTCACCGTCACCGATGCGACGCTGGCGATCGACGTTACGATCACGAACCCGGCGGCGGACGTGTCGCTGCCCGCCAGCTTCGGTTTCCACCCCGCCTTCGCCTGGCCGCTGCCCTATGGCCGCGCGCGCAGCGATCACCGCATCACCTTCGACCGCGACGAACCCGGCATGCTCAAGGCGATCGAGCCCGACGGCACGATCGCGCCGCACGAGGTCCCCTCCCCGCTCGACGGCCGGGTGCTGCACCTCAGGGACGAGCTGTTCGTCCCCGATGCTTTGGTCTGGAACCCGGTTCATTCGGATGCGGTCCGCTACGGCGCGTCGGACGGCCCGCAGCTCGACATCGCCTTTCCCGACACGCCGATGCTGGGCATCTGGACGAAGCCGGGCGCGGCCTATGTCTGCGTCGAGCCGTGGCACGGCCATGCCGATCCGCATGGCTATACCGGCGATTTCCGCGACAAGCCGGGGATCTTCGAGGTCGCGCCGGGGGGCGAGAAGCGGATCGCGATGTCGGTGACGCTGGTCGTCTGATGTCCCGTCATTCCCGCGCAGGCGGGAATCCAGACACGCAGGTGGCGCGGCTTCATCAACAACGGCTGCGTTTCTGGATCCCCGCCTTCGCGGGGATGACGGACCGATCGTAGGGCGGCCCGGCCCCCTCAGCGCCCCTTCTTCTTCCCCGTCGGGACCGTCACCGCCACCGCGTCGTCGGGGGCGTCGTGCAGCTTCAGGTACAGCGTCCCCGCCGCGGGCCGGGGCACCTCCAGCGTGGTACCGACGAACCCCAGCGGCACCGCCTGCGCCTTCGCGAACGTCTCCTCCGGCGACACCGCGGCGATCAGGAACAGCCGCTCCCCCGCCAGCGTACACGCCCCCGCCGCGGGGCAGGCGAGCGCCGTCACCGCGGGCAGCCGGACGACGCGCGCCAGCGGCTGCCATTCGCCCGTCAGGTCGCCCTGCACCAGCCGCATCTTGATCGGCCCCACCGCCGCCGCGCCCAGCGCCTCCTTCGGCACCAGCGCGCCCACCGCGACGTCGCCGCCGAGCAGCTGGAGCGCGCCCGACGCCACGGTGAGCCTCGCGGTCGCGGTATCGTCCGCGATCGCCACCTCGATCGCGTCGCCCGCGCTCAGCCGCGTGTTCACCGCCCGCACCGAGAAGGTCAGCCGCGCCTCCGGCGACAGCGCATTGTCGGGCAGGTTCAGCGTCACGCCCCCCTCGACCGGCGGCGTCTCCACGTTGCGGCTCACCAGCTCGACGCGCGGGCGCGGCGCGGTGATCGTCGC